>CAZDZI010000008.1:0-21669 GCA_964509925.1 Candidatus Woesearchaeota archaeon | reverse complement strand
TAGTGGGAGTTGGAATGTTTTAGGTCCTACTAAAACAATAGGGGCTTCTGATTGGACTCAGGTTGTTAGTACAAATAATGCTGTTGAAAGAGCAGTTTATATTAATGGTGTTAAAAATGCTTCTGGTTCAGGTGTAACTGGGTATATTAAAAGTACTAATAATTTAAGATTAGCTCAAAATGCTGAAGGAGGAAGCAATGCTTTAGATGGAAGATTAGATGAGGTTGCAATTTGGAATAGGTCTTTAACTGAAAGTGAGGTTAAAGAATTATATGAATTTAGTGAATCTGGTGGGGGATATTGTGATTTTGTTGGTTTAACAATTTGGGATGAAACAGATGCTGGAAAACTTGATGGAGATCAGACAAAATATGTAGGTAATCAAGTTAAGTTTTTTGCAAATTATACATTTAATACTGGAACTGTAGTACAAGGAGCAAATTGTAGTATTGATTTTGATGATTCTTTAGATAATAATATGACTTGGAATTCTTCTGGATTCTTTGAATATAGTCGAAGTTTTTCAAGTGCAGGGACTTATGCTTGGGATGTTACTTGTGATAAAAATGGAGAAGGATCATTAAATTCTGAGAATAGTGTTTTAATTAGTTCAACAAGTCCTTCAAGTTGTTTCCCAGGATATACTTTGATTTCAATGGCAGATGGAAGCAAAAAACAAATTAAAGATATTAAAGTTGGAGAAAAAGTTTTATCTTATGATGTTGAGAATAATGAAATTAAAACAGCAAAAGTTTTGGAATTAGAGTCTCCTATAAGAGAAGGTATTTATGAAATAAATAATTTTATTAATGTTACTAATGAGCATCCATTCTATGTTCTTAAGGAAGGGGTTCTTGGATGGGCTGCAATTGATAAGGAAATTTCAAAAGAGGATTTAAAAAATTCTAACTTAGCTAATCAGAAAATTTATTCTCTTGAAATAGGAGATTATTTATTTAATTTAAATAAAGAGTGGGTAGAAATAAAGTCAATAGAGTATTTCCCTGAAATAATCCAGACTTATAATTTAAAAGTAGTTGATAAATATAATGTGTTTTTTGCAAATGATGTTCTTGTGCATAATAAAGGTGGCGGAGATGAATGTACTGATGATTGTGTCTCTGGAGATGAAGAATCTTCTTGTGTTAATTCAAGTGTTTTAGAGAGTAGAGATTGTGGAGATTATGATACAGATGATTGTTTAGAGTGGAGTGAATGGAGTTATGAGGTTTGTTCTTTTGGAATTTGTGAAGATGGTGCTTGTACTGGAGAGTGTATTGAGAATTGGAATTGTAGTGATTGGAGTGATTGTTATAATGAAATTGAAACGAGGACTTGTGTTGATTTAGCTAATTGCGGAACTATTATTAATAAGCCAGAAGAAGAAAGAAGTTGTTCTTGTGAAGAGGATTGGAGTTGTAGTTGGACAGAATGTTTAGGAGATGATGAATTTTCTTATTCTTATGATTGTGTTGATTTAAATAATTGTGGAACTGATTATAATCTTTTAGATAAACAAAGTTGTGATGAGCAAGAAAAAGAAGAGGGAGGAAAAGATTGTGATTCAGATTGGCAGTGTTCTGTTTGGGGAAGTTGTGAGACAGATTATTCTCTTAATGATGTTTTAAGTGGTATTAAAGATGTTGAGGGTTATGCTAAAAGAGAGTGTATTGATTTGGCTGAATGTGAAGATAGTAAAATAGAAAAAAAACCTTGTGAATTGCCTGTACTTGTTGAAGCTAGTATTGTTGAATGGTGTGAAGAAGAATATGTTGAAATTTATGAAAAAGAAACTAATAAACTTGTGAGTAGAATAAGGGAGCAAGAGGTTGGAATTTTTGATTTAAGTAAAGTAGATATATCTTTTATTACAACAGAATTTACAGGATATTGTGATTATTGTTATGATGGAGTAAAAAATTATGATGAAGAAGGATTAGATTGTGGAGGCCCTAGTTGTTCTGAATGTATTAAAGATTTTTATTTCTTTAATTGGTTATTTTGGTTAATTTTATTTTTATGGGCAAATGTAATTCTTTTTGCAGGAGCAATTATACTTTCTGAAAGAAGAACAATTATTAGTTATGTAAGGGAAATGGGAAGACAAGAAATTGGCTTGAGATTAGGGGGCGTGGAAAGAATGGCTCATCATCAAAAGCCAGGAAAATATGTTCATGTTCAGAAGAAATCTAAATCTGGCTTTAGTTTTTCACAGTTAATTGAAAAGAAGCCTAGAAAACAAAGATATGGATTTGGAAAAACAGAAAAAGGAATTAATGTTTCAAGGCCAAGGATTGAAGGAAAATATTCTACTAAATATGTTAATACTCCTAAAGAACAAGATGTGGCTAAAAAACAATGGGGAATTGCAAAGAAATTGAGAAAGTTTTTTGAAAGTCATCCTAAACCAAAACCAGTTGTTAAACCTGAAAAAGTAAAAAAGATTTTTAAATCAGCAAGCGGAAAGGCTAAAGGGGCTATTAGTAGAACTCGTGGGGGATTAAGAGGTAAAGGATTTTAAAATTGTAAGGAATATTTTATTTATCTTCTAATAGGCATGCCGAAAGATTTTGTGGGGATTATATTTGTTGGAGTTCTTGGCATGGGAATTTTTTTGATTGTGAATTTTGTTCCAATAATTTCTGAAATTATTGCAGAAAAGATTAATTTTCCAAAAGCAACTCTAAATACCCCTTCTGCATTGGGAATTTTTGCTTTTTCTGTGAATTTATCTACAATGGTATTTATTTCTTCTTTAGTTAGTTTAATATTTGTTTTTTTTACATTTGGAGCTCTTACAATTATTTCTTTGTCTGGTCCATGACATTCAATTGTCTGGACCATTGGGTCTTGTAATATTGGATTAAGTTTTCCAAGTTCAATTTGATTTTGAGTTGGAACTGGTTTGATATGTTGAAGTCTTTGAGGAAATCTTTGTGTTGGAATTATAAGTCTTCTTGGTAGTTGAAAAGATCTAGGAAGAGGTTTGAATTTTATTGGAGTTAGTTTTTGGTTTACTATTTGTTTAATTGTTTGTTTTTTTTCTTTGTCTTCTTGAAATTCTTTTGATTCAAGTTCTAAAATTTCTTTTCCACTAGAGTGAATTATTATTTCTCTTGTAAATGCTAATAGAAATAATTCTTTAAATTTTTCAGAAGTGTTTTGAAGTAACATTCTATTTTTTAAGAGTATTTGAAGATGGTGCAGATTTTTTATATGCTTCTTCAGCTTTTGGAATACTTGGTGGAAACCCTTGAAGTTTAGGCATTGGTTTTGGAATCGGCATTGGGGCTGGAGCAGTTGGAATTATGGGCATAGGTGCAGGGGCTTCATGAATCATTGTTAATCCCCTAGCAATAATTTTATTTTGTTCTGATAAATCATTTAATTTGTTTAATACTTCTTTGCTTTCTGCTTCTGAAGATTCTAGTTTAAATCCTTTTTTTGCAAGTGATTTAGCTGATAATTCAAATAAATCTAAAAGTTTAGTTATTTGAGAATTTAAGTTATCAAATTTTGTAGCAAGATTTACCATTACTTTTTGTAATGCGACAAAGTTGTCTATAAGAATTGGTTGCATTTCAATTCTTACTTTTTCAGTATTTATATGAGATTTTCTTTTAGTAGTTTTTTTTGCTGATTTTTTCTTTGAAACCTTTTTTTTAGAAGTCTTTTTCATTGTCTTTTTTTTCACACTCTTTTTAGGCATTATTAATATAGGGTTTTCTTATTTAAAAATCCTTTGTTAAAATATATCTAATTTTTCTTTAGAATTTTCTTGTTTAGAATCTGTTTCTTCAAAGTCTTGTTTTTCTTTTTCAATAGCTTCTATTGCTTTATCTGTGTTTTCAACTCCTTGATTTTGAGGTGTAGAGGTTTCTTGTTTTTCAATGTGGTCTGTTCCATTTATCTCTGGGATTTCATCTTCCTCTTGTGAATTAACTTGTGGAACTTCTTCAAGAGGAACTTCTTCTTCTGGCAATTTTCCTTTTTCTTCAAATTCTTGTTTTTCTTTTTCAATCTTTTCTATATCTTTTTTTATTTGTTCTGTATTTGGTTGAAATTGTTTCATTCCTGGATTAAATTTCATTGGTGTGGCAATTTCAGTTTTTTTATGTTCTGGTTGATATTTTCTTGGTTCTTTATCAGTATCTTTAACTAGTTCTTTTTCTACTTCTGCAATATGGTCTGAAATTTCTTTAGCCATATCAGCATTTACAGAGATACTATCAATTCCTTTTTCAACTAAGAATTTAGCCATTTCTTTTTTACTGCCTGCTTGTCCACAAATACTTGTTTCAATATTATTTCTTTTACAAACCCTTATTACATATTCAAGTTGATAGAGTATTGCTGGATGCATTTCATCATAGAGATATTGAACATTTTCATTTCCTCTGTCTATTGCAAGCATATATTGGGTTAAGTCATTAGTTCCAAAGGAGATAAAGTCAATTCCTTCATCAATTAAATCTTTAATTATTTGAACTGCAGCAGGGGTTTCAACCATTACTCCTATTTTTGCTTTTAGAAAATTAATTTCTTTGAGAAATTCTTTTACTTTTTTAACTTCTTCAACTGAAATTACTTGTGGAAGAAGCAGTCCAATTGTTTTTCCTTGTTCTGAAACTCTTTTTAGTGCTTTTAATTCTGATTTAAGTATTTCTGGATTTTTAATTCCATATCTTATTCCATGAAAACCTAACATTGGGTTTGCTTCTATTTCTTGTGGAGCTCCTTCTAAGTTTTGGAATTCATCACTTCTAATATCAGATGTTCTAATCCATAATTCTTCAAAGTATTTGGCAATATTGCTAATTCCTTTATAGATTACTTCTTCATAGTCTTGCACTTTATTTTGTTTTAAAAAGTATTCAGGGTGTTTTCCTGATTCTGCAATAATTCCTTCTATTCTTGTTAATCCTACTTTTTTTATTCCTGTTTTAGCAGCTCTTTCAGCAAAGCTTGGCAAGTCTACTATAACTTTTACTTTTGTTTTTGTTTCTGTTGTTACTTGTTCAATTGTCTTTTTTTCTGATTCTGCTGTTTTTCCCTTGTAAATATTTCCAGTATAACCATCTACTGTTATAATTTCATTTTCTTTAAGTTTAGTAGTAGCTTCTTGTGTTCCGACAATGCAAGGAATTCCCATTTCTCTTGAAACAATTGCTGCGTGAGCTGTTAATCCGCCCTCATCAGTTATTATTCCTGTTGATTTTTGCATTGTAACAACCATATCTGGATTAGTCATTTTTGTAACTAGAATGTCTCCTGTTTTTATTTTGTCTAGGTCTTTTAAATCTTCTATGATTTTTACTTTTCCAACAGCGATTCCTGGAGATGCTGCTAATCCTTTTAGAATTACTTCTCCTTTAATTTCAGCTCTTTCACCAGTTTCAGCTCTTGTTCCAAGTGTTGTGATTGGACGTGTTTGAACAATAAATATTTCATTATTTTCTATTGCAAATTCAATATCTTGTGGTTTTTGATAATGTTCTTCAAGTTGAAGTGCGATTTCTGCTAATTTTCTAATTTCATGGTTTTGCAATACTTGTTGATTTGATTTAGTTTCTGTAAGTTTTATTATTGTTTTTTTCCCAGAAGAGTCTCTAGTCATTGCTATTTTTTTGTTTGCAATAATTTTGTCTTTTATTTCTAAATCTTTAGAAATAACATATTTGTCTGGAGTTATTTTTCCAGAAACAATTCCTTCACCTAACCCCCAAACAGCTTCCATAACTACATTATCTTTTCTAGAAGTTGGATCTTTTGAGAAGATTACTCCTGATTTATTTGAGTCAATCATTTTTTGGACTATAACTGCCAGGCTTACTTTTGAGTGTTCAAATCCTTTTTTGTTTCTATAGTATGTAGCTCTAGAAGTGTATAAAGAAGCTATACATTTTTTTACGTTTTTTAATAATTCATTATTTCCTTTTACATTTAGGTAGGTGTCTTGTTGTCCTGCAAAACTAGCATCTGCTAAATCTTCTGCAGTGGCACTTGAACGAACAGCCACAAACACTGGTTCTGGAGTATGTTTTAGGAAATCTGAGGCAGTTCCAGTAGCATAATTAAAATCTCCTATGTCTAAATTTTCATATGCTTCAATTATTTCTTTTTCCATATCTTTTGGAATTTTAGAATCTATTATTAAAGTTCTAATGTTTTTTGTTATTTCATCTAGTTGTTTTGTGTCTTCATAATTAATTCTTGCTAAAAGTTCTTCAATCTTTTCTTTTATTCCTGCTTTTTTAATAAAATATTTGTAAGAATCAGCTGTAATAACAAACCCTGGTGGAACTGATATTTTTAGATTATAAATTTCAGCAAGATTTGCTCCTTTCCCTCCTGCAATATGCCCAGAATCTTTATTTAAATCTGAAAACCATTGGACATATTTGTCTTGGTGTTTAACCTCTTTTGGAATTGCCATACAGTATAAAACTTATAGGGCTTAATAAATATTTTTATTTGCTAATTGCTTGAACTGGGCAGGCATTGATTGCTTCATCTACGCAACTTGGAGTTTCTTGAGACTTTATTTGAGCTTTTCCCTCTTTCATTTCAAAAACTTTTGGACATATAGAAGCACAGGCACCACATCCTATGCATTTTTCTTTGTTAATTTTTGTCATAATTAAATGAGATTGGTTAAGTTTATAAATTTACTTTTATTATTTATTTAATGATTGCGTGGATTATAACAGGAATTATTGTATTTGTATTACTTATGTTTTTTATTTATTTTAATAGATTTGTTATTTTAGGAAATAGGATTGATAATTCTTTATCTCAGATTAATGTTCAATTAAAGAGAAGAGCTGATTTAATTCCTAATTTAATAGAGAGTGTTAAAGGGTTTGCTAAACATGAAAAAGCAGCAATTAAGGCAGTTACAGAGGCTAGAAAAGCTTTAGTTTCAGCTAAAGGAGTTGAAAAAAAGGTTGCTGCTGATAAGCAACTTGAAGGGGCATTAAAGACTATTTTTGCTATTGCAGAGGGTTACCCTGATTTAAAGGCTAATACAAACTTTTTAGAATTACAAAGAGAACTTTCAGTTACAGAAGATAAAGTTGCATATTCAAGACAGTATTATAATGATAGTATACTGTCATATAATGATTTATGCAAGACATTCCCAGGAGTATTCTTTGCATCTATTTTTGGTAAGAAGTCAAGAGAGTATTTACAAATAACTGAATCTGAGAAAAAGAATATTAAAGTTAAGTTTGATTAATATGGATTATCCTAAAAGAATTAATTTTAGAAATCAAATTTCTAGGAACAAGAATAAATCTATATTTCTTATGATTGTTATTTTCTTTGTGATTGTTTTACTTGGTTATGTTATTTCTCTTGCTTTTGAACCTGGTTATTTTTTTATTATTATGATTTTTGCAATTATCTTTTCTTTAAGTTATATTTTAATTAATTATTATAATTCAGATAAAATTGCTTTAGCTAGTGTTCGTGCAAAAAAAGCCAGTAGAAGCGAGCATAAACAGTATTATGATTTAGTTGAAGGACTTACTTTAGCGAGTGGATTACCTATGCCTAAATTGTATATTATGGATTCTCCTCAGATAAATGCATTTGCTTCTGGTAGAGATCCTGAACATGCAATAATTTGTGTTACTACAGGAGCTCTTGATAAATTAAATAAGCAAGAATTTGAAGGAGTTTTAGCTCATGAATTAGGACATATTGGTAATTATGATATTAGATATATGACTTTAACTGCAGTAATGGTTGGGATGGTTGCGATTATTTCTCAGATTTTTTTAAGGAGTTTATGGTTTAGAGGAGGAAGAAATGATAAAGGTAAGGGTATTTTTATTTTAATTGGAATTATCTTAGCTATCTTAGCTCCTATTGTTGTTCATTTAGTTCAGTTATCTATTTCAAGAAAAAGAGAGTTTGCTGCTGATGCTACAGCTGTTAAATTTACAAGATATCCCTTAGGGCTTATACATTCTTTAGAAAAAATTCAAAAAGAAAATAAACCAGAGCCAAAGGTTAGTAAGGCAATAGCTCCTTTATTTTTTACAAATCCCTTTGATTCTTTGGGAAGCACACATCCTCCTTTAGAAAAAAGAATTGAAACTTTGAAAAGAATGTGATTAGATAAATGTTAAAAATATATTTATTTTAATTATTAAGAATAAAAAATTATTTAATTAGTCATATTTATAAATCTGTTTTTCTTTTATTTTTTATGGGAATGATTAGAGGGGGATTATTAACTTTAGTGGCTATACTTTTGTTTTTATCCTTATTTGCAATGAATACTTTTGGGACAATTTCAATGTCTTTAGATTATGATTCTCTTAAGCCAGAGATGACAAATGTTGTTAGTGAGATAATAAGAGATCAGATAGATATTACAGAGAGTATTGATTTAAGCATGATTGGTAGTCAATTGATATGCCAAAATAATAACACTGAAATTGTTCAGGAATTTGGAGGTAAAGTTTATACTATTCCTTGTGAGATTATTAGTCAAGGAAGTGAAGCAGTTGTAACTTATATTATTGGAGATTTTGTTGAACAGGTTTATTATGATGAATATGATTGTGATTTTTGGGATTGTAGTTATACCCCTCCATATCATTTAGTTTCATCTAAGGCAAAGAGTTATTGGAGTGGCTGGTTTTATACAGCTTTGGTTATTTCATTGTTGTTAGCTGTTGGAGGGTTTTTCTTAATTGAAAATAAAAAAAGTTATCCATTTATGTTAGGAGGATTAATTTTTATTTCAGTTCTTCCATTTGCAAAAGTTTCTTGGTTATTGGCATTATTAGGAAGCTGGGAATTTTTATCTTTTTTTACAATCTTTTTTGCTAAGGCATATAGTGTATTTATAATAATGTTTATTTTAGCTCTTGTTCTTGTTGGAGTTGGTATTGTTTTGAAGTTTATGTCTATTGTAAACTTTTTTAGTAGATTGTTTGGAAAGAGTAAGAATGGTAAGGTAGCTGTTGTAAATGATTTGTCGACACAGCCACCCCACATAGATAAGGAGAAGTTAAAACAGGAAATTAAAGAAGAGATGAAGGCTGAGAATAAAAAGAAAAAATCAAAAAGCATATAGGTAAGAATAAAAAGTAATTTTTCTATTTTTATTAATGAAAAAAGCAATTGTTATGTTATCTGGGGGATTAGATAGTAGACTTATTGTGAAAATTATGCAAGAACAAGGATATGATGTTTTTGCTCTTTATTTTAAACTTCCTTTTTCAAAAGATGTTGAAAAAGAGATTAAAGAGTATTGTAAAAAACACAATGTTAAATTAAAAGTTTTTGATTATTGTAAGGGTAAGTTACTTGATGAATATGTTGAGATGATTAAGAAACCTAAGTATGGAAGAGGGACAGGGATTAATCCTTGTATTGATTGCAGGGCTTTTATGTTGGGTAAAGCAAGGGAGTATGCTGATAAGAAGAAAGTAGAGATTATTGCTACTGGAGAAGTTCTTGGGCAAAGACCTATGAGTCAGCATCAAAAGGGCTTGGATATTGTTAAGAAAGAGTCTAAGCTTGAAGGAAGATTAATTCGTCCACTTATTGAAAAAGGGATTAAAGGAAGAAGAAGAGAAGAACAGATTAAAATGGCTGAGAAGTTTAAGATTAGTTATCCAAATCCTGGAGGAGGATGTTTATTGTGTGAAAAAGAGTTTAAAAAAAGATTTATGTTTTTGATAAATAGAGGATTAAATTCAGAAGAAGTTAAATTATCCAATGTTGGAAGACATTTTATTCTAAATAAGTGTTGGATTGTTATAGGAAGAGATGAAAAAGAGAATAAGATTATTGAGAAATTAAAAACAGGGGAGAAAATTATCCCTGAAATTCCTGGTCCTAGTGCTATTATTTTAGATAAATGTGATGAGAAGGTTAAAGCTAAAGTTATTAAATTAATTCAAGCTTATTCTAAAGGTGGAGATAGGAAGAAGTTTGAGAAGTATAAACTATAGGAGTTATTAAATGAAATATGTTTATGAATTTACAAATGGAAGAAAAGTAACAAAAAGAGAGTTTATTAGATGGTTTCAAAAAAAGTTTCTTTATACAATTAGAAAGTTTAATATGATTCAAGCAGGAGATGTTGTTTTTTATGAAAATAAAGGAGATTTTAGGGGGCTTGTGTTGGAGAACTTGATGAATCTGTTTGCTGAGAAGGGTATTATTGAGGTTATAAGGCTTCCTAGTAAGCGAAAATACTCTAAAAAAGCTATTAGTACTACAACAGATATAGAGGCTGATAAAATGATTAATATTATTGTAAAAGGTAAAATTAAAGAGTTAAATGAACTTAAACCAGTTAATAAAAAAGTGATTAAACCCTTGTTCTTGTTTTTAGATAAGGAAGTGAGGTTATATGCTAAGTTAATGGGATTAAAGTTTAAGAAGACATTAGATAAAAAAGATGAGCTTGGAACTTTTGTAGATGATTTAGAAAAAAGACATCCTGAAATTAAGCATTCAATTGTTAAGAGTTATTTGGAGTTGTATAATTAATTCAAATCGATACAGTCATTTGCCTAAAGATTTATTTGGAATAGTCTTAGGAATTTTATTTTTAGAGTAAAATTTATAAACTATAGTCATTCTATAGTCTTATGGTAACAACAATTCAAATTAGTGAATCTGCAAAGAATTTTTTAGATAGATTAAAAACAAAAAAAGAAACTTATGAGCAAGTTATTATTAAGGCTGTAAGAACTCTTGAAGAACAAAAAAGAAAACAAGAGCAATTACTAATAGAGGGTTGTAAGGAAATGGCTGAAGAAAATCTTAAAATTACTAAAGAATTTGAAGCCATTGAAAATTTAGAGGATTGGGAGTGGGAATGATTCTTAGAAGAGGAGATATTTTTTTAGCAAATTTACAGCCAGTAAGGGGGAGTGAACAAGGAGGGATAAGACCTGTTTTAATTTTACAAAATAATGTCCACAATAAATATTCTCCAATAACAATTTCTGCTGCTATTACTTCTAAAAGATTTTTAAAGGAATATCCTACAAATGTTTTTATTCCTAAAAGGGATTCTAAGTTAAATAAGGATTCAACTATTTTGTTGAATCAGATAAGGACAATAGATAAGTCGAGAATTATTAAGAAAATAGGTTCTTTAAATGAGGAAATTATGTGGAAAGTTAATTTAGCTCTTAGGATTAGTTTGGGCTTGTCTTGTTAGAGTTATATAATTAGGTTTTTCTCAAATTATTCTTTCTTTTCTTTATGTAAATAATTGTGTTGATTTATATTTGGAATTATTCTGATTTCTTTTCTTCTTCTGCTTTCTTCTTATTCCCTTCTTCTAACTTTCTTATAAAATTACTTATAAATTTTTTATTTTCTTGGTTGTTTTTTCTTCTCATTTCTTTTATTGTATATACTGGAATATTATTTCTTTGATGTTTTTCTGTTCTAACATCAGCTGTTATTTTTTCATTTATCTTTTCACTTAATAAAACTTCATTATTTGATATTGAAGCTAGTTTCTTAGCTGTTGTGATTAATGTTCCCATACTCATAAATTTAAATGAATCTTTTTCTGATTTAGCAATAATAGTTCCGTAGTTTAATGAGATTCCATAAACGATTTTATCTTTAGCTATTTTATTATATTTTTCTAGAGATTCTTTTATTTTTTGTGATGCTTCTATTGCTGTTATTTGATTTTTGAATGTTTTAGTTTTGCTTGGAGACCAGATTAAGAAAATATTGTTTTGATTTTCATAAATTACTGCTTTTTCTTCTTCTGCAGCATGAACTATTTCATTTAATTTTTCTTTTGCTATTTCATTTTTAATTAATTGTTTTTCATTTTTTATTCTTAAACAAATAAGACTAACATCTTGTTTTTCTCCCTTTATTGATAATGATAATTGAGCAGGAGTTTTAGGAGATATTAAAGAATTAGTTTTAGTAGAGACAGGTTCTGTTTTTTTATTTTTTATTTTGTTTTTAACTTTTGTTATATAACCAAAAAAGGTTTTTTTATAGCTTTTTTTGTATAATAAATAAACCATAAATCCTAAAATACTAATAATAAAAATCCATACTATTGGTCCCATAACTTTTGTTAAGAGATTGTTTGATATTTCATCAACTGTGATTGCATTTCCTGTAAGCATAACTGTTTTGCTTATTTTTTCATTTCCTGTTCTTACTTCAATATTATATTCTCCTTCAGGAGCACTTAAAGTATATTGTGTTTCTTCATCAACTAAAAGAAAGACCTTTATATTTATTGTTTCATTCCCTATTTTTACAAGGGCTGTGTTGTTATAGGGGATATTTCCTATATTTCTTATTATTACTGTTTTGTTTACTATTTTAATTTCTGCTTTTTCATTTTCAGAAATTTTAAATGTTTCTTGTGTAACTATATTATTTGATTTAATTTCAACTGACCAGTTTGCTGGAGGTTGATTGTAGGGTATTTGATATTCTAAAAATTCATCTGTTGTAACATCTTTTTGTTCTAGTATTTTGTCTTTAGAGTCTGTTATAGTAATTGTAGCATCTGAGATTATTCCTACTCCTGTTTGGTCGTGTAATGCTGCTTTTACCATTAAATTTGTTCCTGGAATTACTGGGTTTTCTTCAAAGATTATTTCTAGATTAGTAGGAACTTGATTAATTGTTGTAGTGAAGCTACTTATTCCTCTATTAGACCAATTGTTGTTGCTTTCTTTTTCATATACATCTATTTGTACTAGATATTCTCCTGCTTGAATTTCTTTTGGAAGAGTTGAATCTAAGAAAATATAACCATTTTTTACTGTATTACTTCTTTTTAGGATTTCTTCTCCTTCTGATATCAGTGTTATATCTATAAAACCTTGAACATTTTCTCCATTTTCTTTTATTGCAGTTCCTTCTATTATTAATGGTTCTTCTGGGTTGTAAGATTCTTTTTCTGGTTCAGCAGTTATAAAAATTAAATCTGAGATTGTGAATTCATTTGTTAATATATAACTTTCTCCTAGAATTGCTTTAATTGAACAGGTTCCTGTAGACCTCCCAATAAAGTCTGTTCTTAAGGGAATAGCTGTGTTAATTTCTTGTTCTTCTCCAGGTAATAAGAAAACATATTGTTTGTGGACTTCTGTTTCAATTCCATTGCAAATAATTTTCATTGAAAAGAATTCATCTATTCCTTCTGTTGTTGCAATTTTTGCTGGCATTCTTATTACTTGTCCTAGATTATATAGTTCAGCTGGTTGTTCAGTAAGAATAAGTTCTGCAGATACTACAGAGGTTAATAAAAGCGCTAAAAACAATAGTATCATTACTCTTTTCATAACTAGAAATAGAAGATTATTATTTATAAATTTATGTAAGTTTTAAAAATGGGATTTGTATATATATTATATGAAAAAGTTAGGAAATGTTACCCCCTATGATGTATCTGGGGAAATTAACTATGATAAATTGATTAAGGAATTTGGAGTTCGTAAGATAGATAATGGGATGTTGGAAGAAATTAAGAAATATACAGGGGATTTGCATTTTATGTTAAAAAGAGGAGTATTTTTTGCTTCTAGAGATTTGAAGTGGTTGTTAGATAAATATAGTAAAAAAGAAAAGTTTTTTCTTTATACTGGATGCGGACCTTCAGGACCAATTCATTTAGGGCATTTGCAGACCTGGATTTTTGCAAAATGGCTTCAAGATAAATTTGATGTAGAGTTATGGTTTCAATTTACAGATGATGAGAAATTTTTATTTAAAGATAAGTCTTATGAGGAAATTCAGAAATGGACTTATGAAAATATGTTAGATGTTATTGCAGTAGGGTTTAATCCTAAGAAGACTCATTTTTTAGTTGATACTAAGCATGCTGGATTGCTTTATCCTGAGGCAATTAAATTTGCTAAGAAGATTAATTTTTCTACTATTAAATCTGCTTTTGGATTTAAGGATAGTAATAATATCGGGAGTATTTTTTATACTGCTATGCAAGCTGTTCCAGCAATCATTCCAAGTGTTTTAGCAAAGAAGAATATACCTTGTTTAATTCCTCTTGCAATAGACCAAGATCCTCATTTTAGAGTTGCTAGAGATGTTTATCCTAAATTAGGTTATTACAAGCCTGCACTTATTGAAGGAGTATTTTTACCTCCTTTAGGAGGAGTTAAAGGAAAGATGAGTTCTACTGGGGAACAAATTGCAATTTATACTACTGATAAACCTAAAGAGGTTAAAAATAAAATAAATAAATATGCTTTTTCAGGTGGACAAGTTACTTTAGAAGAGCATAGAGAAAAAGGTGGAAATCCAGATGTTGATGTTAGTTTTCAGTATCTTAGAATGCTTTTAGAAGAGGATGATGAAAAGTTGAAAAAGTTAGAAGAGGATTATAGAAGTGGTAAGTTGCTTACAGGTGAATTAAAACAATATACTATTGATAAGATAAATAAGTTCTTAGAGAAACATCAAAAAGCTCGTGAGAAAGCTAAATTGCAGATTGATAAGTTTTTATATTAATATTTTTAGGGATATCTAATCTTGTAACGTCTAATTTAAAATTAGTTGATGGAATCATGAGGGTTTCTATCCCTTCTATAGGAACTGGTTTTGTTGAAAGAATTTGATTAAATGTTTTTTTAAACATTCCTTGATAGGATGTTAGTCTTGTTTTTTCCACAAATTGCCAAAATTCTTTTTCTTCAGAAAATTCATCAGCGTGTTCTTTAAATTGTTCATAATTTTTTCTTACCCAATTTTGATTTAATGTAAAATGATATTTTCCCCAACCACTACTTAAGTCATTAAGATTATCTAATGCAGTAAAACAAATAACCTTTGAATCCTTTGTAATTCTTGGATATTCACATATTCCTGTTTCAATTGAAGGACGTAAACCTTCTTGAAGAATTTTTTTAGCATTTACAAAGTCATGAGTTGAATGAGTAAGTTTCATTTAATTTATTTTTCTTGTTTTAATTAATGGAAGCTGTCTTTTTACAAATTCTCTAGCTTGTATAATTTTTCCATAATCTTTACAAGGAGAATCTTTTTGTTTTTCTTCATCAAAAAAATATCCAAATCCATCACAAGTTAAGCAGTTACCAAATAATCTTTCTGTATCTGCAAAATTAGCTCCCTCTTCACACATTGTTTTGTAAGGGCATTTTCCAGGCTTTGGAGCTTCTTGTAATCTGATTGCTTGCATTATCATTTTTTTGAATAATTAGTTTTAGTTGATTTAATGTATAAGTCAATTCCATTAGCAATTGCTTGTTCATCTGCATAAGTGTTTAGAGTTTTATTTCTATCTCCTTCATTGCTTAAGAAACCTGTTTCAACAATTACTGCTGGGGCTTTTCCTTTTAGAACTCTTAAATTAGTTCTTTCTTTAATTCCTCTGTCTCTTGTATTTACTGTTTTTACAATTGCATTTTGAATATAGTTTGCTAAACCTTTTGATTTTGTTCCTCTATATAGGACTTCTGTTCCATTTGCTTGATCTGATGTTGATGCATTATAATGTAATGATACAAAAGCATCTGCTTTTCTAGTGTTTCTTTTTCCTAATGGAAGAGAATCTGTTTTGTCATCTCTTGTTAAATGTACTTTATATCCATTAGTTTCTAGATATTCTTTTACTTTTAGAGCTTGGTTAAGAACTACTGTAGCTTCTTGGAAATTTCCTGAAACTGCTCCGGGATCATATTGCCCTTTGGTTCTATTTGACATTCCGTGCCCTGCATCTAAAATAATAGTTCCTTTGTATGTTGCAGGTTTCCACTTAATATCATATCCTGCTTCTTGTTTTTTTTCATTTTCTAAGATTGTCTCTATTTGTTTTTCTGTAGAATTTGGTTGAGGAGTATATCTTATTCTCTCAGGGGCTTGTTCTTCTTGAGTTGGTTCTATTTTTTCTTGTTCTGTTTTTCCATTTCTTTTATCAGCGTATTGTATTAACTTATGTGCCCCATAGAGTGATCCCCATGTTGCTGCTGTTAATAGAATTGCTTCTAGAGCTCTTGTTTTCCATGTTCTTTTAGGTCTAATAAATTTAGGTAAATTTGGGTTTTCAGTTTCTAATTTTCCTTGAGATACACCTATTATTCCGTATTGGTTTTCCCTTAATTTAACAGTACCATTTGGGTTGTATTTTGTCATATATTGTATAGGGGTGTTTTATTTATAAACTTTACTATTTGTTACTACTGCCCAGATAACACATATAGAAAGCTTTGAATATCTAGAATATGCAGATTTAATGAACCAAGTTGTAGAGAGAAGCTTAAGCAGGATTTGGGATGAGCCTCGTTCATAACTTTTAAATACACTATTTTTCTAATGAATATATGAAGATTTTAGCATTACATGTTGATTATATTAAGTTTAAACCTTTGAAAAAGGCATTAAAAAGTATAGGTGATTTATCTGAGAAGGAAAAACAAGGTGGAGAAGCTACAGATGCTTTGGCAATTTTTACAGCTGTAGAGAAGACTGATGCAAATGTAAAGGAGGCTGTTGATTCATTGGTTAAAGAGATTAAGAATATTGCTTCTCAAGTTAAAGCTAAATCTGTTGTTCTTTATCCTTATGCTCATCTTTCTAGTAATTTAAGTTCTCCAAGTGTTGCTGTTCAAGTTTTAGAAGAAGCAGAAAAAGTATTGAAAAAGGATTTTACAGTGGGAAGAGCTCCATTTGGATATTATAAGGAATTTGAAATGAAAGTTAAAGGACATCCATTGTCTGAGCTTAGTAGAGAGATTAAGTTAGAAGGTAAGGAAAGTGAGAAATATGATTATCAGCAATTATTAAAAGAAATATCAAAGACTACTTTAGATACTTCTAAGATTAAAGAGCATGATCATAGAATTTTAGGTAAGCAAATGGATTTGTTTAGTTTTAATGAAACTGCTCCGGGAATGGTGTTTTGGCATAATAATGGGTGGATAATCTATAAAGAATTAGTTAGGGTTTGGAGAGAATTACATAAAAAGTATGGATATGAAGAAATTTCAACACCTCAAGTATTAGATAAGAGATTATGGCAGATTTCTGGACATTGGGAGAAATATAAAGATAATATCTTTTTGACTGATTATGAAAAAAGAGAGTTTGCTGTTAAACCAATGAATTGTCCTGGAGGAATGCTTATTTATAAAAATACTCCTAAGAGCTATAAAGATTTTCCATTAAGAGTAGGAGAATTAGGAACAGTTCATAGGCAAGAATTAAGTGGGGTATTGGCTGGATTATTTAGAGTGATTAAGTTTACTCAAGATGATGCACATATTTTTTGTAGAAATGAAAAGCAATTAGAAGATGAGCTTATTGGAGTAATGAAGTTAGTTAATGAGTTGTATTCTTCTTTTGGATTTAAGTATAAGGTTGAATTATCTACTCGTCCTGAAAAAAGAATTGGGAGTGATGTAATGTGGGATAAAGCAGAGAAAGCATTAGAAAATGTTTTGAAGAAGCAAAATATTAAATTTAAAGTAAATAAAGGAGATGGAGCTTTTTATGGTCCTAAGATTGATTTTCATGTTGAGGATTCATTAGGAAGAACCTGGCAATGTGGAACTATTCAAGTAGATTTTGCCATGCCAGAAAGATTTGATTTAGAATATATGGATAAAGATAATAAAAAGAAAAGACCAATTATGATTCATAGAGCATTATATGGAAGTTTAGAAAGATTTATTGGGATAATTTTAGAACATTTTAAGGGATGGATGCCTACTTGGCTTGCTCCTGTTCAGGTTAGGGTTTTGAATTTTACAGATAGAAATGATAAAGGAGCTCAAAAAGTTTTTGATGAACTAAGTAAGATTTCTGGATTAAGAATTGATTCTGATTTTTCACAAACAACTGTTCAGTCAAAGGTTAAAAGTGCTTCATTAATGAGAATACCTTATGTAATTGTTATTGGTGATAAAGAAGAGAAAGAGGAGACTCTTGCTGTTAGAGTGAGAGGAGATAAGAAAATACAGAGCTTTAAGTTAGATAAGTTTATTAAGAAACTTGAAGAAGAGATTTCTAATAGAAAATGAACTTTCAATTTTATTTAGAGAAGTTGTATGCATCTGATTATTTTGATAAATTTATTAAAGAAAATAAAGATGCTTTTCCTGTTTCTGGATTTTTTGTTCTTGATTTAGTTGGAAAAGATAGTCAGCAACATTTTGATTATTATATTCCATCAACAAAGAAGTTATTTAGTTTTCAATTAGAAAAAGGTGGAGAGCCTGTTCCTATTGAACTTGTTGAAGGATTTAAAGCAAATAAGATTGCAATGAATTATAATTTTGATTTTAAAGATGTTGATGCTTTGATTCAAGAGGAAATGGAGAAAAAAGAAATAAAAAATAAGATTCAAAAGTTTTTGTTTTCACTTCAAATAAAAGATGGAAAGGATTATCTTGTTGGAACTATTTTTCTTTCTGGAATGGGTTTGTTAAAAGTGAATATTGATATTTCTGAAATGAAGATTACTGCTTTTGAAAAAAAGAGTTTTTTTGATATGCTGAAAATAACAGGGAAGAAAAAATAGAAGACCTTGATTGTAAGTTAATATAAAATTCTAAGAAAAAATTATAGTTAAAATTCCCATACAGCAGTAACAGTTCCTTCTCCAGTTAATCTTGAAGTATCAGCATCTGGGTAATGTAAGTATGTTGCTTTTACACCTGCGTTTAAACTAAAATTTCTTATTCGACAAACTTCAACATCCATTCTAAATCTTGGCCCAATACAAACTTCATTTTCTCTTTCAGTTTCAGTTATTGTTGGAAAATAAGGAGATGTTATTTCTATTTCACTTTTTGAATCAGTTATTCCTGCTACTAAGCCTACTCCTAATTCAATACGTTTATTGAGACGAAATATTTTTTCTCCTCCAAGAAGAAAAGTTCTATTTCCTGTTTTAACTTTGCTAGTATAAAATTCTTCTTTGTCAGTATCTTCTGTGTCAAATTGTGAGTATTCTCCCCATATTCCAAAATTTGAATCTCTTATTCCTACTTCAATTCCTGTTGTTAGTGCAGAGTCATAATCTGTATTTTTTTGTTTTACAAAATTTGTAAGCCCTAAACTTGGTGTTGCATAAATTCCTAATTTGTTTTCTGTAGCAGGGTTAGGGATTAATTTTTCCTCTGATCCAGGAGCACTTGATCTTGTAGTTCCTGTTGGCATTGATATATCTTTAGCAGGAGTTATACATCCTGGAAGAGCTAAAGAACCTATGAAAACTCCTTTTGCTAATCCTTTCATTCCTGTGTTAAGTATTTGTTTTAATTTCATTTTAAGGGCAGTATGTTTTACATGAATAAGGAGTACAAACTTTTATACATGCTATTGCTTTATTTGATATTGGTGAGGTATTTACATTTCCAGAAGTATCTTCTGTGTAGATTGTGATTTCTTTTGGTTGTCCTTGTTTTAATCCAGATAATTTATAACTAGTTTCAGATGTTTCAGTTACTTTGTTTCCATCAATGTAAATAAGGTTTTTAGCAAAATCAGAGTCTGTTGGATTTACCCATTTCCATGTTATAGAGTTTGTTGTTCTTGAGTCTGTTCTTAGTTGTTTTACTGGTCCAGGAGGAGTAATGTCTGATGGAGTGTTAATTGTTATTGTTTGGGTTTCTGAATTAAATGTGCTATATGTTTGTGTTCTTAATTTTAATTTTGTATTTAGAGAAACATCATAATCTCCTGTTTGAAAATTAGAAGTGTCTAATGTAATATTGTATTTGAAAGTTGATTGTCCTGACACATTACCATAACCTGTTTGATTGTCAAATTCATAGTAGTTTCCGTTATTGTAGCCATATCCATAACCATATTCTGTGTAAACATTAGCTTCAGATATCTTTGTAATTGTTAATCCATCACAGCCATTTAAGATATTGCCTTGAACATCAAAGTTGCATACTTTGTTTTCTGGACCATTTAGGTTTAAAGTGAAATTTTCTACAGGAACATGAAAGTCATCTGTGTTAATCTCCATACTTACTGTGAACATTATTGCTTCTCCTTTTTCAACTTCTGTTTCTGAGAATTCCCCTATGCTTAAAGTAAAAGCATTTGCAGGACCAGTTAAGAATAATAGTGCGATAATTCCTGTTGTAATTAAGAGTGTGAAAACTTTTGGTTTGTTTATTTTTTCTTTGAAAGTCATAGAATTACTGATTAATTTGGGTTTAAAAGCTTTTTGTAAATTTTTTGGGGGGAATATTTAAAAGAAATAGGATTGTTTAGAGGATATGCTAATTAAGAAGAATTGGGAGTATTTGCTTTTAGGGATTATTATGGTCTTTGGATTTTTTTTGAGGGTTTATCGTTTGGGGCTTTCTTGTTTTTGGATTGATGAGAGTATTTCTGGGATAGTTAGTATGAATATTCTTGAGAAGGGTTTTCCTATTTTAGATTCTGGGCTTTTGTATTCAAGAGCATATGTTTTTCATTATCTTCAGGCTTTTTTCTTGTTGTTTGGGCAGACAGATTTTTTAGCAAGATTTGTTTCAGTTATCTTTGGTTTGTTAACTATTTATTTAGCATATAGGATTGGGCGGGAATATTCTAAGTCTGGAGGGCTTATTTCTGCATTGTTTTTTAGTGTGTTTTATTTAGAGGTGTTTTATTCTAGGCAGGCTAGGTTTTATCAATTATTTCAATTAATGTTTTTTTTATCTCTTTATCTTTTGTATAAATCTAAAGATAATCCTAAATGGCTTTATGGTGCATTAGTTAGTTTTTTTATAACTGTGAATACTCAAGTAGCAGGGATAGTTTTGGCTCCTTTTTTTATTCTTCATATTTTAGTTTATAGTAAGAAATGGAGAAAATATCTTTCTATTTTTCCTATTGGTTTGCTTATTCAGAAGTTTGTTGGAATATTTAGTTTGTCTTCTAAATCAAGTGAGATGGCAATGAATTATGTAAGTAAGTATTTTTCATATATTGGAAATATGGGGTATTTGTTTGTGCTCTTTGTTTTTGGTGGTGTTTGGGCTTTTGTTAAGAAAAAAAGATTGACCTTTTTGTTAATTGTTCCTTCAGTTGTTCTTTTGTCTGGGGTTTTTGTGCTTAAGATGTTTGCATTGAGATATGCTTATTTCTTTGTGTTTCCTTTGGTTCTTTATTCTTCTTTGTTTATTTCTTTTTTATATGAGAAATATGGGAAGATTATATTGGTTTGTTTGTTTATTCTTTTAGTTTTTCCTTCAAATTTGGTTTTTCCTTATACTTATGTAAATGTTATTAGTCCTATTGATTATAATTATAATGATTATTCATCTCCAGAGCTTAATTTAAAGAATCTTCCAGAGGAGTTGGTTGAGGATATTAATTCTAATGTTTTGATTTGTTTGTTTTCTCCAAGTGTTGAATGGTATTTGAAGAAGCCTGATTATGTTTTTTTGTTTTCTATGCATGGAATTGGAAATGATAGTATTTCTTATGAAGGAGTTGATGTTTATTCTGGAGCTGAAGGTATTTGGGAGAAACCTTTGGGGTTAGAGGATTATTTTGTTATTGCAGATCATTATTCTTTGGCTAAGTTGAAACCTGTTCAAAGGGAAAGGTTTGGGGAGGTTATTAGTGGTTGTGATGTTTCTCATGAGAATTCTGATTTGAGGGTTTATTGGTGTGGGGAGGGATATTTTTACTTGCTGTTAATCTCGTGGCTTT
>CAZDZI010000007.1:0-30250 GCA_964509925.1 Candidatus Woesearchaeota archaeon | reverse complement strand
ATCTGCAGCACTCCCCCCATTACCAAAGATAAGAAGTTTATTTCTTTCACAAATACTTTGATAAATTTTATCTGCAATAGAAATTAATTTTTTTTCTTGGCCATATAAAAATCTTTTAGTTTCTATGCTTTCATCAATCATCTTTTTTATTTGATTATTTTTAGACATTTTTAAAAAATTCATGTACCTTTTCTGAAGCATAATCTAAATCCTCTTTTGATAAAAATTGATGAACTCCAAAATGTAAACCATTATTTCCAACATATTCTGCATTTGGAAATTCTCCTATTTTATGCTCCATAAATGCAAATGCTCTGTGTTGAGTGGGCATACTCCCAAAATTTCTTTTACATTGAATCTCATTAGATTGTAAAAATTCATAAAATTTTTTATAATCATGTGCAGGGTTTTTAAGAGTTAAACTAAAAGCATGAGGAGAAGTAATTTCCCCTTCTTCTTGAAGATTAAAATGAGCAAAATCAGATAAATCTTTTGTTTTTTCTAAAAGATATTCTAAATTTTCTTTTCTTTTAGAAAAAATATCCCAAAAACTTTCCATCTCTGGGAGCCCTATAGATGCAGTAAGATCATTCATTCTAAAGTTCATTCCATGTCTTATATGATCAAAATATAAAGATTTTGGTTTTCTTCCATGATATTTAATTGAAGTTAATACATCATACATTTCTTCATCATCAGTAGATAACATACCACCATCTCCACAAGATATAACATGAGCAACATAATAGCTAAAGGTAGCAACATCTCCAAAATGCCCAACAAATTTTCCATCTTTACTTGCTCCATGAGCCTCACAGCAGTCTTCAATAACTTTTAAATCATATTTTTTAGCTAACTCTCCAATTTTATCCATATCGCAAGGTTTTCCCATTGTGTGCACAGCCATTATTGCTCTAGTCTTATTGTTTATTGCAGATTCTATTTGTTTTGGATCTATATTCAGAGTTTCTACATTTACATCAACAAATTTAGGAATAAAACCAGCTGCTAATATTGAGTTAGCTGTGGCTGCAAATGCCAATGCAGGAACAATTATTTCATCTCCTCTTTTAGCACCATAATCATAAAGAGTCATACAAGCAGCCATGTCTGCCCCAGTACCTGAAGTTACAGCTAAATTATGTTTATAATCAAATAATTTCCCCCATGCTTCTTCTAATTTCTTAACTTTTGGCCCACCAGAAATAAAATTTGAATCCACAACTTCTTGTAGATTTTTTTTTGCTTTTTCACTAACTCTTAAATCTCCAAAGGATACTCTCATACAAAAGATTTATCTTATATCCTTTTAAATTAATCGATAGTAAATAATACACTTTTAGCTTGTTGATTCTTATTTTTTTAATATTTTTTTATAAAAAAGAGATAGTTTTTTTTCATAATTTTTCCAAGAATATTCTCCTGCTCTTTTAACAGCATTTCTTCCAAAATCCTTAATTTTTTCTGGATTTTTATAAAAATAAAGAATTTTTTCTTTTAGCTTTTCCACATCTCTAGCATTAATTATAAATCCATCTTTTTTATCTCTTACAACACTACCAGAATTAGAAGTAGCAATAATTGGAAGACCACAAGCTAGAGCTTCATAACAAGTTAAGGCAGACCCTTCTTCAAGAGAGGGAGAAATAAAAACATCTGAAGATTGGAGAATCTTTTTTGGATTAGAACTAAATCCTAAAAATTTTATAGAAGAATTTTGTTTATATTTTTCTGTAATTTTGTGAGCATCTGGCCAAACTCTTCCAACAAGAACTAATTCAGCATCTTTCAATGCTAATTCTTCCCATGCTTGAAGGAGATATTGAACACCTTTTCTTAACTGCATACTTCCTATAAAAATAAATTTAATTTTTTTATTTTTCTTTTTTATTGGATAAAAATTTTCATTATCTACTCCATAAGGCATAAATATTAATTGTTTTTTTGAAAAACCTTCTTTTGAAAAAGAGTCATAAACAAATTTAGAAGGACACATCACATAATCAAAGTTTTTTATCATTTCTGCTTGTTTTAAAATTTGTTTTTTATCTGATTCTGGGTATTTCATTCCAAAAAGAGAATATTCTTTTTCAAGTATCTTTAAAAGATTATGTGGATGACTGTTAGCCCCTTCTAATACCATTATTGCTCCATGTTTTTTTGCTTTTTTTACTGCTTCTGGAGCAAGGCCCATCCAAGAGTGATATATCTTTGTTTTAGGTAAATCCCAATTTACAAATTTACCAAAGAGGTAATTTACAAATAAAAAAGAATTTATTCTTATTTTTAGAAATTTTTCTAAGAATCTAAAAGGATATGAAAGATACTCTAAGAATGAAAGATTTGAAAGATTTTTTTTCTTTAGTTTTATCTCTTGATTATAACCTCTGCAAAATCCTTTATAAGACAAATTTGTTTTTTCTATTCCTTTTAATGCATGGTAAGCAGTAGAGCCCATACCAATAGTCCCTAATTTAGAAGCTACAACATAGGTTATAGATACATTATCAACCATGATTTTTTATGTTTTTTAGTTTTATAAAGATACTGATTAAAAAATAATTTATTTATCCCTTTTTTTTAAGGAAAAAAATGCATTGCCTTTTTCATATTGTGCCCAATTATCTTTCATTCCAAGAATTTTATAAGAAAATTTATCAATTTCCCACCCATTACTCTCAAATTTAGATTCCCACCATTCACGAGGTTGTCGCAAAATATGTGTGACATCAGATTCATATTGAGGAATTACAAATCTTTTCCCATCTCCTAATGGAGTAATAGAAAAAACTCTTGAGGATACTCTAGCAAATTCATTAAGAGTCCTTTCCAATCCTTCTTCTGTTAAATGTTCAAATACATCTTTAGCAATTACATGTCTAAAAGGTCCTTCAAAAGGAATTTTTCCTTTTTCAATTAAATTACAATAAGGCCTTACTTCTTTATCAGCTTCATCAATAGCATATTTTGAGATATCACATCCCCACGCATTAATATCTAAGATTCTAAAAGCTTTAACTAAAAATCCTTTTGCACAACCAAAGTCTAAAACTTCATCGCCTTCTCTTAATCCAAGTTCTTTTGCAATTTTATGTGCAAATTTTATTGTTCTTTCTGGCATCCAACGATAATCTTGATATCCTGACTTTCCTGAAGATAATCCTCTCTCAAAATATTCTTCATTATATCTTTCTTTAGGAAGAGATTTTTTTGGCATTTTTATATAAAATTTTCGTGTTTAATAGGATTTACTTCAGGAGTAGGGTAATGTTGCCCTTCTAATATTTCTTGGAGCAAAGTATTTTGTCTTTCAAACACACAATTTGGGCACATTGTTCGTGGATCAACAAGAGATTTTAATGGTTTTTCATAAATTTCCCCTATTTTATCATATCTACATATTTTAAATTTTTCATGGAATTGTTGATCTTTAAAATCATTTAATACTAAAGAGTCACAAGGATAAACATTACCATCGCAATACAAAACAGGATGAAAATATCCAAGATAACAATTTTCTGGAGATTTATGAACTTTAAATTGATGGAAAAAAGGTTTTCCAATTTCTTTTGCTAATTTTCCAACTCTTTTGTGTGATTCTAATAGGCTATCTAGGGGTTGAGCACAGTCAGGAAGTAAACGAACATAACTAACATGATTTTCTTCTGCAGCTTTTTTAATTCTTGGAATACTCTCTTCTGTAGTGTCTTCATCTGTAACTATATAACTAAATCCTAATGTTGGATTTTTTAAATGAGGTATTTTGACTTGATCAATATAGTCTAAAGAATTAATTGATACTCTTATCCAAGTCATTTTTTCAAATAATTGAGGGTTGTATTTATCTAATCTAGTACCATTTGTAATTAATCCCATTTCAAGACCTCTATCTGCAAAACCTTTAACCATCTCTTCAAATTCTGGGTAAATTGTTGGTTCTCCGCCTCCGCTAAGAATAACTGCTTTTAACCCTCTTTTTTGCAATTCGTCTACAGTGGGAAATATAACTTCATCTAAACTAAGAGTTTCATGTTCAGTTCTATCTTTAACTGAGCAAAAACTGCATTTAAGATTACAACGACTAGTAGGCATAACATGCATAACTATTGGGCTAGTTTTACCTTCTTTGTGGAAGAGGTCCATTCTTTCAGGATGTCTAAAAAGTTTTTCTCCTGTAGAAGTAAATTGCCTTTCATATGCTTCATTTTCCATACTAATTTTTTGTAAAAGATGTTTAAAAGTTTTATTGTGCTAAATAATTCTATAATTTTATAAACTCTTTCAATATGCAAGTATATAATTGAAATGAAAATTTACATGCAATACCCTTGGAAATTTCCAGATAGTTCTTATTATAAGAATATTTTAGATTTTCCACCAAAAAATATAGTATATGCAAATTATAAAAAATCTGCAAAAAAACAAATGACTTTAATAGAATCCTCTAAAAAATTTGAATCTATGAGGAAATTTAAAAATATTTTAAGGAAAATTTTGGGATTTTTACAATTACCTCATTTAACTTATAATTTTAAAAAAGATTATGATTTAATTCATTGTGCTCATTGTTTAAGCCTAAATAAAAAACCTTGGATAGTGGATACAGAAACTTTTGATAGAGTAACTGCAGGAGGGAATATAGCATATTCTAAAATTGGAAAATGGCTAATTAAAAATCGTCTTGAGAGCCCATATTGTAAAAAAATACTTGCTTGGTCTAAAGATTGTAAAAAAACTTTTGAAAAAGCTTTCCCTGGAAATAAAAAAATATTATCTAAATTAGAGATACTCTCTTTTGCACTCCCTTTACCCAAATTCAAAAAGATCTCCCACAAAAATCTAAAAATCCTTTTTGTTGCAAGGTGGTTTGATGCAAAAGGAGGAAGGCAAACTCTGCAAGTCTTTAATGAACTTTCAAAAAAATATCCTAAAATAGAATTTATTTTTATTTGCCCAACTCCAAAAGAATTTAAAGAAAAATATAAAAACAATTTACAAATAAAGATAATGGATTTAATTCCTCAAAAAATTCTTTTTGAAAAGATTTATCCTTCTTGTGATATCTTTTTTTATCCAGGTTTTGGAGATTCTTATGGATTTGCTATTCCAGAGGCATTATCATATGGTTTGCCAGTAATAACCTCTAATACTTTTGCAAAAAATGAATTAATTCAAGAAGGTAAAACTGGTTTTTTAATAGATAAACCAAAAACTTGGAAGGATTATTCTTGCATGGACGAAAAAATGTTACAAGAATTTTTAAAAAAGACATCTGAATTAATAGAAAACAAAAAATTAAGGGAGAAAATGAGTAAAGCAGCAAGAAAAAGAGCTAAAGAATTTCATTCAATTGAAAAAAGAAACCAAAAATTAATAAAAATCTATCAAGAAGCTTTAAAGAATTAGTTAGATTAGTCCTTTTCTTTTAGCTTTAATGCCATCTCCACCAAGATTATCTTTTCTTTTCTTCAATGCTAAAACAATCCAGCAAAAAGGATAAAAAAATCCTAGCCCCTTCCATCTTCTTCTTGTTTGAATTATTTTATAATTAAATCCTATTTTTTTTATTTGATTTATAATTTCTTTTAATTTCCACCTACAGACATGATGATGTGTTGGGCTAATTTCAGTATAGGGTATTGACAAATAACATATTCCTTCTTTATCAAGCAAATCATAAACTTGAGCTAATAAATACAGAGGATTTTTAATGTGTTCTAGTACTTCAGTAACAAATATTGTTTTATATTTATTTTTAATTAGAATCTTTTTGGTTATATCTGCTTTAATGTATTTATATTCTTTTGATAACTTTTTTTTAGGAATATTAATATCTATAATTGTTGCTTTTTTAATATCTTGAGATTTTAAAAAATATCCTTTCCCTCCACCAATATCTAAAATTGGTTCCTTAACATAAAATTTATGCCCTTCATATTTTTTCTTTAGTTTTTGTATTTCTTTTTGAGAAGTCATTTTCAATAAAATAAATAATCCAAGTCCCCATATTCTGGACGATAAGTTTTTATGAATCCTTTTTCTTCTTTTACATCTTCAGGATAATTTACTTTCCAGATTTTTATTGGACCTCTTAATCCTTGATAATACACTAAATCTCCTAAATCCAATCCCCCGTTTTTTAAACTTTTTACAACCCCATCATCTTCAGAGTGAACTAATTCAAGGGAATTATAATCTCCAAAAACATTATCTAAAAGATATATTCTTGAAAAAAGACTTTTTTGAACTTTTTGAGAAAGATAAATAACAGAGCCTAATTGATTTGCTTTCTGACCATCAAATAAAGGAACAAATCTTATTATAGATTCTATCCCACTATTAAAATCAAATATTTGACCATTAAAATAAATATATCTTACTGGAAGAATTGTTTGTTTCCCATTATAATTATAAACTACTTGTGGTTGTTCAAAATTTAATCCTGTGGTAGTTGCTTTAGTTTTTATGATAGTCCCAATTACAAATGATTTATAACTTACTTCTCCAAGATCATCATAAGTTGGTCCTGGTAAAAATATTGAATTTTCTCCTTGATTATAATCTATATCTTCATCAACCCCGGTTGTTCCAAGATAAACCATAGTTGTCAAATTAGCTGTTTCATATACTTGTTTTTCATCTAAAATCATTGTGGGAATAACAGAAAATCTATCTAACTCATTATTACTTCCAATTTTAGAATATGCTGGGTATTTTCCTAAATCTGTTTGATCAATTAATAAATAAGATACATTCCAGGTTTTCATAAAACTTAAAGCACTTTTGGGTTCAGGAGTTGTTAAAATATATCTTCCTATATAGTGGTCTCCTGCATCTCCTGCTGCATGCCCTCCATCTGTCACAGTGGGTCGTTCTCCAAGAGTTTGAACCCAATATCCATAATCCCACCAGTGAACAAAAATTTCCCCTTCTTGGGTGTTATTTCTTGCCCAACCCATAGCAGATTGCCATTGTTGATTTGCTGATGGTCCAGTATATTTTGCTTGATTTTGGATTGTGAGGTAATTAGAACCAATACTCATTAAACTAACAATAAGTGCTGTAATAAAAATAAAACCTATAAAAAGTTTTAATATTTCCTCTTTTGTTTTAAGAAAGTAATTAAAGCTTCCAACAACTAAATTACCAATAACAAGAAATGCAAAAGGGGTTATAAGAAAAAAGATTCTTGATGCACTTCTCCCATATATTAATGTAAATATAATTAAGGGTAAGAATAATATGCTCTTTAAATCCACATTAAACTTTGTTTTTGTATAAATATAAGCAAAATATCCTCCAAATCCAATTAAACCAGCAAGGTAAAAGGCTTGACTAATGAAATTAGCACCATTAAATACAGAGGAGCTAGAGATTCTACTAAATAATATTGAAGATACAAAAAATATCCAAAATAAATTAAACCAAATTTTATATTTCATCCCCTTTATGCCTTTTGAGAACTCAATCCCTATTAAAATAATCCCAACAAAGAATAACCAAAAAATATTCTTTCCCATTTGATTCATCCAGTTCACTAAATATGGCTGAGCATTTTCAGCAACAGTTAATCCAAGTCTTCCAGTAGCAGATGCAAATGGACGCATTAATTTAAACCAAATTTCTCTCATCACATTTATGGGATTTTTACCTAAGAAAATCAAACTAACTAATCCTAAAATTAAAGTAATTGCAAAAGAATAAAGTTTTTCATATTTTCCTTTAAAATAAGATTTATTTTCTTTTAAATAATTTAAACCTTGGTCAATAATAAAAAATACAAATACAAAAGGAACAATCAAACCATAAGAACCAAGAAATTTAGCAATCATTACATTCCAAGGATATCCAAAGAATACAGGAAAAATCAAGTTTCCTATTAACCAAACTAAATAAAATACTAAAATTTTTAATTGGTCTTTAGAATTTAATAAATAATAAATTAAAAATGAAGTGGGAACAACTAATAATAAAAAAGTAATTGCTCCTCCCCAACTTACTAAGGTAAGAATTGTAAAGAAACTTAATAATGCTCCCCAAAATATTGTTTCTTTCCAATTTTTTTTAAATCTTTTTAATCCTATTGAAAGTACTAAAAAACATGCAAAAAGAAAAACCATTCCCAATGCATCATGATCTGCAAAACCAGCCATAGTCCTATATAAATAAGCAGGAGAAAATGCTAAGAGAGCACTTGCCAAAAGGGCTCCAGGCTTTGATTTTATTAAAAAAGAAGCTAGGAAATAAAATATAATCAAGCTAATAACAAAGAAAATAACAGGACTCAAGATATGAATGTCTCTCACATTAATATCAGAATTAAATATTTTTGTAATTTTATACATGCCAACAACTACATTCGGCAATATTTCTGGAATCCAAGGAGTATTTAATGCAGGAGCCCTCATTTTATCAAATTCAGGAAGATCTCCTCCTGTTTCTACCATTGTTTCAGCTAACCTTAAAAAATAATAAGGATCTAATGCAAGGGGAATTGTCTTACCACTTGTAGAATCTTTTAATAAAGAAAGATTTTGAGTTCTTATCCACATACTTCCAATTAATAGAAATAAAAAAGCAAGAATTATTAAAATATTTATAACTTTTTTTTGTTTAATAAACTCAAAAGTTTTAATTGCTTTTTTCTTAATTTCTACCTTAGCGATTCGTTCTTTTAAACTAATTTTTTCATAAGGAGATTCAATAATATTGCCATCTCCTTTAATTTCCACATCTTTTTTCCCTGCATCAATTTTAATTATATTATCATTTCCTTTTATTTCAATTTCCTTGGCATGACTAACACTAATTTTATTGTCTTCACCTGTTACTTCTATTTTATCTTTATCCATCTGTTTTAAGAATAATTATTTCTTTAAAAGCTTTCTTAAAGTACAAACACTATACCTAGAATTATAATTGTTATCTGAAATGCATTAATCAAGTAAACAACTTCTTTTTCATATGCTTTCTTGCTTGGTTTTAGTTTTTTTAATAAATAAATTGAAAGATGTTCTAACCCATATATTTTATCATACGGCATTTCTAAACTTCCATCTTGTTGGGGAATTCCAAACGAGTGTTTTTCTAATTTACCCCTCACTTTTAGAATAACTTCAAAGATATATGGAATAAAAAAGAATATTGCAATTTTTTCAATATTTCCAAGTATTGCAATTGTGGCAATTAACGCTCCCACCGAATAAGTAAGTATGTCTCCTGGAAAGACTTTTGCAGGATATTTATTGTATAACCAAAAAGCAAATAATGAAGCAACCATACATAATGCAATAACACTCAACCAGGCATTTCCAGTAATATATGTTACATATGCAAGGGCAGAAAGAATTAAAATTCCTTGGCTTGCCTCCAATCCATTATAACCTGCTAAAAAATTATAAGTTGTTGTACATCCTGCAATTCCCAATGGGATTAAGAATAAAGGGTACCACAAACCAAAATTAAATGCCCCAAAAAAAGGCATGTTCATCGTAGAGTTTCCTGCATTAATAACAACTAAGGGGATGGCTGCTAAAAAAGCAAGAAGAACTCTTGCCCTAGAAGATAATCCCCCATGAACCCATCCAAGTAAATCATCAACTAGTCCAATAAATCCTAAAATTAAAATAACACTTATTAATGAAAAAAGACTCAAAGATATTTCATTTCCATTGCCAAATAAAAAAGTCCTTATTGCAATGTAAGACAAAACTCCTAAGATAAATGCCAAAACAACAACAACTCCTCCAGAAGCAGCAACGTTTTTTGGATGATTAACTTTATTCATATCTTTCCATAATAATCCAATTTGTCTACATTTTTTTATCCAATGTGGGAGGATTGCTAAAGTACATAAAAAGCTTATTGAAATTATTAATATTAATAACGGTTCCATTATTTTTCTTAGGTTTTGATATTTTTTAAACTTATCAATTAATTTTTTATCACTTGCAAAATATAAGATATCTCTTTAACAGGAAAAATCCAACAAAGGTATTCTTGATATAATCTAGGAAATAAGTTAAATATTATTTTATTTTTCATAAAACGGCTTATTAGTTCTTTTTTTAATATTTTAAATTTTAGATTTGTATGAAAATGCTCTGGATGTTTAGGATTAAATAAATCAAAGGTAGTCCAAGTAAATCTTCTTATGTTTGATAATGTGAAAAAGCTGATTCATGAGAGAAATAAGGAACTCTTATGTAAATTTTTGCATTTGCTTTGCTAATCCTATAGATTTCTTTTAATAAAGATTCTAAATTTTGGATGTGTTCTAATACATGATTCAATACAATAATTTTAACACTATTATCTTTAAATGGAAGTTTACCATCTTCTAGATTACAAACCACATCAACTCCAGGGAGTTTTATGGCATCTAAATTAATAAATCCTTTTTTTATATTTTTCCCACACCCTAAATTAATTTTCATTATCTTTATTTTGTTTTAGTCTTTTTTAAACTTATCAATTAAAAGAAGATTGGAGTGATATAAACTTCCATAATTGTTGCAAGAATTAAAATTAGTATTGAAATAAATAAAAGAATAATAGTATTTTCAACTACTCTTAAAAATTTTTTATCTTTAAATCCATGTCTTATTGCTCCTACTCCAAACATTCCTCCGGCTAAGGCTGTAACAAAATATGCAGCAATCTCTGGGAAACCATGTATCATATATCTTAAAATACCTAGAGGAATTTCTGGAATGTTGTATTGGGTAAATATTCCTATTGCTCCTGCTATGACACTGGCATTCCATGCTAAAACAAAAATAGCTCCTGCACCAAAAATTAAGGAAAACAATAAAGTGAAAATCATAACATAAACATTATTTTCTAAAATTGAAAGAAATCTAGCTTGTTTTGTAACTGTCCCTGTGGCTTGAAAAGGTTGGGTAAAAGAATATTTAGAAACGCAAGATTCTAGATTAGTCCCAGGATTATTAATCATGCAATAAGTTTCTATCTGAGCATTAAATAACAGAGAATTTTGTAGCACAATATACCAAAAAGCAAATGCTATAATAAATCCTAAAAATAACCACATAAAAGCAAGCATAGCATCTTTATGAGCATTCCAAACACCTAAAAATCCCTCAGCCATTTCATCTTGTTTTTCTTCTTGTTTAATTAAAAAATACATAAATGGCAGTGAAAACATAACACAAAACGTGACAACCATTATTCCAGAAAATTTAGATAGCACAGCATCTGCTGCGAAAAACCAATTCACTAGTAAAAGAGAAAGTGAAGCATAAAGTATTCCTATAAAGAACATTTTCCAAGGCCCCTTTTCAGCCTCTCTCGGATTAATTAACATCTCTAACATTATATTAACTAAGATGGAGAGGTTTTTTAAAGTTTCTAGTTTTAAACTATATATGAATAATAAAAAGAGGTTCAATAAAATAGCTAGAGATATAAAGGAAATAAAAATTCAAGGAGCTAGAAATATTGCTAAAGCTACTTATGAATAATAAAAAGAGGTTCAATCAAATAGCTAGAGATATAAAGGAAATAAAAATTCAAGGAGCTAGAAATATTGCTAAAGCTGCTCTAAAAGTTTATCATTTAAATCCCAGTAAAAAATCTAAGAAAAAACTTTTAAATTTGCGTCCAACAGAACCAATGTTACAAAATGTTCTTGAGATGGCAGAAAAACAAAATTATAAAAAAATACTAAAACATTTTGATGATGCTCAAGATAAGATAAATAAATCTGTTTTAAAACTAATAAAAAATAATGATGTTCTTTTTACACATTGTCATTCAACAAATGTCACTCATTCTTTGATATATGCAAAAAAGAAAAAAAAGAAGTTTGAAGTTTACAATACAGAAACTCGTCCATTGTTTCAAGGGAGAAAAACAGCAAGAGAATTAAAAAAAGCAGGAATAAGAATAACAATGTTTGTAGATTCTGCATTAGGAGTAGCATTATCAAAAGAACAAGGAACAAAAAAAGTATCTAAGGTATTTATTGGAGCAGATGCTTTAACAAAAAAAGGGGTAGTCAATAAAATAGGAAGTGAAGTTATAGCACAAGTTGCAAAGGCAAATAAAATACCTTTTTATGTAATAGCTGATTCATGGAAATTTACAAAAAAGAATCTTCCAATTGAACAGAGAAAACTTAATGAAGTTTGGGATAAAGCTCCTAAAAACATTAAAATAAAAAATCCTGCTTTTGAATTTGTTCCTAAAAAATTAATCAAAGGAATTATTTCCGAACACGGATTATTAAGTTATGATAAATTTATTAAAAAAGTATTAAAATAATTCTTTCTGTTGTTTTTGATGTTTACCATCTAGAAGTGTTTATTCTTTCTTCAATCCTTTCTGTTGTTTACAATTAAAAAGAGTTTATTCTTTCTTCAATCCTTTTTGATGTTCCATGATGGTTTCAGTAAGTTGTCCATTAATTTCTTCCATGGCTTTTCCAAGTTCTTCTTTAGCGCCTTCTAACTTTTCTATTTGTTTCTGGATTATTTCTTGAGTTTCTGGGATGCTTTTCTTCACAAAATTCTTACCTCCAACATCAACAGTAAGGTCCTCAGAAATAAGTTTAGCTTTAACAAAAATTCCATTACCTACTTGGGCCATAATCTCTTGTTCTTTTTTACCTTGCAATTCTCCTAAACCTACACTTAATGAAGTCATGTCTGTCATAGCTTTTTCAACTGCTTGTAATTGTTGATTAATATTTTGAATTTGTTGTTCAAACATATTTAATTTAAACATTAATTCTTGTTGATCTTTTTCCATAAATTTTCCTACCTAAACGACTTTTAAAACCTTTCTAAGAACAATACTAGAGATAATTCCAGCTGGAATATACCACCATAACCAACCTGGGAGGATTGTAGAGTAAATACCTCTAATCCACCAAAAAAAGATTAATAGAGGAATCATAGAGATAAGTAATGGTTTCATAGATTTTTTCATTAAATCAAAAGAACATTGCATCATTTCTTTTTGAACTTTCATATAATCTTCAGAACCAAGTTGATAAGTTTTAAGATTTAATTGACAAGCTTTTTGTCTTGTTTTTAATTCTTTCATTTTTCCTTGGTCTGTGAAAAATTTTGTAACAAGAGTCATACAGAATGTAACTAAAAAGGATAAAAGTATAATACTTCCTTTAGGATATTTAGTTATTAAATTAATTATCATATTTTATTAAGAGAATTATCTTTTTTAAACCTTAACTTCCCATGAATTTTCTTAGTGTAGGGTTCATATCTGATTGGTGTTGTTGAGCAATATTTTGATACATTTGAAACATAATCATAATTACTAATAAGATTGCAGTTCCAGATACTAATGCTCCCAAAAGGTTAGTTACCGACGCTAAAAATCCAATAGCTAAACCTCCCATTATTGTTAATGGCATAATATATCTCTCTAAAATACTTTCTAAAATCCTTATATCTTGTCTAAATCCTGATACTTGTAATCCATGTGAAGCAATTTTGTTTGCTTGAGATTTAGCATCCATTCCAGAAGTTTTTACCCAGAATACAGCAAATAATGTGGAGAAGAACATAAAGAATAATGTATGAGTTATTCCTTGAACTAATAAAATCCAATTAAATCCCCCTCTGATAAATAATTCTAAGAGATTTGTTGAGCCAACCCAAAATGCAAAGCCTGAAACAGCTTGACCATTAACAAAATGTCCTAAGAATGTAAAGTAAGAAGCAACTTTGGCCAACCCAATACAAGTTCCTGCCTCAGCAGTTTCTAAAATACAAGGAGCAGCAGCATTTTCAATTAATCCCCCAAATAACTGGAGATTTGCAACTAATGCAGCAGTTAAAATAACTGGTATTACAGACGCATAAAAAAAGGATAATGGCCAATTAACACTATATCCTCTGATTTTTCCAACAGATAATGGGATATCTACCTTAAGAGATTGAGCCCAAACAACAACTAAAAAGATTAGAACAGTAGAGATGATTGCAGCAATTGCAGATAAAAATGCAATGTTATTTCCTAAGATTAGTGATTGAATTAAGACTAAAACTTTACCAGAACAAGCAGCTCCTCCTTCAGTAGTGAATCCAATTAAACAATTTCTTCCTTGAGTATCAATAAACTGGAATGCACTTGTAATAAGCCTCCAAGAAACCCCTGCTGCAATAAATAAACTAACTCCAGATCCAAATCCCCATTTAGTTGTAACATCATCCATATAAAAGATAGCCAAGCCTCCAAGTATTAGTTGAAGTATTACAATCCCGGCAAATCCTGGAACAGCTTGTAAACCTTGCATAAAAACATAAACTAATGCCTCAAATACAATAAAAAAGAGAATTAAAAGTTTCTGGATTCCATGAAAGAATTTTTTCCCTTCTTCTGTACTTTGATCAATATTAATTATTCCTGAACCACTAAGTAATTGAAGAATAATAGACGCCATTACAATTGGCCCAATACCCAATGATATAATACTTCCAAAATCTGTTCCCAAAATTATAGCAAGATATTCAAATCTTGATAATGCATTTTCAGAAAGTCCAAATAAAGGAATATTAGCAAGGATAAAGAATAAACTTAAAATAATTATTGTCCATTTAGCTTTTGTTCCAAAACCCACTTTTTTTTCTTCTGGTTTAGTAACTTCTGGAATAAAATTAAATATTTTTCGTAAGTTCATTTTGCTTATTGAGATTCAGCAGTTTTCTTTTTTCCTGGTTTTTTAGAAACTTTCTCTACCACTTTTTTAGGTTCTGTCTTAGAACCTACTGGAAGCTGGATTTCTCCACCTGCTTTTTTTACTTTGTCTATTGCTGATTTAGAAGCTTCTTTAGCTTTTATAATTAACTTATTTTTAACATCCCCTTTTCCAAGAATTTTATAAGAACTTAAATTAATCTCAAAACCTTTTCCTTTTTTTGCAATACCTTTCTTAATATAATTCTCTAAATTAAGTTCAATTTGTTGAAGATTAATCCTTTTCCTAGTGTCTCTTTTTGTTCCTTTACTAGTAATTCCTTGTTTTCCAAAATAACCATGACCATAAAGTTTAGTAACCAAGGTTTTTTTATGATCTGCTCTTTTTCCACTACCACTCATACCTTTTCCACCCCTCATACCAGAGCCTCTCTTGTTCTTTCTAGCTCCAGTTCCATGAGTTCCCATTTTTCTTCCATGTTGTCTTGAAGATTTTTTCCTTTTGTGTACTTTTATCATTATAACATCCTCAATATTAAATCATTTATTTTATCTTTATTGTCTCCTAATACTCCTTTAGGAAAATGTTTCTTAGTCTCAATTCCCCCTCTTGGAGGGTGAAGTCTAAAAAAGTTCTTTATTTTTGTTTTTCTTTTTTCTACAAGTTTTTTGTGTGTTTCTTCAGTTAATTCCCCAAAAGCAATCTGATTTCTTACTTTGTTAATCATTCCAATAGTTTCTTTCGAAGGGTCTGTTAAAATAACACAACTATATTTCTTTCTAAGTTTTAATCTATTCAAAGTTTCCTTGATTTTTTTATCAAGTCCAACTCTTCCATGAATTCTTATTGCTACTATCATTTGATAATTCCTGTTAACGAATGAGTTAAAAATTTATATTTTTGTATCATTTTTTATCCTCTGGATTAGTTTTTTTAAGAGCGTCAATGCAAGCTTTTACAAGATTAAAAGTGGTTCTAACTTTTCCACTAGTTCTGCTATATACATCATGAATTCCAGCCATTTTTAATACTTTTTTTAATTGATCCCCAACAACTAAACCAGTTCCTGGTGCTGCAGGCATTAATTTAACTCTTACACTACCTGATTTACCTTCAATAATATATGGAATACTTTCATTTCCTTCTCCAACACTATCAAAACTTCCATCTCCTCTAGTAATTTTAATTAAATTTAATTTAGCCTTTCTAATTGCTTTGTCTCTTGCTGGTAAGGTTTCACTTGCTTTACCAACTCCAATACCAACATGCCCATTTTCATCTCCTACAACAGCAAAAGCTGAAAAAGTCGGAACATTTCCTTCTTTTGTTTTTCTTTGAGTTTGTCTCCACGCTCTTCTTTTTCCTCCACCAAATTTACCTTTTGATTGTCCCATAGCAATAAGATCAGATTTAATTCCAAGTAAAGTATCTACAATTTCTGGCTCTAATATTTTCATTTCCTTTTCTAGTATTTCATTAATATTTTTAATTTTACCATCTCTAACATCTTTTCCAAGTTTTGTTTTAGGAACCCAAGCAGCTAAATGCTCTGCTGCCCTTTCTTTTTCCATTGTTTCTCTATCTTTTCTTTGATAGCCCCTTTGTCCTGGCCTTCCAAATGATTTTGTTTCTGGTTTTTCAGCAACTTTTACATCTTCAGATATTTTTTCAACTTCAACTGGTTGTTCATTTAACTTTTCTTCAGTTTCCTCTAACTTTTCTGCTAAATCTTCTTTTACAGGAGTTTCTGCAACTTTCTTATTTTCTTCTGCCATTTCCTTGTTTTCAGTTTCTGATGTTTTTTTATTTTCTTCTGCCATTTTATTTATTTATCTCTTTTGGAGATTTAGATTCTATTTGAGATTTAATTTCATCAAAACTTATTTTATTTTTAAGATGTTCTCCTTTAATTCTTTCTTCACTAGGAATCGCTTCTTCTGGACATTTTATGTCTAATCCAGAATCTTTTAGTCCCAATATGAATCCAAATAGTTTGTTTTTATGGATTGTTTTCAACATTCCAAAATCTACAATTGGTGTTTCTAATTTATCTTTCTTAATATTTTGTCCCATTAAAAATCCTATTAAATATGATGCAGTAATTGATTTTAATCCACCAAGATTTTCTTTTGGCCAACCATATTTCAATAAATCTTTTGAGCTCAAACCAATTTTAACACTATCTTGAGCTGCATTACTTAGAACATATTGAACAATAATATATCTATTTGTTTTTCTGAAAATAATCCTTGGTTTATTTCCTTGCAACATTTTTCTCCTAGCTAAGTAGTCTGTTTTCCCTTCTCTTCTTCTTCGTTTTGCTATTCTCATCTTCTTAGTTCTCCAATATATTCTTTTAAATTTGCTTTGCTTTTAAAATCTTTATTTCTTATTCTTTTTCTTATCTCTTTAACTTCTTCTTCAGATAAATCTCCTTTTTTCTTTAATTCTAAAGCATAAGCTCTTAATTTTCTTGTCAAGATAACATAATTTTGTTTTCTTTTATTTATTTTTTTCCTAATGTTTCCAGTACTTCTACTTTTCTTAATGTATTTTTTCTTTCTCCCTTTAATTTCTTTAATTAAAATTGCTCCATCTTTATGTAAATCTCGAATATCTTGTTTTGTAATAGCTTCTTTAATATCTTCTAATCTAGCTTTTACAAATACAATTCTTGCTTTACCCACCTTAAATGTTCTTACTGCAAGTTCTGTTTTTTTACTTAGATTCATTTTTCTTTTCCTTTATTTTATTTTGTTTTAAAAATTTCTTTATATTTATGTTGGAAATTTCTAATCCTTTTTCTTTTGCTTTTTTAATAACTTCTATTTTTTTCTTTTTACCAATCTTCCCTAAAATAATTATTTCATTTTTTGTAACTTTTTCTAAATCTTTTAGGTTCCTTATTTCTATTGGAGTTTTTCCTTGAACTTTTCCAACATCCTTTTTATTGGTCTTATACCCTTGACTAACTATTGCAGGATAACCTCTTCTCTTCTGTCTCATAGGATTATCTCTTCCAGTGGGCCTTCTCCAAACTTGTTTTTTCTTTCTTTTTTTACCTAATTTTGAAAATCTACTCCAAGTTCTTCTTAAAAATTTCATATTTCTTTACCTGCCTTATTTGTAATATAGATACCATCTTGGAATACTCTCTTATCTCTTGATCCAACACTTGTAGCTTTTTCAAGGTTAGCAGAGGCTTGTCCAGCAAGTTCTTTGTCAATTGATTTAACTGTAACTTGGTCTTTATTAATTTCAACTTCTGCTCCCTCAGGAATTTCAACTTCTCTGGGGATTTTTTCTCCTAAAAAGTTTTTAATAAATACTTTATTTCCTTGAATTTCTGCAGTGATAGGGAAGTGACTAAATACTATTTTTAATTCATATACAAATTTTTCCTTTACGCCTTTCAACATATTTTTAATGTGAGCAACAAGAGTGTAAATTCTTTTCTTTTCATTTTTAGTTGATTTTTTATTTCCAATAATTATTTTGTTTTCTTTTTTTTCAAAAACTAAATTATTGATTATAAAAGTTCTTTTGTTTTCTCCTTCAGGACCCTTTACAATTAAAGTATCTCCTTCTATGTTTGCTTCAACTCCCTCAGGAATTTCAATCTCTTCAAAAATTTCTTTTTTCATTTTTAGTAAAAAAATGCAATTAAGCAACCTCCAATTTGTTCTTCTTTAGCTTCTTCATGAGTAATTAGTCCTTTATTTGTAGAAATTATCATTTTCCCAATTTCTCTAGCTGGAAGATATCTTCTTCTATATTTTTCTATTTGAGTTTTATCTATTGTAAATCTTGGTTTAATTGATTTACATTTAGACAATTCTCCTAAAAAAACTTCAAGGCTTCTGTCTTTAGCATTAATCTTATATTTTTTTATCGCACCTTCCTGCTTCATGATTTTTAGAATTTCAATTAGCAAGTTAGAAATCCTTTTTATTTTAATAGAGTCCTTTCTAGCTTTTTTTGCATTATTTAGCATATTCAGTGCATCAGCAACAATATCTTGTGACATTTTAACTATATTTTTCAAAACCGATTTCTTCAGCTATTTCTCTGAAACAGTGTCGGCATAAATTTAATCCGTAAGTTTTGATATGAGCTCCAAATCTTCCACATCTCTCGCATTTTTTTGCAGCAATTCCTATTTTTCTATCTTTTGGTTTATTATGTTTAAGGAATTTATCTCTAATTGCAGGTTTATTTTTTAATTGCTTTAATATTTTTCTCCAATCGCTTGCTGTCATTTTATTTTTTACCTATAAATTTAGTTTGAAAGGTATCTTCCATGAATTTAATTATTTCTTCTTTTGAGATTGTTTGTCTTTTTGGGATTTTTCCACGTTTAACTTTCTTTAATCTAACTCTTCTTCCAGACCTTTTAAAGACTATTGTAACATCTAAACCTAAAATACCAATGTCTCTTTGATATTCTATCCCTGGAATTTCTAAATATTCTTTAATCCCAAAAGAGAAGTTATTAACACTTATTTGTTTGTATTTTAGAACATTATCAATTGCAACTAACATCTTTTTTACTAATTCTTCCATTTGTTTTCTAATTGTAATAACTGCTCCAATTTCTAATCCTGGACGAACCCCTAGCGAAGGAATCCTTTTTTTAGCCATTGTTTTAGCTGGATTTTTTCCTGTAAGAAGTTTAAGAAGTCTTACACCCTTTTCTAAATTTTCCCCAGTTCCTCCTACACTTAGAACAACTTTCTCAATTTTGATTTGTTTCATCGGGTTTATTTCTGTCATTTTACTTAGATTATTCAATCACCATGATTTGTTTAATTAATACGTTGATTTTTTCTCCCTTTGCTTCAAGAGAGGACATTTTTCTTTCGTCTTTTAATTTTAATATTGTTCCTCTTTTACCAGAGTGTTTTCCTGCAAATACAATAACTTTTGCATTTTCTTTTAAGGACAAACATTTTTCAATTTTTTTATCTTTAAAATTAATACTTGCAGAATCTCCTACATTACATTTAACATCTGAGATAAAATTTCTTCCATCACTCAAATTAATTTGAGTTTTCTTTCCTTTTAATGTTTTTTTATCAATTATTTTAGCAATTTTTTGATTTGTTTCATTTTCTTTAATCTCTTCCATAACAAATTTACCATTTTCTGCTAAATTAACCTTATAGCATTTTTTAGATGGAACTAATGTTAATTTATCAAATAATTGTAGTGAATTTTTTTCATCGCTTGCAGGTTTATTATTAATTAATATATTCTTTTCGTGAATAGCTTTTTTTACTTCTTTTCTATTTTGAGCTATGTTTAACATCTCTCTTAATACAATTAATAATGGAACACCTTTTTCTAGGTTTGAATATGGTTTAATAACATATGCAGTACCTTTTCTAGCAACTGGCCAATTCTTTGGAACTTTTTGTCTTTTTAAATGTCTTCTCATTTTTTATCCTCCACAGGTTTTTCTTTAGATTCTGATTTATCAGAAACTTTTACTTTATCTTTTTCTGCACCTAATTTCTTAGCCCTATTTTTGTCTTCTAAGTTTAATTCAGTTATTTGTAAATTTGAGGGTTGCAGTTTCACAGCAACACTTGAACCATCTTGTTTCTTAACTTGAATACCTTCGATGATTACCTTACTAATCTTTAGTTTAACTTCTAATATTTTTCCTTTCTTTCCACTGAATTTCCCCCTCATAATTTTAACCATATCTCCTTTTTTAAGAGGAATATTTCTTTTTCCATGTTTTTTCTTTAATTCTTTTGAAAGATTAGCACTAATAAATTTCTTTTTTAAGTGTAATGGAGCATTAGCTCTAAATTTCCTTTGTTTTCTTGGTTGTTTACTTGCTTTCCATGCAGTTGAAAATTCTTTTTTCATTTTAATATACAATTGAAGCTATTTTAGCCACAGATGGCCATCGCTCCATAACCTCCCTTGCAATTGCTCCTTTAATTTGAGTTCCTTTTGGATTTCCTTTATCGTCTTTTAAGATTGCAACAGCATTATCTTCAAATGCTACTCTTTCTCCACTTAATCTTCTAAAGGGTTTTTTTTGTCTTATAACAACAGCATCAAATACTTTTCCTTTCATATCTGGAATACCTTTTCTTACACTTACTTTGACCCAATCTGCTATTTTAGCATTAACTTGCTTTCTCTTTTTAGCCTTTGCTTTTTTTACCCCAACAATTTTAACAATTTTTGCTCCACTATTATCAGAAGATACTAAAACACTACCAATGTTTAATCCTGCAGTTCCTTTTGCACTTATAGCTTTCATTTGAATTCTCCTAAATACAAATGAGTTAAAAATTTCATATTTTTATTCATTGTTTTACTTCCTCAGCGTCTTTAATTTTTTTAATTACCATGAAATGTACAATTTTACTTAGTGGTCTACACTCTCTAATTTGGATTAAATCTCCTACTTTAATCTCTTTTTCTAAATGTTCTGGAAGTCTTGCGTGTAGTTTAGTTCTTGATTTAGCATATCTTTCATATTTTTTAATATAAATCATTCTATTAAACACAATTGTAAGTCTTTTATGGAATTTTTTAATAACTCTTCCTTCAAAAATTCTTCCTCGAGTTCCAACTACTTTTTCTTCTTTTCCATTTTCGATTTTTCCTTCTGTTTTTTTCATTTTATCTGTCATTTTTTTTGAACAGGATTTATTCCTCAATCGAGTCTGCTTCAAAACCAAGCTTTACCAAAATTGGCTTGATTTTTTTTGTGTGGTCTCCTTGAAGTTCGATAATATCGTCCTTGTAAGTTCCTCCGCAAGCAAGCTCATTTTTTAGAGCCTTTGCGGTTTTCTTACCGTCGATTCCTTTATCAAATCCACTTACCACAGTAACGATTTTTCCATACCGTTTTTTGTCAGTCGTTACCTTTATCTTTTGGGAGCTCTTTGCAAGGTCTTCCCATTCTATTGCCTGTGAAGGCAATCCTGTTTTTGGATCTATTTCCATTTGTTTATTTTTTTTTCAACTTATCTTTAGATTTATCCAAAGTTAATGACGGTGTCACTTTTCTTGGTTTTTCTTCTGATTTGTTGAATGTTAATAGTTTTGCAATCATTTTCCTAAGGTTTTTGCTTTTTGAATTGCCTGTTTTTGAAGCATTTACTTTTGATTTGATTAATTCTAATTTTAGTTCTTTAAGTTTCTTTTTAATAGTTTCTTTTGTCATATTTTTTAGGTCTTTTGATTTTAATGGCATTTTATTTTTTATTTCCTTTTGTTACTTTTCTTTTTTTCTTTAATTTTATTTTTGGAACTTCTTCCTCTTGAATTTCATTTGATTTCATCTTTGCAATCATTTCTGCATTAACATCAATTCTATCTATTAATTTTGCCTCTGGAGATAAAATACTAACATTAACTCCTACTGTTCCGGGTTTAGTTTCTGCTCTTGCTTGAGCTTTATCAACAACTTTAGCAGCATGTCCTGTTTTCTTTAAATATCCATATGCAAATCTCCAAGATTTAGCTCTTGAACTTGGGAGTTTACCATTAAGTCTAATTTCTACCCCTAATGCTCCAGCATTTTTTATCCTTTGAAGTGCTCTATATGCTAACACTTTGAATTTTATTGGACCCATTCTTTCTAATCCACTAGCAATTTCATCTGCCATTATTTGAGCATCAAATTCTGGGTTTTTTATTTCATCAATTTCAATATGAGGGTTCTCTAGTTTAAATTTAGTCTTTAATACTCTTGTAAGCCCTTCAATTTTTTCTCCTTTTCTTCCAATAACTAACCCTGGTTTATGAGTAGATACCATTATCTTTTCTCCTACAGGAGTATAACTAATTTTAACCTTGCTTACCTTTCCTTTTCCTAAAGATTTTTTAATGTATTCTCTAATTTCAAATTCGTCTTTCTTGAATTTTACTGTTTTTCTTTCTTCCATTATTTCTTTTTCTCCTTTTTATTTCTAGCAACTAATTTAATATGAGTTCTTTTTCTTTTCCATCTTCCAAACCTTCCAAATGGTCTTGAGGCTAAGTTTGCTATTGCTTCTGTAATTACTGGATCATCAATCCCATTTGCATTTGAATTGCCTATAAGACTTTTCAATAGCACAATAAATTCTCTTGAAGCATTTTTAGGAAATCCTCCTGACATCATTCTTTTTCCTTTTTGATGGGGAATCTCTCCTTTCATAGGAAGAACTTTTTTCTTTTTGTTGATCATTTCTAAGTCTGCCATAGCAGAATCAATTGTTTTACCCTTAATAAATCTACAAATGTCTGCAGCTTTCTTAGTTGAGATTGAAATGCTACGAGAATTAACAACAGCTTGATCTTTCTTTATAATTTCTTTTTTCTTTGTGTTCTTTAGGGTATTAACTAGTTTTTTCTCTTTTGTAGGTTCTGATTTATCCGAAATTTTTACATTAGTATTGGGTTCTGATTTATTTTGAACTTCCTTTTTCTCTCCTACTTTTTTCTCAATATCCTTAATTATAGTTTTTTTCATTTTATCTGCTACTGCTGCTTTTTTCATTGACTTATTTTTTTGCTGATTTGGGTTATAGTTTTTTTCTGTCATTTTAATGTTTAGCTTTAGATTTAGTTCCTTTTGTAGCTCCTACTCCTGCGCCACCATGTTTAACTTTAGATCTTGTTAAAGCAAATTCTCCAAGAACATGACCTAACATTTCTTCTATAATGTTCACTGGAACAAAATCTCTTCCATTATAAATGTGGATTCTCATTCCAATCATCTGAGGAACAATAATAATGTCTCTTAGATGTGTTCTTATTGGTTTCTTTTTTGATAATTTAACTTTAGATCTACTAACAAAATCTTCTATCTTTTGAAATTGTCTTAATGCACTTCTTCTACCTCTAGAGGGCAAAATTTTAGAAAATTCTCTAACATCTAACTCTTTCAGTTCTTCCATTGTTTTTCCTCTGAATTTAAATTGTTTTTTTACATATTCTTCCATTTTATTTTCTCTTCCCTGTTCTTCTTGGCCTTAATAATCCAACTTTTCTACCAGGAGGAGCATTCCTCTTGGCAATCTTTGGTTTAGGATTTTTTGATCTACCTGAACCAAATGGATGATCAATAGCGTTCATCTTTACTGCAGATGTTCTTGGCCATAATTTACTTTTTGATTTTTTAATATGATATTTTTTCCCAGCTTTTACTACTGGTTTATCTAATCTTCCTTTTCCTGCAATTTCTCCAATTGTTGCTCTGCAATTTGGATTAAATTTTTTCTCTTTCTTTGAAGGCATTAATATAAGAATATCTTTTCCAACTACTCTGTTAACTTCAGAATAACTTCCCCCACTTCTAATAAATTTCCCTCCATCTCCTGGACGAGATTCAAGGTTATATATCTGGGTTTTAACAGGTATGTCCTTTAATGCTAAAATATTTCCCTTTTTTAGTTCTTTCCCCCCAAAACTAATTTTTTGTCCTTCAACCATTCCTTTAAACGCAGGCATATAGAATTCTCCTTCAGAATATTTTATTTTTGCTAATGGAGTTGTATGGGCTGCAGAATCAATTAATTTAATAACAGTTCCTTCTCCTTCTAATCTTCTTGGATATTTTATTCTAAATCTAAATGCTCTTTTTCTAACTCTATAAGTATTAGTTCCCCTTCCACGTCTTTGAGTAATTATTCTTTTTGCCATTATATTAATCCTAGTTTTGTAGCTACATCAATAGCTGGAAACTTTTTATTTAATTTAACATAAGCATATTTTTGGTTATTTCTTATTAAGGTTCTTACTTTTTCTACTTTAACATCAAAAAGTTCTTCAACTTTTTTCTTGATCTCGTCTTTTTTAGCTTGTTTTTCTAATTTAAATGTTAAGAGATTTTTTAGTTCAATCATCATTACTGCTTTTTCAGTTACTAAAGGTTTCATTTGAATTTATTCCCAAGTTCTTTAATTGCTTGTTCAGTATAAATAGTTAATCTTCCTATTCCACCTTTTGCAAGATTTATAACACTTAAATCTTGAGCTTTCTTAACTTCAAATGATCTTGTCTTTAAACTTTCTTTTTTTCCTAAAACAAAAAGCATTCCTGCATTACTTTTATATTTTCTTCCTCTTGCTTTTCCTTTACCACTTCTAACTTTCTTTACTTTAATAGCAACTTCAAAAAGATCTTTATTTAAAATTTTCTTTATGCTTGAAAGTAATTCTTTAGCTTTCATAGAAGTTATTTTTCCTTCAACAATAAATGGTACATTTTCTATTTTCTTTCCTTTTAGTCTATCATATCTATCTGCAATTATTTTTGCATTAGTAGTAGCACTTAAAGCAGATTCAAATGCCATTTTAATTTCTTTTTTATTTATTTTAAGAGTATTAATTCTTGAAAGCACTTTTGGAGGATGTGCTCTCATACCTCCCTTAGCAAATGGAACTTCAGCAGCTTCCCAACCAAACTGGCTTCCTCTTCTAGACATAATTTTTCTTGGAACCCTAGACATACCTTTTCCATAACCACTTCTCCAAACATGTCTTCTATGAACAAGTTTACCTTTAGCTGCGTGTTGTTTACCTGCAACTGGTGAGGGAGCAAAAGGTTGTTCAGATTTTTTAGCTTCTAGAACTTTAGCCACTATATCTTCTCTAATTTTTTTAGAAAAACATTTAGGCAAATCTATGCTTGCTTTTTCTTTTCCATTAATGTCTAAAATTTTTGCTTTCATTATACTATTTTAATAAGCTCAAAGCTTTTTTTTAATTGTTTTTTAGAAGGTCTAAGAGCACGAGTGATAATTAATTGTCTTTTAGCAGAACCTTGAATAGAACCTCTCACAATAAGATAATCTGTATTAACCTCTCCATAATTTTTCAAATTTTTGAATTTTCCTTTTCCTTTGCCTGAAGCTATTATCTTATTATTATAAACAACCCTAGTAAACATTCCTAATTGTCCAGCCATAGGAACTCTGAAACTTACTCTAGCAGGATGCCAAGGCCCAATACTTCCAACTTTTCTAATACCTTTTTCTGATTTTGATTGTCTTAATTTAATACCAAATCTTTTAACTGGTCCACAAAAACCTTTTCCTTTAGTCAATCCTCGAATATCAATTAATTCTCCATTTTCAAAAGAATCTAAGATAGATAATTCTTTAGTTAAATTTTCTTTAACAAAAGCTAATTTTTCTTCAACAGTTCCTTTTAATCCAATTTCAATTAGGTCTGGAGTTTTCTTTAGTTTAGATTTTTTAACTTGAGAATAAGCAATAACTGAAATATCATCATACTCTTCTGGTTTAACATCTATTTTTTTATAATTTTTAGGAAGCTTAACCTTTCTTTTTAATTCTTTATCAAGATTTTCAGAAAGAACATCTTTAGCAACCTTACCATTTTTATAATATCTAACTGAGAAAATTTTCATAGAAGGGCATTCAAGAATTGTTGAAGGAATAGTAATTTCTTTTCCTTTAGTCATTGAATCAGGAGTATTATCTTTTACAACAATAGAAGCCATACCACACTTATAACCTATAAATCCTTTCATTAGTTTATCTGAATTAATAGCATTCCAGTTTACTCTAGGTAAACGTTTACTCGCTCTCTTTCTGGGCCAAAATTGCAGGCTCCCTTTTCTTGGTGATTTTCTTGTTGGCATTTGTTATATTTGTTAATGATGCGGAAATTTTCATTTTATTTCTACCCTGGAATAAAGTACTGAGAAATTTAGGCTTTTTAAAGGTTTTTACGCTTCAAAATCTGTTTCTTTAGAAGTCTCTTCACCATCAACAATAGAATTTCGTATTAATTTGCCTTTTCTTTTTGCTAATTCTCTTATTTTAGCATAGTCTTTTTCTCCTTCAGGCATAATAATCTCTTGCACAATTACTTTATGGGCAATTATAATTTTTTTTGCATCAGGCATATCCCAAAACAATAAGTCTTTTATTTTTGAATAATATTTTACATCTGCTTCTAATTGGCAAAATTTATTATCAATTTTCTCTTCCTTTTTACCTGGCTTAGGAAGTTTTTTCTTTATCTTAAGTTGAAAGTCTTCCCCCTCAACATCTAATAAAGTAAAATATGAAACCTTTTCTAATTCAATTAATTGTTCTTTTTTTAATTCTTGATCAGGAATATTGTTTTTAAAAAATAATCCTCCTTTTTTTGTTTCAGAATTACCTTCAATATTATTTTTAGACATAATATTTGAAATATCTTGTTTACTCAATACAATTCCAGAAACTTTAGCATCCCCTAACATAGAGCAAATTCTAACTAAATCATTAGCAAATTCAAATCCAGATTTAATTTTAATCTTTTTTGTCTTATGCAAACTCAATGGAAACCTTCCTCCATACTCTCCTTTACCAAATCTAATAAATTGACTGTGAACTTCTTCATCTATTTTTTTATCAAACACTTTTTTTACAAAATTCATATTATAAAAACTTAAAATCAATTTATAAACTTTTTTACTTCTTCAAACAAAGGTTTATAAATTTCAACTGCTTAATTTTTTTATAGAGGGAGTAATATGGAAGAAAATTATTTTAAAAAAATCACAACTTCAATCATTTTAGTAATCTTATTAGCATTATCTTTTTTTATATTAAAACCAATTTTATTATCTATTATTTTTGGTATACTTTTTGCTTTTATTTTATCCCCAGCGCATAGTTGGTTACTGAAAAAAATTCATTCAGCTAATTTGTCAGTAATTTTAATTTCAATCTTTTTATTGCTATTATTAATCTTGCCTATGTGGTTTCTTACACCTATTTTAATAGACCAGTCTCTAAAGATTTATTTTTCAACACAGCAAATGGATTTTGTAACTCCTTTAAAAAATATTTTTCCTTCTGTTTTTGCTTCAGAAGAATTTTCAAGAGAAGTAGGATCAATTATTTATTCATTTGTAAATAGGACGATTAATTCTTTTGTCAACGCAATTTCTGGTTTAATCTTAAATTTCCCCCAAATTATGTTACAATTATTAGTAGCCTTTTTCACGTTTTATTTTGTTCTAAGGGATAAGGATAAGCTTCTAGCATATGTTAAGAGTCTTTTACCTTTTTCAAAAGAAGTAGAAGCAAAATTATTCAAACAAACAAAGGGTATTACTGTCTCTGTTTTATATGGGCAAGTAGTGGTAGGAATGATTCAAGGATTAATAGCAGGAGCAGGTTTTTTTATATTCAGCGTCCCTAATTACCTTTTCTTAACTTTTTTAGCAGTAGTTGCAGGAATATTCCCAGTTGTGGGAACAACAATTATTTGGGCACCAGTAGTCATTTATTCTTTTGTGACTGGAAATACTCTCCAAGCTTTAGGAGTGTTAGTATTTGGTTCAGTTGCAACTTTTATCGATAATATTCTCAAACCAGTATTTATTTCTCAAAGAACCAGTATGCCAACTTCAATAATTCTTATTGGAATGATTGGAGGTTTTTTCTTATTCGGAATTTTAGGTTTTGTAATTGGGCCTTTAATTTTAGCATACCTTTTAATTATTTTAGACATTTATAGAAATAAAAGAGTCCCTGGATTATTAGTTCAAGAACCTCCGAGCAAGTTAAGGATAAGTATATAAGATATTCTTTCTAATTAAATTTAAGAGGTGTTAAATGAAATTAAATATAAAGTTTCTAAAATGGAAAGCAGGTTTACCTGTTGCTATGTTAAGGCAGGAGACTGCAACAAAAATTGGTGTTAGGGCTAATGACAGGATTTCTATTAAAACAGATGGACGGGAATTCACAACAATTGTAGATGTTGTTGGAAATTTAATTAAATCTAATGAGATAGCTGTTTCTTTTGAAATAAAAAATATTCTAAAATTAAAAAGTAAGCAAAAAGTAGATATAACTATTGCTCCGAGGGCAGATAGCTTAGAGTTTATTAAGAAAAAAGTAAAAGGAAAAATACTAAATCAAAAAGAAATTAATGAAATCATTAAGGATGTAGTAGATAATTCCTTATCTTCCCCTGAAATTGCTTTATTTATTTCTGGAATGTATAAAAGCGGTATGCAAATGAAAGAGACAATTTATTTGATTAAAGCAATAATGGATTCTGGAGACAAATTAAAACTTAAAAATAAGATTATTGCAGATAAACATTCTATTGGAGGAATTGCTGGGAATAGAACAACTCCTTTAGTTATCTCAATTTGTGCTGCTGCAGGTTTAACTATGCCAAAAACTTCTTCGAGAGCTATAACAACTGCAGCAGGAACAGCAGATGTTTTAGAAACAATAGCTCAAGTAGATTTTTCAATGAAGGAAATTAAAAAAATAATTCATAAAACAAATGCTTGCATGGTTTGGGGAGGAGCATTAGGAATGGTCCCAGCAGATTCAAAAATAATACAAATAGAGAAAATTCTTAAAATTGACCCAGAATCTCAACTACTTGCTTCAATAATTTCAAAAAAACTTGCAATAGGAAGTAATTATATTTTAATTGATATCCCTTATGGAAAATCTGCTAAAGTTTCAAAAAGAAAAGCATTAGATTTAAAGAGAAAATTTGAATACCTTGGAAAATATTTTAAGAAAAAATTAAAATGCGTTCTTACAGATGGAAGCCAACCAATTGGGAATAGTGTTGGCCCAATATTAGAATTAATAGATATAATTAAAATTCTAGATCCAGAACAAAAAGGTCCAAAAGATTTAAAGGAAAAATCTCTTTTTCTCTCTGGAGAACTTTTAGAGATGACTGGAAAAGCAAAAAAAGGAAAAGGAAAAGAATTAGCAGAAACTATCCTATATTCTGGAAAAGCTTATCAAAAGTTTAAGGATATAATTAAAGCTCAAAAAGGAGAAATAAAAAATTTATCTCCAGGAAAATATCAAAAAGACATCCTTTCTAATAAATCTGGAAGAATAAATGAAATTGATAATAAAAAGATAAATACTCTGGCAAGAGTTACAGGATGTCCAGGATATAAGGCTTCAGGATTATATTTACATGTTCATAATAAAGTTAAAGTAAAGAAAAGAGATAAATTACTAACAATCTATGCAGAATCTAAATCTAGATTAAATGATGCAGTTAAAGCATATAAACAATTAAAACCAATAAGTATAAGGTAACACAACTAATTTTTTAAACAATCTTTATTTGATTAATTTATGGAAGATTATAAAAGAAAACTGATAAATTATTTTAAGAAAAATTTAACTAAAGGCTATACTCCAGATTCTTTGAAATTTGCACTTATTAATCAGGGTTATTCAAAAACAGTAGTAGATGATGCACTAACTAAAGCAAATAAAGAACTAGCTGAAAAAGCTCCAGTATTAAAGGAAAAACCAAAAATCAAATACGAAATTATTGATGAATATGATAAGCCAATAACAATAAAGAAATCTTTTTTCAAAAGACTTTTTGGATGATAAAAAGGTTTAAAACTTCTTAATTATCTTATTAACTATAAGCCTCTGTCGCATAATGGTAGTGCACCGGCCTTGAGAGCCGGGCCCTTTGGGCTCCCAGGTTCGATTCCTGGCGGGGGCGTTCCAGTACTTTTTATTGAAAATGGTAGGATATAAAAGAATAAAACATGTACCTCTAACTCCTGAGGAAATAG
>CAZDZI010000006.1:25622-32751 GCA_964509925.1 Candidatus Woesearchaeota archaeon | reverse complement strand
TTGTTCAGATGGAGCTAATGAAAATAAATCAGAAATAAGAAATATAAGTATAAATGCTGCTGCTTTGGCAATTACAAATATTGCGAATACTTCAATAACAAATCAATCAGCAATAATAACCTGGACAACAAATTTAAATGCTAATTCAAGTGTGATTTATGGAACAACAACCAGTATGACAGATGGTTCTAACTCTTCAGCCACATTAACAACAACGCATAGTCTTAACATCACTGGATTATTAGCAAGTACATTATATTATTATAATGTGACTTCTTGTGATGCTTCTGCTAATTGTGAAACTTCTGGACCAAATAATTTCACAACCATAAGTGATACAAGTGGAACTTTTGTAAATGGAGCAAAAAATGATTTTGAAGATGGAACATTTTCAAGCACAAAACAAGATGCAACTATTTATCACTCAATTGTTTTAGATAGTTCAGACACTGGAACATTTACATCTCAGATATTTAATGCAGGTGCAAGTGTAAATTGGGCTAATTTATCTTGGACAGAAGGAGTTCCTTATGGAGAAAATCTTCCAGATAATCAAAATACTGAGAGTGTTCTTGGAGGAGCAAATATGACTGAAAATGTATTTTTAGCTCACCTAGATGACTATAATCTTTTTGATAATGCAGATACTTACCAGCATATCCCTACTTATGATGGCTCAAATCAAACAGTTCATCCTAGTGTAATTAATTTCAGTAATGGATGGAATGGATGGAAATATTGGATGTGTATAACTCCTTATCCAAATACCAATGATGATTATGAAAATCCCTCTATTTTAGTGTGTAATGATTCATGTAATACAGTTAATGCGCAATGGCAAGTTCCAGAAGGATTAACAAATCCTTTAATTGATGATTCTGATTTAGATGGAGGATTTAATGCTGATTGTGATATTGTTTATAATGATGATACAGACGAGCTTTGGGTTTATTATATGAGAAAGTGGGAAAGAGGATCAGATGATTATCATAACTTTACAGTTCAAAAATCAAACAACGGAACAACTTGGGAAGACCCAATTTATCTTAATTTTTCATGGGATGGATATCCTTATGGTTTAGTTCCTTCAGTTGTTAAAATTGGCTCAGAATGGCATATGTGGCATACTTTAAAAAATAGTTCAACTACAAGATGGCTTGATTATCGTAGTTCAACAGATGGTTTGAACTGGTCAGATAATACAACAACAAATATAAATCCAGTATGGCATGCTGATATTTCATATATTCCTGAAAAATCAGAATACTGGACATTTTATATGAAAGCAAATAGTGCAGGAGAGGATTTATTCTTTGCAAATAGTACTGATAAAATTACTTGGACAGAATATTCTAAACCTATTCTTAATGATACTTCTTCTGGTTGGGATAGTTATATGCTTTATAGACCAACATTCTTATACAATCCTTCTACAGATGCAATAGACTTATGGTATTCTGCAAAAAGTGATGGAGGAGAGTGGCATACTGGTTTTACAACTACAACATATACAAGTATGATAAATTATCTTACTGATAATACTATAAGTGATACTTCTGGTAATCAAAATAATGGAACAATATTTAATAATACTGATTGTACTGCAGATGGAAAGCTAGGTGCAGGATGTTATTTTGACAGAGAAGGAGAAACTTCTATTGATTTTAGTAATAGTAGTGATTTTAATGTGGGAAGTAATGATTTTAGTTTAGAAGCATGGTTTAAAACAAATATGATGAGTGATTATGCAGTGATTGCAAGTAAGGGAGAAGGGGGAGGTGCTGGAAAAAGATATATTTTATGGGGGTATCGTCAAGATGGTAATGGTGCTGGAGTTGCTGGTTTAAGTATTGATGATGCAACAACTCGTAAAGTGCTTGTAGGAACAAGTGCAATTAATGATAGTGAGTGGCATCATGTTGTTGGGATGAGAGATGGAAATTATTTAAGAATTTATGTAGATGGACTAGAAGAAGGAACTCCAGTAGATGTAACTGGTTATGGAAGTTTAGATTATCCTGCAAATAATTTTACAATAGGGCGTTCAAGTACAACAGAGGATACCAAATATTATTTTAATGGAACAATTGATGAAGTTGCACTTTATAAAAGAAGTTTATCTGCAACAGAAGTTTTAGAGCATTACAAAAGAGGAATTTTAAGACTAAACATTAGTGTGAAAAGCTGTGATGATGATGCTTGTTCTGGAGAAGGCTGGAGAACAACCTATAAAAACTCATCAACACAGACTCTAGAAGTTCCAAACAATCAATGGTTCCAATATATGGCAAATTTTTCAACAGATAATACCACTTATAGTCCTGAACTTTACAATGTTACTTTAAATCATGGTGCATTAAACACTGCACCAACAATTCCTTATGTTTCTTCTATCTCAGCTACAAACCCTATAGAAGCAAATTCAACTTCAATAGAATTTAATATTACAATGTATGATGCAGATGGATTTGGGGATTTAGATGATTCAAGTGTTACTGCAAATTTCACTAAAACAGGTGAAACAACAAGAGAAAATTTAAGCTGTGTTCACCTTGAAGATTACGGAACTTATTATGCAAATTACTCTTGTACAATCGACATGTGGTATTTTGATGGAAACGGAACATGGGATGTGAGTGCTTATGGACAAGATCTAAGCAGTGCATCAGCAGTAAATACCTCAACTTCTTTTACTTATAATTTACTACAAGCAATTGTAATTTCTCCAACTACAATCAATTTTAGTCTTAACTCAGATAGTATAAATCAAACTTCTACTAATGACCCTACTATTATTAATAATACAGGTAACTATAATATGACTGGAAAAATACAAATTAATTCTACTAACCTATTAGGAGAAACAAATGAAGAAGAATACATTAATGTAGAGAATTTTTCAGTAAGCATAAATAATGGAGGAAACCCTCCAGCAGAATGTGAAGGAACTTCATTGCAAAATGCAACATCAATTAGCATTACAAATGTAGTTTTAGAAAAAGGAAATTTCTCAGCAGGACAAGCACAAGAAGAATTATATTATTGTATTAAACAAACAGGAACACTTTCTACTCAAACATATTCTACATCAGGAGCAGGAAGCTGGATAATTAAGGTAGTTCTAAGCATGGTTCTTGTATTAAAGAAAGGCAAGAAAAGAAAGAGAAAGATAATTGTAGATAACTTGTCAATACCTTCAACAGTATTCACAGACAAATTAGGAGGATTAGAAGGAATCTCTAAATACCTAAAAGAAAACCTTGGCCTTACATACCATGAAATTGCAGAACTATTAAACAGAGATGATAGAACAATCTGGACTTCATATAATAAATCAGTAAAGAAACAACAAACAAGATTAACTATTAAGAAAACCCTAATCTACCTTCCAGTATCAATATTCCAGAACAGAAAGCTTACAATATTCGAAGCAATGGTTGTCTACTTAAAAGATAAAGGAATGAAGTATGTAGAAATTGCAGAAACATTAAATAGGGATCAAAGAAATATCTGGACAATTTATTCAAGAGCTATTAAAAAATAGTGTTTCCAATTTTCAAAAAATAAAAATCTAAAAAATTATTTTCTTCTTTTTTTATAAGAAGAATATTTTTTCCTAATTATTTTCTTTTTTCTTCTCTTCCTTAATAAAAATAAAATGCAAAATAACAATCCAATAACAAGAAAAAAATAAATAATTTTAACATTTTCCATAATTCCCCCAAGCAGGTTCTGAATACATTCATTAAAACCATCCCAAAGAGTCTTTCTCTTAACATTAAACCATTCACTTGAACTAGCTACTTTATTATTATACTCTGCTTTTACATAAAAAACATACTTTCCATCACTAATACTTTTTGGAAGTTCAAAAAGTTTAATTAAAGTTAAAGAAGTTCCAACAACAATTGTTTGATAATCATAAACAATTATATTGCCTTTTTCGTCTTTTATTAAATACTCTAAATTAAGTTCTGCTTTTTCCTCTTCTCCAAGATTATAAAATTGTATTTCTGCTCTTACCTTATCAAGAGGTTCATAAACCTCTGGTTTTTCAAGAAGTTTTGCTTTAATATCAAACAAAAGTTCTTCTGATTCAACTTCAATAAAAACTAAAATAGATTCTTCCAGAGATTTTGTAGAAACTAGTAAATTTCCAACATAAAGAGTAGGAATAACATCTTTATTAGCTCTAAAAGTAAGATTTATTTCCCTTGACTCTCCTTCTTTCAAAGAAAACTCTCTCACACTCATATCTATTAAAAATTCCTCTAATCTAAAATCTTCTATTTTCACATCTATTGCTCTACCATAATTATTTCTTATATAAAAACTCTCATTTTTTGTCTCTCCTTGTTTTAATACTATCCCTATTTGCTCTTTATTAAAACTAATCTCTTCTTTATCTTTAACTCCACCTCCACCTCCACTAGAAGGAATTGGGGGCACAGGAGCAGCATTTACACTAAAAACTACACTATCCACTAACTCAGTACCATTACTCATATTTCCATACAAATAAAGAGTATGAACTCCTGGGTCTGCTTGAAAATAAAAAGAAGAATTAACAGAAACATTATTTGTACCATTAAACTTATACCAAACACTCTCAATTAAATAATCAGCATAATCAAGAAGAATATATTCTTCATAATCATAAGTAGTATTTTCTGGGCTAATTATTCTCAAGGCTGAATTATTCGTTACAGAAATAGAAACACTTGTAGCCTGATTTGAAGCCTGTCCAGTTATTGTATCTCCAGTAATCTGATCAGAGATTACTCCAGATAATAAAAACAAACTCAAAAATAAAAAAATTAACACACAACTCTTTTTCATAAGAAAAAAATGAAAACCAAGTATTTAAATTTTTTTGCATAACAAAATAGATAAAAAATAATTTTAAAAAATATCAATTAAAATTTAACTATCTGCTATTCTTTTTTCTTTTCAAAACAAACCAAATAACAATTACTAAGATTATAATTGCTAAAATCAATAATCCTACAACAGCTTCAGAACTAGATTTTACAGCTTCTCCACTAACTATAACATCAAAAGAAGTAACCATCCCAGTTCCTAAAGAAACTCCTTCAATATCCTCACTTATTGTTTTAAAATCAATAGAAATAGTCTTAACATCTCCCACTTCAGCCTCCTTAGGTATTTTAATCTTTAAAGAAACCATGGTATCATGAGTTCCTGCCTTAACTTTATAAATTTCCTTAGGCAAAAAAGTAATTTCAGAGCCAGCCACAAGTTCTGCTTTAACCTTTACATCCTCTTCTCCAACCATATTTTGAAGATTTAAATCAACTATCTGAGTCTCTCCCCTCCCCAATATAAGAGGGTTTCCACTCCAATAAGGAGAAGCAACTCCAAAAGCACTAACTATTGAAGTTAACATTAAAATCAATACAAACAAAAATATTATTTTTTTTCTAAACATATTTAAAATATTAGTTTAAAGTATTTAAAATTAATCCCTTCTCAAACAAAATTACTTAATTTTCTTTTTTCTTTTAAGAACAAATTTGATAATTATTGCTAATAAAACTATGATTGCTATAATTAAAGTAACAATCATTCCAGTATTTGATTTTTCAACTTTTCCAGAAACAACTACATTAAGAGAAGAAGTCATACCAATTCCCATTGCTACTCCTCCTGAATCTCCAGGAGTAATTGTCTTTGTAGAAATTGTAATCAAATATTTATCTCCATCTTCTGCATCAGAGGGAATCTTAATTGTTACAGGAACATCTATTCTTTCACCTGCTTTAACAAGATATTCTTCTTTTTTTAAACTAGCAACATCGTCTCCATCTACTAACCAAATTCCTGCAGTAACATCTTCTGTTGCTCCCCCTTTATTTTGTAAATTAAAATTTAATGTTCTAACTTCTCCAGCAGCCATTTCAAATTCATATCCATCATAATAAGGTGAACCAAATGCAAAAGCACTAACTACTGAAACTAAAGCTAAACCAATCATTAATGCTCCAATTGTCAAATTTAATTTATTTTTCATTTTTAAAATCCAATTATCCAACTACCTTGTTTAGATGTTGTATATTCCTGTGAAGATAAACTTGGAACAAGAGGGATACAATAATCAAGAACTTCTTGACCTGAACCATCTTCTAAACTTAAATTTCCTGGATTTGAATCACTAGACGTAACTTCAACCGCAGTATTATTTACTAAAGCAACTCCATCACAGCCATTATCAATATCTACAACAAAATTATGTACTGAAAAATTCTCAGTAGTCACTGTTAGACCATATAAATCTAATGATGTTTGATCTATTGTTCCATCATAATTTCCAGTATTATTTATAGTAATATTATTATCTGACACCTTATCTGTTTGTGTAGGATTAACTCCGGTCCAATTTACATAACCAGGGTCAATTAACATTCCTTTTACTTCACTAACACTAAAACTTGTAGAAACATTATAAACCACTGTTTGATTTCCTAAATCAGTCCCATTTATTCCAATATCCCAAGTTGCAACTCCATCCCAATACCACATATCAATTGTACAATTATATTTTGCACAAGTATTATTTATATCTGCAAGATGCACACAACTAGTATTATATCTTGTTGTTTCTCCTGCACTTGTAAAATTAGCTTGAACACTTGAATCATCTAAATCATTAACCCCATCTGAATCACACATTGTAACACTAAAAGAAACAGAAGTAGAGTCTGGTGCTTCATTAGGAGTTACTGCACTAATCTCAGAAACATTTAAGATAGAAGCTTGTGCTGCTCCAGCAACATTAACAGAAACAGCTGTTTCTAAACTTGAAGCCTGTCCAGTTATTTTTTTAAAAAAATCAGAAAATCCAGCAGAAGTAAATCCAATTAATAATATTACTAAAAAAATACCAATAATTATCTTACCTCTTTTCATATTCACAATAAATAAAACTTCTTTATAAATGTTTCTTCACTATAAAGATTATATCTAATTATCCCTTAATAAAAAAATTTTATTAATTATACCGACGATAAAAATAAATGACTTTCCTAGAAAAATTTAACAGAAATATTTTACCTTATAAAATAAAGAAAAAAAATAAAGAAAAAAAATAAAGAAAAAAAATAAAGAAAAA
>CAZDZI010000006.1:0-25522 GCA_964509925.1 Candidatus Woesearchaeota archaeon | reverse complement strand
AAACCAATAACTTCTATTCCTTTTTCTTTTAAATTTTCCTTAAGCCATCCAAACCAGCCTTCACTAGAATCATTTCCACCCCATCCATGAATTAAATATACTTTTTTAGCCATTTGACAATAAGCGCAGGCTGGGACTCGAACCCAGGAATTTCCGGGCTGCAACCGAAAGCAGTAGCCGCTGTGCCACCTGCGCATAAATATATGAACAAGAATTAGAATATTTAATATTATCTATTTAAATTTCTTCACAAGATTAATATTTCCTTTATTATCATAAGACCCTAAACCAATAGTTTCTAAAGCAGGTATAATTTTGTGTTTAGGAAAAAGTTTTTTAAGAGTATAAACCCCTGCATCACAAGCAAGAACAATCTGAACATTTCCATGCAACTGACTTTTATTTAATAAATCAAAATTACAAGGTGTTCCAATTAAATCCATATCAACAACATTAAAACCATCTTTCTTTAACATTTGTGCAAGTTTTTTCAATTGTTTTTCTCCTCCAGTATTACACATTCTTGCACAAGCATTACAAGAAACAATTCCTATTTTATCTGTCTTCTTTAATTCAGATTTTATGTCTAAATATCTTCTCTTTTTTGTGACAATCATAATTAGATTAAAATTACAAAGTATATAAACTATGCGAAGAACAGGATTCGAACCTGCGTAAGCACTAAGCTAGTAGGTCCTAAACCTACTCCGTTTGACCACTCCGGCATCCTCGCATAAGATTAAAGATGTTAATTAGTATAAAAAGTTTTAGAATTCTATTTTTTTGCTTTATGCGAAGTAACTGCGTTGACGAGCATCAGTTCCTCTGTCTTTTATGCGAAGTAACTGCGTTGACGAGCATCCATGAAAAAGAATTCTTATTTCTTCTTAACTTCTTTCTGCTTTATCTTATCTTCAAGCTTAAGCTTTTCAATCAATTCCTTATACCTATTTCTAATAGTAACTTCAGTTATCCCTGCTATATCTGCTACTTCTCTCTGTGTCTTTTTCTCATCATTCATTAAAGCAGCAACATAAAGCGCAGCAGCTGCAATTCCTGCAGGCCCTCTTCCAGAAGTTAATTCAACTTTTTCTGCATCTCTCAAAACTTTCAAAGCATCATTTTGAGTCTTTGGAGATAACTTTAACACAGAAGAAAATCTTGAAATATAATCCTTAGGAGAACTTTGCTTAACTTTAATTCCTAATTTTCTTATAATAAATCTATATGTTCTTCCAATCTCTTTTCTTTCAACATCTGAAGCAGTTGCCATCTCATCAAGAGTCCTAGGAATATTATAAGAACGACAAGCAGCATATAAACAAGCTGCAATAACTGATTCCATACTTCTTCCTCTTACTAATCCTCTTTGTAAAACATAATTATAAATTCTTGAAGACTCATCTCTAACAACATTTGGAAGATTTAAATAAGAAGCAATAACTCTTAACTCAGCCATAGCCAATCTTAAATTTCTTTCAATACTTGTTGAAACTCTTTCTTGCCATTTTTTTAATCTTAAAAATTTCCTAGTTTGACCAGGTTCTAACTTATAAATATCAGAAATCTCTCCAACATTTGTTGTAAGCCCTTTATCAAATTTCTGCATACTCATTGGGGCTCCTCCCCTTCCTTTTTTCTCAGATTTATCAAATTTTCCTTGTAAATCTATTCCAGTATCCACCATCTTTTCCTCAATAACTAATCCACAATCATTACAAATAACCTCTCCTAAATGAGGATCATGAGTTAAATTAATACTCCCACATTCTGAACATTTTGTTATTCCAGCCATTTTTAGAATCTGCGGATAGGCATTTATAAACCTAACGCAACCTTTAAAAAGAGTTTGCCTTTATAAAGCTTTTCTTTTTTATAGTTATCCTAAAGAAGTAAAATTCAACCCTATTCAACAAGAACACCATTCAATACTGCTTCTTGAGTAGGACGATTACTAATCCTTACCTTTCCAGAAGAAGTCTCAACAATTGTACCTTTTGTAATTATATTTTGTCTTGCTAAGAATCTATTTGAAGGAGTTTCCAACACATTCTTTATTTCAAATTTTTGTATTTTTCCCTTTACAGAAACATTAACAAATTTACTCCGAAGTAAATACCTTTTCTTATTTCCTCCAACAACTTTTTTAGATTTTCTTTTTGTTTCTCCTAACTTTGTTGTTCTTTTTTGTCCTGGAAGTTCACGAAGCTTTTTCTTTCTACGTTTAATATACTTCCCCCCAGAAATTTTTCTTCCTTTTTTGGTTGTCATACTTTATCTCATCAATTTTGGTTTATAAAGTTTGCTTCTACAAGGTTCATAAGTAAAAATCTTTAATTTATCTTCTAAATAGCCTTCTATTCATTAAATATAAAAAAGTTTATAAACAAGATTATCAAAAAGAAATTATGGTTAACGGAATTGATAGACCGCTAGATTTGTTAAATAACTCTAAAGGACAAGAAGTGTTAGTTCAATTAAAGGGAGATAAGCAGTTTGTAGGAACTCTTATGGCTTTTGACATACACATCAACTTAGTGTTAGACAACACAAAAGAAATGCAAGAAGGAGAAATCAAGAAAAACCTTGGTTTAACTTTTTTAAGAGGAGATACAATTATTTTTGTTTCACCTGCTTCAACTGCATTAAAGAAATAAGCGTTTTTGTTTTTTATTTTCGCTGAGGACTGATTCTCAGACGATTAATCTTAGCGAAGCTTATATAAATATAAATTACTATTCTTAAATATGAAACTAACATTTTTAGGAACTTCTGATGCAATTCCAACAGCAAAGAGAAATCATACCTCAATATTATTCACATTTAATGGTGAAAACATTTTAATTGATTGTGGAGAAGGAACTCAAAGACAATTTAGAAAAGCAAAACTAAATCCAAATAAAGTAAATAAAATTTTAATTACTCACTGGCACGGAGACCATGTCTTAGGAATTCCAGGATTATTGCAAAGTATGGCATTAAGCGGATACAATAAAACATTATACATCTATGGCCCAAAAGGAACTAAGAAATTTATGAGTGAATTAGTAAAAACTTTTGCATATGAAAAAACACATAAAATAGAAATAAAGGAAGTTTCTGGAAAATTCCTTGAAACAAAAGACTTCTACATAGAAGCTAAATCAATGCAACACGGCCCTCCTTGTAATGCTTACACAATTGTAAAAAAATCACAGATAAGAATAGATAAAAAGAAATTAAAAAAATCAAAACTTCCAAATACTCCACTACTCAAAAACCTAAAACAAGGGAAAAATATAACTTACAAAGGAAAGAAATATTTAGCAAAAAAATTAACATACCAAACTCCTGAAACAAAAGTATCTTTTGTATTAGATACTAAAGATAACAAGAACATCATACCTTTTGTAAAGAATTCAAACCTTTTAATCTCTGAAGCAACATTCAGCAAAGAACTAGAACAACAAGCAAAAGAACATAAACACCTTACATCAGAACAAGCAGCAACAATAGCAAAAAAAGCAAAAGTAAAGAAATTAATCTTAACACATCTAAGCCAAAGATATGAAAACAATCCAAAACAAATACTTAATGAAGCAAAAAAAATATTCAAAAACTCTTTCTTAGTTAATGACTTAGATGTTATTGATATTGAATAAGGAAATTATTAAAAAATAATGCCTCCGACAGGATTCGAACCTGCGACCCTTAGCTTAGAAGGCTAATGCTCTATCCAGACTGAGCTACAAAGGCATATGATAATTAACAAATAATTGTATTTAAAATCTTTCCTATTAAAAAATTTTCACCATCAAAAACTCCCCCCACTAATATTGTAACTCCTTTTAAAGAACAACAATTAATAATATTTATAAAGAACTCTCCCTATTATTTAACATGAGAAAAACACTAGAATTAATAGCAGCAGGGATTATTGGGCTAACTGGCTTTACTACAGGATGTATGACTCCTACAGCACCTCAAGTTAAACAATACAAAGAAATACAAAGACTCCCCCTAGAAAAAGAATTTTTTGAACATATTAATACTCCTAATTTTGATTTAGCAGAAGCTGCATTTATGGCAACAGGATTAAATGCTTGGGAACTTCAAGAATTTAAAAAAACTTTTAATGCTAAATTAGAAAAATTATCTAAAACCCCTCAATTCAAACAATCCAAAACAATTCCAGAAAAAACACAAGCTATTTTTGAAGGATTACATGATTTTAGAAAATATAACTGGAAAACTTCAGAAATTACATCTGCTATGGGAAGAAAAGGAAATTGTATGGGGGGAACAGTATATCTTAATATGTCTGCTCAAAGATTTGGAATTAATTTAAATTCAGTGATAGTTGAAAAACATATATTCTCAAGATTAAATTATCAGGGAAAGAAAATTAATATTGAAAACATTCTTTACAATGGTTTTAATTTAACCTTAAAATATGATTGGGAAAAAGAAATAACAGATAATAAAACCTTATTAAGAGAATACACAGAAAATCTTGCAACCCAAAGAAGAATAAATAAAGAAAAAAAACTGGCCCTTACATTTTATATTGTTTCAGCAAAAATTAAACCAGAAGCTTCAACAACATATCCTGTAGCACATCTAGCTAGACAGCAAGGAGGTCCAAATAGAGAAGTAAAAATTCTTAGAGAAATTTATGAAAGACATCCAAAAAATAATTTAATCCAAGAAATTTTAGCAAGAGCATTAAATAATAGAAATAACCCTGAAGATTTGCCAGAAGCAATAACTCTTTATCAAGACGTTGTAAAAGGACATGAAGATGATGAGTTCAAAACTTATTTTATGGGACTTTTATATTCAAAAGCAAAAATGCATGACCAAGCAGCACACTATTTTAGATTATCTCAGAAAATAAACCCCCAAGATAAAGAATATTCACAAAGAGCAAAAAATTCTGAAAGAAAAATGAAAAGATAAAAGAAGGGAGTTATTTAGGAATTGATTTAATAATTTCTGGAAATCTTTCTACTTTCAATCTCTTTTCTAAGACTAGGTAAATCTAAATCTGGATTTCCATGAACAATATTAACTGCATCCCCTGTAGAAATACTATATTCCCTAATTAAAAGATCTGCAATAATCTTAGATTCTTCTTCAGTTCTAGAAGATTTTTCTGCTGTTGTTTTAGCAAGTTTTTCTATTAAAGAAATACTTGTTTTCTTAGAAATATCTCTACTCTCTATTTCTTTTCTAAGACTAGGTAAATCTAAATCTGGATTTCCATGAACAATATTAAGCACCTCTGAAGTTTTAATTATATATTCCAAAGTTAATAATTCAGATATTATTTTTGAATCTTCTAAACTTCTCTGTTCTTTTTTTGCTAAATTTTCTATATACAATTCATAACTTTCAACTTCCTCAACAGGTTTTACCATCTTTTCACCATAAATAAAAACAATCTCGGGATCATGAACAAACAAATATTTTTCATCATTACTTCCCAAACCAGAATCTACTTTTCCAGAAATCCTAGGAACATCATAAGAATTTAAGATTTCAACCTTAACTCCATCAGACAAGACATATATCTTTTTCCCTCCAAAAGTTTCAATATCTTTAATAGTAACTCCTAAAACAATAGCAGTAGCATAAAAATCTTTTATTGGAGTTTTAGGATTTTTATCTAAAGAAAAATAATTCAGAATAACTGAAGAAACATCATGATCCTCTCTTACTTTAGTACCATAACTAACACCAGCCAATAACCCATAAGCTTCAGCTCTCAACAACAACAATCTAGCTCTCTGATGATTATAAAAAACCCTATTCATTGCATCATTAATAATTGCCAATCTCTTAACTAAATCTCTCTCAAGTCCAATTTTCTTAACCTCATCACTAAAACTCTCACCATCTAATAACTTTCCAGACGCTTCAAGAACTTTAAATGAATTAGCATTTAAATCTGAAAGTATTTGTCCTTCTGTATCTGTTCCTTTCACAATATCCTTAACACTATCTGTATCTATCCAACATTTAATATTAACATCTCCACAATAACCTACTTCTCTCCATCTTGATTCATTAGTTCCAGCATTAACATCTGTTGAAGCTCCAGGATTCTTAGAAGCACATATTCTAATTATTCCTCTTTTATACACTGCAGGATTAAGTGCTTCATCTGCAGCCCCTTCCATATTTGGAGATAATAAACTATAAACACTTGCACTTCCTGAAATACATTCAGATTCAGATTTAATATTTGTCTGAGTTGTTTGTTCTTTAATATATTGATCATTAACATAATCTACAGCAAATGAAGTTGAAACTTGTTTAAATCCACATTCTTCTTGCCCATTAACATTAATGCATAATTCAGCATAACCAGAAGTAGCAGTAAAATCAATGGTTTCAGAAGCATACTCTCCTTTCTTAACATATCCTTGAGCAACAGTTCTTGATGCAGAAGTATCTTGATAATAACTACTTCCAGGATCTCCCTTCAAATAAACTCTATAATATCCTCCTCTATCATTTCCAGCATAAATATGATAAAATACTTTATACTGTGATGTTGGTGGATTGGTTGCAGTTGTAAATGGAATCTCATCAAATCTTCCATGAAATTGAGAGGGTGAATCTGGTTCAGTCAAAGTGTCTAAGAAATCCCCGCTAGGATAAACTCCTGAAATAAATGTATTGCAAACCTCGTCTCCAACTTGTTCAGCTGAACGAGCCTTAAATGCTTTAAATGAATTTGCTGCATAATATTGTGTAAAATAAGTCAATGAACTCTGAGCAGTATTCCATGCATTTTGCACACCAAGATATTCTCCTCCTCCACGAGTTCCTTGCCCTGCAATTGCTGACATTAATTTAGGCAATCCAAGCTTAGCAAGAGGAATTGTTTGTCTCCAAAAAAACTGACAAGCATGTATACTATAAATTTCATCACAAACACCAGTCATCTGTCCTGTCTCTAAACTCTCTTGCATACAATCTCTATAAGAAGTTAAAATTGAAAGCCATCCATCCATTCCTGCTTTAATACCTGTTAAACAAACTGGAATAACTACTTGAGGAAAATTAGGAAGACATAAAACCAAACTTCCAATAATTCCTGACTGAACAACATCTTTAACAGCAAAAGTTCCTCCTAAATCACATCTACTTGAAGGACAAACTACTGGGTCACAAACATTAAACAAAATTTTACAATCTTTTGGAGACATCATATCTTCACATTGTAATGCAGGAACATTTGCTGCTGGAGCTCCAACCTTTACAATCTGTCCTAATATTTTTATTTGCCCACTTAATCCACTTTTATGTTGTTTAGAAGCCTCTTCGATTGCTTTTATTGCATTATTAATTAATCCACTAGCTTCTGTCTCCTTTAATCCAGCAATCTGATTATATGGTTGACGAGTTCCAGTATTTATCAAAGTACAAGCATCATCTCCTTGTCTATTTTCTTCTAATTGATTAACTCCAATATTACATAAATAAAAACTAGCAACTCTTCCAGAATTATCATAAGCACTTATTTGTCCCCCAACTGGAACTGTTTGTCTTATAGAAGCATACCATCCTTTTTTAACATCAACAGGAACTGTTTCTGGAAATCCTTTATACGGCTCTGTCTCAAAATATCTAACTTCTGGAATTCCTTTCCAAGGATTATTATATGTTGAAGAATCAATTTTTGTAAAAGTTAAATCTAATGGATTTTCTTTAGCTTGTTTTCCTGTTCCATTATAATTTATTAAATTTCCTCCAACAACTTCATGAGTTGATTGAACAACTCCTTTATTATTAATAACAACAAGGTAATCCTTATTTGAAGCCTGGTCTGTAAGCATTCTAACCTTAGTATCAGCAGGTAAATTTCCATTTACATTTGTTTGCCCAAAAGTTAAATCACTTGTATACCTTATATCCTTAAGTTTTCTTGAAGAAAATAAATCAACTTGCGAAGAACCTAATCTTTTTTTAGCATCTGCTTGAGTTTTATATGCTTGAGAAGCATCAAACACTTTTCCATAAACACTTTGCAAACTTTTATTAGCAGCAGTCTTCATTCTCTCACTTGCATCACTATTCATTATTCTAGAATTATAATCTATTTCTCTAAGTTCATTTTGAGTAAAAGTCCTTTGTTCTTTATATGCATCTGTTTTCAAATATCCAGTCATATCTACCTTATTTCCATCTTTATCATAATAATATTTAGTCTCTTCAGTAAGCTCCTCATTAACTTTTGGAACAGCATTATCCATGTACTTATTTGTATCTATTACTTTATTACCAAACACTCCTCCATCAACATAAGTATTTTTTTGGTATTCTTTTATTGCCTTATTCTGCTCTGTAATAACTTTAGCAGCAACATCAACAGCTTTCTCAATATCATCCGCATTATCATCATAACACGCACTTACAGAATCATAAACTTTAGACGCAACTTTTTGTTTACAAATTTCAGTCCATCCACCTTCCCCCCTCATAACATTTTGTCTTGCAATTGCTTTTCCTCCAAGATTAGCAAAGAAATTCTTAACAGTAAGAGCAGCTCCAACTCCAAGACAAGCACCTTTCATTGTCTTAACTAAATTTCCTAATTTCTCACTATTCTCTTCCCATTCTGCAAGAGTCTCATTAAGATTATTAATTATATTTTTTGTTTTTTCAGGAGATAATTCAATACTTCTTTTTTCAATTCCAACCTTAAATTGAAAAGTTGTATTTGAACCTTGATTTTCAATTCCAGGAATAACAGAAACTCTTGCACTTTTCTCAAGATTAACTTTTGTTAATGCAAAAGAATAAGCTCCAAACACTCTTGCTTTATCTAATTCTAATATTTCATTATCTGAAATTAAAAGATCTTTAATATTTGACATAGTTCCTTTTGAAACAGAAACCCTTACTTTTGCTTTATCATCCTCTAAATCTACTAATTCAATTGATTCTGAACCAAGATATTTAGTAATAATTAAAACCCCTTCTATAAAATCTTGATCCTTTAAATTAAATAAAAACTTAACTTGATTATCTGTTAAACCACTTGCAGGAACTCTAAGAGTTTCTCTAAACTTATTAGTATCATCAACAGTTATTCTTCTCCAACTAGATTTAGCCCCAGTAACACTTTCATAATTCCACTGCCATTCTGAATCTTTTTCATTAGGAGCACTATGATATCTAACATACAAATTACCTTTTAAAAGAACAGAAGTTCCAAAAGAATACCCTGCAAGAGCAACACTTTTAGCATCTATATCTTTTCCTAAATCAATAGTTTCATCTTTTTTAAATCTAAAAGAATCTAAATATTTAACTTCATCTTTTTGTAAATTAATTGTTTCAACTTTTCCATTTGAACCTCTTATCAAAATATCTGCACTATACTCTTCCTTAGTTGGTTCATAAATTCCTAATAAAGAAATATCTCTTACCCTTCCATTAACATACACTACAGAACTTGAAGCCTCTGCATTAGAAAGCTCTAAATCATTACACATAATTAAATTCTCTTTAGATTTAGGATAATCTTGCTTAAACTTTTCACAAAGTTCTGCAACTGTTTTCTTTTGTTTTAATTCATTAGCCAAGAATATATATTTATACAAAGCTTCTTCTCCATAAGTTTTTTCTGTATTCTCTATTTTTTCCTTTCCAAAATTATTAATAATAGTTTCATAATCTTCTTTTGCTTTTTCATAATTATTACTAATCTCTGCAAACTTTTCTCCATCAAACTCTTCATCAATAGGACTTGCAAATCCAACAAACACAATATCTCTGTTTCCAAAATTTTTCCCTCCAGGAAATATCTCGCCTAAACTTAAAAATTCTGTTTTTTCTCCTTGAACAACAGAAGCAAACAAATTAGTTACAACGCCCCTTATACTGTGCGCAGAATTTTTTAATGCACTTAAAAGATTTTGTTTTCCTTCACTATTCCAAGTATATGCCTTAACCAAATTATGAGCATAAACCAAATCATTATCACTTAAAGTTCCTCCTTGGGTTGAACTATAAGGTAAACTTATTAACACTGCCTTCATATCTTTAGCTCCTTTAACACTTCCAGCATAAGCAAGATAAACTCCTCTTTTTTCTGCACCATCCACATAATCAAATAACAATTCTCCAACAGTAACTTCTTTTTCTTTCCCTTCAAATTTAAAACTCAACTTAGGAGCACTAACTAACGTCAAAGCTTTATTTCCTAATCCTAAAATACCACTACCTTCATCTTCTCTACAAGATATAGTTGTTTTTTCACCAACTCCAAATTTTACAATATCTGTAACATAACATTTATCTTCTAAGAATTTCTCCTTCACTCCAACCTCAACAACATCTCCTCCAACTCTTAATTTAACTCTTGTATCAGGATTAACTAATCCATCTAACTTTAATTGCAATGTTGCCAAACAATCAAATCCAGGAAGAGTAATTTTTTCAGAAGTTTTTCCTTTTTCTAATAAAACACTTCTTAACTTATTAGTATCATCATAAAGAGCAATTCTAGCTGCATCAACTCCAACTTCTTCAGCCCTTAGATAACCTCTTCCATCCCAAAACCCATATTGCAACCTATTTTCATCCCATTCAGAATCAGTCATAGTAGGAAGATAAAAACTAGTTCTTCCAATTCCTAAAGCATTCTTAATATCATATTTTATATTCACAGATAAATTTCCAACAACATAATCAGACATCTTAGAAGCATTTTCTTGCTTTCTTAAAACAATAACAGCATAACCAATATTTTCAAGAACAGGAGAATTCAAATCTCCTTTAACTCCTAATGCAGCTTTTGCAGGTTGAAAACCAACTCCAGCAACTTCAGAAGGATAATCTCCCTTAAACGAAAGTCCTTCTATTGCCTCAACATCAATTAATGGATTTATTTTTGTTGCAGCTAACTGACAAAATACAGGAACATTTTGCTCTTCTAATAAATCACTTCTTACAACAGCAGGCTCACATCCAAATGGAGCTATTTGGATTACAAAATCTTGCCCAGCTTCACACATAGATTTATCAAACTCTAAAGAACTTCTATCAAAACCAAATCCTCCTGGATTACCTAACTGAGTAAACTGGGGAGTACTTCTAACATAAGCACTTACTGAAGAAACTAACATAATTGCCAATAACAAAAACATTCCAATAGCAAAAATTCTCTTTTTTATCATTTTATATAATTACATTAATTATTCCATAAATTAACAAAGCTAATGCCACTAATCCTAAAATCCACAAAACCAAATCAAGTTTTTGTCTTATTTTTTTCTTCATTTTAATTTGCTCCTTATAATAATTGAATTAACATTAACAAAAATAGACGCTATTAGCCCAAACAAAGATAAACTCAACTGAAATACATTAAAACACCCTGTACCAACAATGCTAATAGATAAATAAGCTATTATCATAAAATTTATGAAATTGCTAAACCAACTTAATAATTCCGTATTCATTTTAATTATCTAAATGCTACTATAATTCCGTATGTTAATGCTACCACTGCAATTAACCCAATTATCCAAGATAGATAATACAAGATTTTTTTTACCATTTTTCCTCCATTTTTATTTTAATTATCATTTGAAATTAATATCTAAACCTTTATCTTCAAATTCAATATAATTCTTTTGTAAATCCTCAATATTCCTTGGAACAGAAAGACTCTCTGTATTTATATCAATTATTGTACTTTCTTGTAGTTCACTTTTAACAATATAATAGTTTTGTTTTCCTCCACCCATTAAAGCATTAGAAATAATTTGTGAAGGTATTGTAATATCATAACATTCCTCGTCAGTAATTCCAAATAATCCACCAAGCCCTTCTTGAGGAACCTCTAAACATTGTTCTTGTTGTTGTTCCTCTAATTTAATACTTGAATTTTTGTAAATATAAACTTGAACTTCATATTGTCCTTCTGTTAATTCTACTTCTTTTTGATCTGGATAAAGAACAGTAGCAGAGGTATCATTTGAAACAAAATTAATTATTGCTTCTCCAGTATAATCTCTTCCATCTAATTTCAAATTAACATCTTTTTTATAAATCTTATCCATAATTAAAACAACCATTCCTCCTTGAGCAGTTGATTCAACATTTTCTCTAGCTGTTTCATATCCTTCAGCTCTTGCAACAACAAATCCATTCACACATTGAGGGAAAAGGTCAACTAATCTTCCATCCATTCCAGTAGTTCCAATACCACAAGTTTCTCCAAAACATTCAAAAGAAATATTTGCAACAATTGGATTTAAGAAAGTATCAAATACCTCAACAGTAATTTCAGTATTTTTATATTCGCATAATTGAATTTCAGGAGAAGCTACTGCACTAGTTTCTAATGATTCTCTAGGTTTATTCCCTTGGATAACAACAGCAAAAGGAAACTGAAAAATTTCACTTCCTTGATAAATTTGAACTAATACAGGATAATTAATATTATATACAAAATGGTAAGGCACATAACAAAATCCTAAAATACCCATTCCAGGTTGATTTCCAACTGGCTTAGCCATCATAATATTTTCATCAGTAGGATTAACTTCAAAACTATTACTCCAATCATTAGAATTTTTAAATAAAACATTACTCTCTATTCCAGGAACTTCAACAACAAAATATTTATTTTCTCTTGACTGCAATTCATAATCTCCACCTTCTACTTTTAATGCATTTACATTTGCTTCAATTGCTAAACCAATTTCATCAAAAACTTCATCTGCATTCCAAACCTTAGGACTACAACTTAATTCAACCCCATCAACAGGAGCATATAATCTCAAAGCATCAATTCCATAATTTTCTAAAAACAAAGTATCTTGTTCATAATCATAAATATCTCTTGCTTCTTGATATAATTGTCCAAGCCTAGATTTCACAACAACATTATGATTTTTCACACTTACTGTATCATTTGACTTTTCTAATCCAAGAAGCATATTCAAATTAATCTCTACTTCTTCTTCCCTAATATCAACACTAGCTTTAACCTCGTCCCCCATACTTACTCCATAACCAGATTCCAAATAACTATTTAATAAACAATCTTTAATTTCTTCTTCCACAAAATCTCCAAGTTGCCCTTCCATATCTCTTAAAGTAGGAACTTGTTCCTTCTGTATATTATTCCCAGAAACATAATACCAATAAGGGATAGGATTTCCTAAAAAACTTAATTGAGATGAAAAAGGCATATACGCACTTCCTGCTTCAAAATCTGGAAGTTCAATATAACCTCCTTGACTTTCAAGAACACTAATACCAACCAACGAATCCTCTTCTATACAAGATAAAAAGGCAGTATAAACAGAATCTAAACTAGCAGGAATTTCAACAGAAGATATCTGACTTTTAATAAGAAAAAATACTCCTACTGATGCAACAAGGATTATAGCTATTATTATAAAAATAGTAACCTGCCCACGATTATTCTCCCCCTTTTTAAACATAGAAAAATAATGGAATTTATGTATATAAAGTTTATTAGTATTAATATTCAAGTCCTACTTTGCCAGACTTATAAGAACTATAAGCTCCAAGCAACAATAAACCTGCTGCAATAACTAAAATCCACTTTTCAAAAGGTAAAAAACTTTCTGGGATAACAATATATGCAAAAGCCTTGTTAACTAAATATAATGCAAATACAACATATATCAACCAAAATAATTTCTTTTTTGCCATAACAAAAGAATGTAAAAATCCTATATAAATATTTCTTATTTCTTAGAACCCTTTCTTTTACTTTTCTTTCCTCCTAAAACCTGTCCAAAATTATCCTCCACCACAATAATATCAAAATCTTTAGGATTAATTTTTCCCAAAAAACACAAATCATTAAAAAAATTTAAAGGCAATAATCTTTTCTCTGAATAATAATTCTTTAAAGTAGAATAAGAAATCTCAAAACCCCTATTATTTAATTCTCTTAAGGAAGGGCAATTAATAGCTTTCAAAACCGTTTTTAAAAAATTTCTTTGTTCTCCTTTTGAAAATTTAACTCTTGGCATAAAATAACTGCGGGACCACAATATAAAAAACTTTTTAAAGCGAATTATCTCTAGTTTTTCATAGAAAATGAAAATTCCTAAAACAACAAACAGGTTTTGTCCATATTGTAAAAAGAAAACTATTCAAAAAATAAAGTCAGTATCAACTGGAGGAAAGAGGGGAACTCTAAAACGAGGAGGAATAGCAAGGGCTAAAACTCGAGGATTAGGTGTAGGAATTGGAAATAAAGGTAAATGGGGTTCAAAACCTGCTGTATCTAAATTCAAAAGAAAATCTAAAACTACTAAAAAAACAAACATAATGTATACTTGTCAAGAATGCAAAAAATCTAAATACCAAAAAAAAGGACAAAGAGCAGGGAGGGTAGTGCAAGAATAAAATGGCCATAGCAAAAAAACGTAAAAAATTCTTTAATGTAGAAATGCCAATAATCAAAAAGGAAACTCAATTAATTGCATATGAACCAGAATCCTTAATTGGAAAATACATTAAATATGATTTAACAAGAATGTTAAGAGGTAAAAGTGTTATATTAAGTTTAAAAGTTACTGGAGAAGGAAAAGAACTTTCTTCTATCCCAGTAGGATTAAAATTAATGCCATACTACTTAAAGAGAATGGTGAGAAAAGGAACAAACTATGTTGAAGATTCTTTCTCTACAGAAACTAAAGACAATACAATAAGAATCAAACCTTTCTTAGTTACAAGAAGAAAAGTTTCAAGAGCAGTAAGAAAAGCTCTAAGAAACAAAGCAAAAGAAGAATTAATAGAATATCTTAAAACAAAATCTACAGAAGAAATCTTCGAAGAAATTCTAAGAAATCAATTACAAAAAAATTTAAGCTATAAACTAAAAAAAGTTTATCCTCTTTCACTTTGTGAAATAAGAGTTCTAAAAGTAGAACCAAAAAAAGAGTAATTGCAATATAAAAACACTTTTAAACTAATTTCTTATAATCTTAATATGCCTTAGACATTCTATGAATGACTTTGGCTATGCCTGCGTAGCTCAGTGGCAGAGCAATTGCCTTGTAATAAGTTTTATATTTTAAGATTAAACAAAACAAGTGAGCAATAGGTCGAGGGTTCAACTCCCTTCGCAGGCTTTTATTTAAAAAAAATGTGGCAAGATTATATTATAACAATAACGATTATTGCATTTAGTTATGCTCTTATTCCTCAAGTTTATCAAGGATTTAAGAAAAAAAGAGGATACATTAATTTGCAAACATCTGGAATAACTGCATTAGGAATGTTCACTCTTACATATGTATATTTAACATTAAATCTTAATTTCTCTTCATTAATTTCTTTTATTAATGCTCTTTTATGGTCAATCCTATTTATTCAAAAATTAATTTACAAATAATTATTTTAATTTGACAGCAGTTCCATAAGCTAACATTTCTGAAGCACCTTGCATAATCATTGATGTCATAAATTTCATCCCAATAATTGCATCTGCTTTTAACTCAATTGCTTCATTAACCATCCTATTAAAAGACTCATCTCTTGCATGAGTAGTCATTTCAGAATAAGTTTTAATTTCTCCACCAATCAAGTTTTTCAATCCAGCTCCAATATCTCTTCCGATATTTCTAGCTCTAACTGTGTTTCCTTTAACAACTCCAAGAATTTCAACCACTTTCTTTCCTGGAACTTCATTTGTTGTTGTAATAATAACTTTATTTGTGGCCTTTAGGTTACTTGTAGCTTTTAGGTTATTCATTTAAATTTACCTCCCCTGTATTTAATTTGCTCTATCACATCTTCCTTGCTATTCAAAAGAATAACAATTCCTAAGACTAAAAATATAATCCCCCAAAGAAAAGGCGCAATAAAGAAAAATCCTAATACAATAAATACTATACCAAATATAATCAAAACCAATCCTGTAATTAATCTACTTAAATTCATATAAAAGTAAAACACAAATTCTTAATAAAGTTATCTAATAGCTTCATTAATTTTGCCAGAAGCTTCTTTAAATTCAATCTTTTTTTCTTTTAATGCAGTCTCCATATTAAAACCAATTTTTCCAGCAATCACTAAATTAATTTTATTATCTGCTAACATATGTGCAACACTCCAACCAGCCCCTCCACCCCCAACTGCAAAAGGATTTTTTATTACTTCCTTTAAATCTTTATCTTCAAAAATAAGATAAAAAGGGGCTCGTCCTCCTTTAACACTAATCTCTGAATCTTTATCTTTTCCTTCTGATGCTATAGCAATTTTTTGTTTTGTCATTTTATGGGCTTATAAAATCATAAAAACCTCTTTCCTTAACAAACTCTGGATAAGAAGGCCTATAATTTAATCTAAGTGAAATATCCTTTTTAATTGTTCCTAGATTTAAAGAAGGAAATTCTTGAGGAATTGGCCAAAATTCCCTAAAAAGATCCCAAATATGCTGTTCCATTTCTAGTTCTTTTTGAGTTTTTGCTTGTTTTTTTATATCGCATAAAAAAGTATAAGCTTCAATTACTCTTTTACATCTTTCAAAGGATTCTGAATCATTTGGATTTTTATCTGGGTGATATTTTTTTACTGATTCAAGATATCTTTTCCGAATTTCTTTAAAAGAATCTTCTGTTCTTATTCCTAATTCTTGTCTGGCTTCTTGTTCATTCATTTTCTCTCCATTACCTTATCAATAAGAATTCCTTGAGCAATGGACATAACAATCATTACAAAACTTAAAACAAAAACATATTTCCATCCAAAATATAAAACAGCTAAAGGAAGCAAAGGAATTTTAATCGCCCTATTATATAAAAAACATGCAATTAAACCATGACTTAAACCCTTATGTTTTAAATCAGCTAAAAGAGGATACCACATATAAATTGGTCCAGAAGACAAAATCCCTCCAATTACAACATAAAACCACTTTCTTATACCTTTTTCCCTTATATGTTTTATAATAAATTCAGGAGTTATAAAATAATTAGTAAAACTCATCAAAATAAAAACAAGGACCATAATTGGAATTATTTTTAATAAAATATCTCCTAAAAAAGAAAGAGTAGAAAAAAATTGAGATTTATTAAAAATAAAAAGAAAAATATACCCAATTACAACTAGAATCAAAAAATACTTTGATGGAGATATTTTAGATTTCATTTTAAATTACTCCTAAAACAAACACTGTTATTACTGCAACAATAATTGCAAAAATAAATGATAAAAAATTCCTAAGAAATGCAAATCTTTTTCCCAAAATCATTGACTCAGCAGGTAATTGTACAAAACCCACTGTTACCCAGGTTACAATAAAAGCTGTTACAGCAATTAAACTAACATTTTGTTTTAATAATTCTCCTCCAAGAATATAACTTATAAGAGGGTTTCCAGCAGAAATGCTTCCTATAACACTTCCAATAAAAGGATCAAAAAAAGAATTATTTTGAAATACCATTAAATAAAAAGTTTTAGGAATTAAAGTAACCATTAAGCTTACTAAAAGAACTGTCCCAAAAATAAGGGGAAAAACATTCCATAGCATTCTTCCTGCTTTTACAACTGCTTCATTAAATGTTATTTCTTTCATTTCAAAGATTTTTATCCTCTACTCATCAAGGCATTACACTTAGGACATTTTTTATTCATGCACGGCTGTCCCCTTACTTGAGATTCTTCATACCCGCATTTTGGACATTTACAAACTCCTTCTGGACCTGCTCCAGAACCTCCCATTCTTCCTCCAGGCCCTCGACCCAGACCTTTTCCTTGTCCCATTCCTAATCCTCTACCTCTTGGTTGTACCATCTTATAATTACCTCCTTGTATTTTTATTGCTTTACCATTAATTATAGCATCAGATAATTTTTTTCTTGCACTACTTAAAAGCCTAGATAAAGTTGGCTGAGATATTTTCATTTTTTTCCCAGCCTTATTCTGTGCAATGTTTTCTAAATCAACTAATCTAATTGCTTCATATTCCTCCACAGTTAAAATTGTTTCATTTAAACTTGCCATAGCTACACCAGCCGGCTTAAAGTAAGTTACTCCTGGCATAGCTTCTATCCTTCTTCTTATTCTAGGTCTAGGCATTTTCTTCTTTTTTTAATAATTTATTTATTTCTTCTAAAGTATTTTCTACCACCATATTTTCTTTTTTAAAATGCTTTATCATTCTCTCTAAAAAAGCTTTTTTCTCTTCTTTACTCTTAAAATTTTTCATTAATTCTTTTGTTTTTTTCATGTTTTCTTTTACCTCAAAAGGTATTTTTTCTGAATCATGTCTTATAGCCTCATGAGGGCAAACATTATGACATTTTCCACATCTAATACATTTATTCATATCAATTTCTGCTTTACCTTCTTTCATTTGAATTGCTCCAACTGGGCAAACCTGCAAGCATGCTTGACATCCAATACATTTTTCTTGATTAATCCACGGCATTTTTATTTTTTCCTAACTAATTTCACATTTACATCTAAAAGGTATATTCTCTTAAAAAAATTAAGCCACCCCTTTTCTTTTCTTACTTAGTGCTTAACTCTTTTAACCTTTTCTCTACTTCTTGTTTGTCTAAGTCAAGTTCTTTTAACTCTTGTTCAAGGATTTTCTTTTCATCTACTTCGCTTAAAACAACGGGTTGAACCCCTTGTCCACTTAAAGCAAATCTTCTAGATCCCATTCCAAATCCTCTTCCCATGCCTCTTCCAAAGCCTCTTCTAGCTCCAGCTCCGCAAGGTCCGAGTCCTCTTCCAGTTAAAGGTCCTTGTCCTGAAGGTCCTGTTTTATCCATTCCTGGCATTTTATTGCTCCTACCAATTTAATGGTTTTATTTAATTTATTATAAATTCCTAAGGAATTTAGTTATGAATATGTATTCACTAGACTATTTAAATGTTTCGCATACCTATTCATAACAAGAATTATTCAATTACTATCTCTGCCTTACCATCATCAATAAGAATCTTTGCAACCTGCTTAGAAATATTCGCCATCTGCCCCTTGTCAAAAGGCCCTATTTTATTTCCTTCCATATCAACCAGTTCCTCAACCTTTTCATTAAAAACAATTAAATCATTCTTCTCTATTTCTTGTTCTTTTCCATTAAGCAATTCATTAATTTTCTTATCTGAAATTTCAATCCCCCTCATTAATTCTTCAAACAGTTCTTTTTCAACACCAAGCATATTTGCAAAATCTTGTTTTGAAATCCCAGTTTCAGTAGCAATTAAAATTAAATTAAGTATTTTCTTTCTCCTTCTTAACATTAATTCTTTAAATAAAGTAATAGCATTCTCTAATTGTTTTTTAGTCTTAATAACAATATCAGAAAAAATATCTTCTTCTTTAGAAGTCGCTTCTTTTTTCTCTCTTAAATATTCTGAAACTTCGCTAATAAAATTTTTACTTAATGGTTGCAATTGTTCTGAATAACGCTCTTTTCTAGCAGATTCATATATATCATTATAAACTATCATATAAATTCCACAATTTAGATATTTTTAATCATTCCTATGCTATACTTAAGGTATTAAAAAAGCTATTTAACAAAACCCACTTTCTCAAGCAAATCTTTTCCTAAAATTCCTCCCAAATTCCCTTTTCTACAACTAGACTCACTAAATCCTCTTTCTCTTAAAATTGAATTATTATAAAACAACACAGGAACAGGATTTGCTGAATGACTCTTAAGTTTACAAGGAGTAGAGTGATCTCCAGTAATCACTACTTTAATCTTATTTTGAGGGGCAAATTTCCTTAAAAAAGAAAATAAAGTAGAATCTAAATACTCTAACATTAACTTCTTTTCAATTGGCTTATTATCATGTCCAGGTAAATCAGTTTCCTTGATATGAACATAAACATACTCTGAACTCTTAGAATAAGTCTTAATAATATTAATAATAAACTTACAAGCTTGTCTTAAAGCTTCATAAGAATTTGAATAAGAATCAAAATCATTTAAATTAGGATAATTAAAATTTAATGTTTCCATACCAGATACTTTTGAAAATCCAACTTCTAAAGGAGTATAAGCTGCAGACACCCATTTTCGATAAATATTTAATTTAGGCATTTCAATTCCAGGACCTCTAACTAAAAGATAATTTGCAGGAAGCAAACCTTTTCTAATTCTTTCCATATTGATTGGATGGTTTTCTAAAAGCCCATGAACTCTCTCAAGAAATTCATTCAAAACATTAGAAGTATATTGAGAATTCTCATCATTATTTAATGCCTTAGATCTTCCCACTTTATTATAAAAATTTTTTTTCCCTTGAGTATAAGATACATCATTCCCAGTAATATCATCTGAAAATCCCCCTCTAAAAACTAACACTGCATTATGTTGGCTTGTAGGAATAAACTCAAAAGGAAAAGGCAATTTAATCTTTCTTATAGAATCTGCTAAAACAATTGCTTCATTTGCTGAAAGAGTTCTTCCAGCTCTTCTATCAAAAATTTCTTTACTATCTGGATCAATAGTTGCAAAATTAACCCTTAATGCTAAATCCCCTCTTGTTAAATTTAAACCAATCCCCCTTGCTTCTAATTGACCCCTTACACTAGAAGAAATATTATTTCTAAAAATAGATAAAATTGCTTCATCAGATTCTGGAATAAAATTAGGTTTGACAGGATACATGTAACCTAATTCTCCACGAGTAGCAAAAAAATCCAGATTAGCAGTTTTTGCAGCCTCCAAAGGAGTTTTTCCACCTAAAAGATTACAAGGCAAATCCCCCAAACCATCAATTATTACCAAAATCCCCTTTAACTTACATTTTCCAAAACCAGAGTAAGAAATTAAGTCCTTAATCTTATTTACATATTTATCCATAACTTCTAATTATTTATTAAATTTAAATAAATTTATATGATTCAGTTAAAATTATAAAGAATTAACCCTCTTTCTCAATATGTTTAAATTTTTAAAAGAAAAGCTAAAGAAATGGACAGAAAAAGTTTCTGAAAAAACAGAAACAAAAATTTCAGAAGAAGTTAGTAAAGAAGAAAAAAAGAAAATAAAAAAAATAGCAAAAGTAGCAGAAGAAAAAAAGAAAGATACTCCAAAAAAAGAAATTCTTGAAGAAGCAGAAAAAGCTAAGAAAAAAGAAAAAAATCAAGAAAAACAAAGCTTCTTTAAAAAAATAACAGAAAAAATTAAAAAAGTAAAAATAACAGAAAAAGAATTTGATATTTATTCTGAAGAACTTGAAATGCTTCTTCTTGAAAATAATGTAGCACTAGAAGTTGCAGAAAAAATAATCAAAGAATTAAAAGAAAAAATAGTGGGCAAAGAATTATTAAAAAAAGAAATTGAATCAGAAATTAAAGATTCGTTTAAAGAAATAATAGAAGAAATTTTAATTGAACCATATAACCTCCTAGACAAAATAAAAAAGAAAAAACCCTACATAATTCTTTTTTGTGGAGTTAATGGAACAGGAAAAACAACAACAATTGCAAAAATTGCAGATTCACTAAAAAATAAAAAAATAAGCTGTGTTATTGCTGCTGCAGATACATTTAGGGCAGCATCAATAGAACAAATAAAAAAACATGGTGAAAAAATTGGAGTTAAAGTTATTGCTCATGATTATGGAGCAGACCCTGCAGCAGTAGGATTTGATGCAGTAAAATATGCAGAAAAAAATAAAATAGATTGTGTTTTAATAGATACAGCAGGAAGAATGCATACTTCAAAAAACTTAATGGCACAAATAGAAAAAGTTGCAAAAGTAACAAATCCTGATACAAAAATATTTGTTGGAGAATCAATAACTGGAAATGATGCTATAGAACAAGTAAAAAGTTTTGACTGGGCAATTCATATTGATGGAATAATTCTTACTAAAGCAGATATTGATGAAAAAGGTGGGACTGCATTATCTGTAGGATATGTAACTAAAAAACCAATTCTCTATCTTGGTACTGGCCAAGAATATGATAAAATAGAACCATTTAATAAAAAGAAATTCATAGATAAACTAGGATTAAACAATGAAAATTAATGTTAAAAAAAACCCCTTTCCAATTCTTTCACCAGACAACTTTGAAGAATATACTTCAATAAGAAATCCTGGAGCAATTCAATACAATAATGAAACAATTCTTCTTTTGACTATTCGTTATAAAAACAATAAAAGTAAATTGCATATCGCAAGAAGTAAAGATAAAGAAAATTTTAAATTAGATCAAACTCCTTTCATAGATAATGATGCAGATTCCTTATCAGGAGTAGAAGATGCAAGAATATCAAAAATAGGAGAAGAATATTTCATAACATTCACAGCATTTAAGGGATATATTAATGGAACAAACGTAACAAGAGTTGGATTAGCTAAAACAAAAGATTTCAAAACATATTATGATAGAAGAATCATTCTTGACAAATTTGATAATAATAAAAATTGTGTAATATTTGAAAACAATGGAAAATATTACCTTATTCATCGTCCATTCAACAGCAAATTATATCCAATTAAAACTCCTGGTGCTAAAATGCTTATTTCTGAAACAACAGACTTCAAAGAATTCAAAGATTTAAAAGAATTTTTATCCCCAAGAGAAAAGATGTGGGATGGTTCAAGAATTGGTGCAAATACTCCTCCAATAAAAATAAAACATGAAAAATATGGAGAATGTTTATTTATGATTTATCATGGAGCAGATAAACGAGAAAATATCTATAGCATGGGCTATGTTCTTCTAGACATAAATAATCCTCTAAAAATTTTAGAACGTTCTGAAACTCCCTTAATTTTTCCTGAACTAAACTGGGAAAAACAAGGAGAAGTAAATAATGTTGTTTTTGGCTGTGGAATTATCCCCTTAAACAAGAACACCCTAAGACTATACTATGCAGGAGCAGATAGATATACTGGATTTGCAGATTTAATTCTTGAAGATGCAGAAATTTTAGAGTAACCAAAAACACTAAAAACTTACTATTTCTCAATAAAATAAGGTAACCTTGCAAAATCACCCCTGAAGCTAACTTAAGGGAAGTTGACTGTCAAGAAACCGTATAGGTGTCTTACAAATGTTAGAAAGATTAGGAGAAGTACTTAGAAAAGCTACAGATAAGATAGCTAACGCTATATTTCTAGATAAAAATATGGTTGATTCTATAGTCAGAGACTTACAAAGAGCATTAATTGAAGCAGATGTTAGTATTATTCTTGTAAAACAATTAACAGATAAAATTAAACAAGCTGCACTAAATGAAAGAATTAAAGGAATAGAAAAAAAAGAACATGTAATAAAACTCTTACATGATGAACTAACAAAAATTCTTGGAGAAAAAAAGCAATTAAAACTCAAAAAAGGCCAAAATAAAATTATACTACTTGGTTTATACGGAGCAGGAAAAACAACAACAATCGCAAAACTAGGAAATTATTTTGCAAAAAGAGGAAATAAAGTGGCCTTATTAGGATTAGATGTTCATCGTCCTGCTGCAAAAGAACAATTAATGCAACTAGCAAAAAATAATAATCTAACTGCTTTTGTAGATATGGAAGAAAATAATGCAATTAAAACCTACAAAAAGTTTGCTCCAGAATTAAAAAAATACAATTTAGTTCTAATTGATACTGCAGGGAGACATAACCTAGATAAAGAACTTACAAAAGAAATCAAAGAATTAGGAAAAGAAATCAAACCAACAGAAACAATTCTTGTAATGCCTGCAGATATAGGACAAGCAGCAAAACAACAAACAGAAGATTTCAAAAAAGCATTAAATATTACTGGTGTAATAATCACAAGGATGGATTCTACTGCAAAAGCAGGAGGGGCATTAACTGCCTGTGCTGAAACAAATGCAGGAGTATATTTCATAACTAATGGAGAAAAAATTAATGACATTGAAGAATTTAACCCAGAATCATTTTTATCAAGACTTCTTGGAATGGGAGACTTATCTTCTCTAATAGAAAAAATCCACTCAGTAACAGGAGAAAAAGAACAAGAAGAAATGCAAAAAAGATTAGAAGAAGGAAAAATAAGTCTTGAAGATGTAATTGAACAAGTTAAATCAATGAATCAAATTGGGGGATTAGATAAAATAAAATCAATGATTCCAGGCTTAGGAAAAGCCAAACTTCCAGAAAAAGCTCTAGACTCTCAACAAACAAAAATTGCAAAATGGGAACATATTCTTAAATCAATGACAAAAGAAGAAAAAGAAAATCCAGAAATTCTTGAAAAACAACCTTCAAGAATAACAAGAATTGCAAATGGAGCTGGAGTAAATAAAACAGATATTAAATCACTATTAAAACAATATAAAATGCTAAGTGAAATGATGAAAAGTGGTGTAGGGGATATGTCTGGTGGAATGAATCAGAAACAAATGCAAAAATTAATGAAAAAGTTTAGTAAAAAGAAAATAATGAGATTTTAATTATAATTTGCTAACTTAACCACAACAATAAAGAGAATTTACATAAGTACCATCTGAAGCACTACCTCCAGTATAATCAAGATAATAAACCTTAATCCCATTTAAAAACTTCCCATCAGGACACAAATGATCTTGTACTGACTTTCCAGAATATGCATGAGTGTCAGAATACAAAGTATGCCATGAACAAGTATATTCTACTTCCCCAGCACTATGTCCTACAACGCTTGGCTGACTTCCACCATAAGCATAAACTACACTTCCTGCTAAAAGAAATATAACTCCTAAAATAATCATCAAATACTTCTTATCAATATTAACCTCTAATTTCATAACAAAACATATTAAACTAAATTTATAAATATAACTATTATAAAAAGAACATGGAAAAGATAAAATCACTCGTGAAGCAATCTCAAGGGAAGTTGACTGTGAAGAAACCGTTAGGTGTCTTACAACAAGGCGCAGAAGCAAAAATATTCTTAGATAAAAAAAACAATACAATAATAAAAAGACGTATTAAAAAATCATATAGAATTCCCATCCTAGATGAAAAAATAAGAAAGAGAAGAACAAAAGCTGAAGCAAAATTACTAAAAAAAGCATCTAAACTAATTCCAATTCCAGGAAACATCAAAGAAGATGAAAAAACAAAAGAAATTGAAATGGATTTTATCAATGGAAATAAACTCTCAGAAGAACTAGATAACTTCCCTTTAGATGAACAAAAAAAACTTCTTCAAGAAATTGGAAATGCAGTAGCAAAAATTCACAATGCAGGACTTATCCATGGAGATTTAACAACAAGTAATATGATATTCAAAAATAAAGAAATATTCTTTATTGATTTCGGCCTAGGATTTCACAGCACAAAACCAGAAGACAAAGCAGTAGATATTCATGTTCTAAAACAAGCACTAGAAGCAAGACATTTTACAAATTGGAAAATATTATTCAAAGCTTTTGAAAAAGCATACAAGAACAAAGAAGTTCTTGAAAGATTAAAAGCAGTAGAAAAACGTGGTAGGTATAAACATTAATAGCCCCTTATGCAAATCACTGTGTGGATTTGAATAATAGCCCCTCCAGGATTCGAACCTGGGTCACAAGCTTCAAAGGCTTGTATACTT
>CAZDZI010000005.1:0-33481 GCA_964509925.1 Candidatus Woesearchaeota archaeon | reverse complement strand
AACCCAATATTAGCAATCCCAATCATATAAGCAAAAGCTACTACACCAACTAATAAAATCATTATTTGCAGTATTGCTATTTTTCCATATTTATTCATTTTTATTCTTTCTTTAATTTTCCTACTTTATGTAAATCTTTAATCTCGAAAAATCCTTCATACCCTAAGAAGTTATCTTTAATCCCACAATCTCCCATATACCCGCAAAGTTTATTTGCTTTTTCTGCCCAAGAATCTTTTTCACAATTACAATTTTCTTCACAATCCCATTCTTTTTGTAAAAGTCTTTGTTCGTAAGAAATACTGCATTGTACATTTGCTGCTTCACAAGCAGTTTCACTTTCCTCCCAGAAATTATATCCTGGAGAATATTTTGGAACACAACCAGACATAATGTCTTCTATCTCTATCCATTGGCAATCTCTTTTAGCTTCATTTTCACAATCTTTTGTATCTCCTTGAGAAGCACAATCTTGCCATCTATTTGCTCTACAAGCTGCAACTCTATACTCTCCAATATTGCTTTGAATACAAACCTCTGTTCTAAAATCCGCACAAGGCTCATTAAGAACTTCTCCATTATAACAAAGTAATCTAAAGTATCTGCTTCCAGGGCTATTTTTTTCTTGTAAATTTTTTTCATTAAAAGTATCATCTTTACCAATAATTATTTCTCCATCAGAAACAATAGCACACCATGACTCTCCGTGTTCATATCTATCACCTTCATAAGAACACCCTAAATCTCTACAAATATTATCTCCATAATTTGGGGCTCCAGCATCTGTACCTCTTTCATATTCTTTACAAGTTGTTCCAAGAAAATAATCACAATTACCACATGTTCTTGAACTAGGATTTCCATTTGTTCCATAACCACAGCTTTCAGAAACATCTTTTATTTCTGCCCAATAATTTTTACTATCTCTTTTAGTAGAATCATAAACATTAGCTAAATTGCCACAACTATCTAAAAAGAAAACAGCATCTTCACCTTCTACACAAGTTGTTTTATCAGTAGGAGCACAATTAGTTCCAAGTTCTTCACTAGAACATAGCTTTCCTTCATAAAAATCAACGTCATCTTCGCTAGTTGCTTTAAGTTCACTACATTCTTGTTTAGTTGTTCTTTTACAAGTTGTTTCAAATTCTTTAACAAATATACAAGCACCTTCAACATCTGAGGTAGCACTTAAAATACATTGAGTTTCTCCCTCAATGTCAGTTCTAAAATTATTTTCTAATCCATATAAATTTGATAATCTTTTACAACGAGTTTGAGTAACAAATGCTGCCTGGTCTCCAATTAAACAACAACCTAATTCACATTGAGGAATTTCACAATTAGGGTTATCACTCCAAACACCATTTTTTTCTAAACAAACTTTTTGAGGAGTATTTTCCATACATTCTCCTTCTTGACTATTATAACAACATCCTTGTCTACAAAAACTACTAGCTTCACAAGAAGTTGGAGCAATTGTAAAATCACTGTCACATTTTTCTTGTTCTTCATTCTGGCACCAAGCACCATAAGTTGTTTTTTCACAACAATAAGAAATTTCAGCAGAAACCATTGAAATTAAAAAAATTCCAACTAAGAAAAAAATACTGATTTTAATTAAATTATTTTTTTTCATTTTAATACCCTGGAGGGAATACAACACTTCTTGAAGCAAATTGGAATTTGTCTTCAGTATTTAAGTCTGTAAGTATATAGATTGTGGTTCCATCTGTTTGTTTTTTCTTTTCAACTTTTAAATCATGATAATAATCCATATAGGTTGTAGTCTCAATATCTCCCAGGGTGGATTCATAACTTACAATACTATTAGCAATAGAAATCAATTCATAAAGATTATTGTTTAAAACTATCATAAATTCATTATAGCTTTCAGTTTCATCACCTTTTTTTAATGATAGAGTATAGTTAAATCTTGTAACAATTCTTTTTGGAAGTAATTCAACTGCAAATTCTTTTCTCTTTAAATCAACTTGATAACCTCTTCCCCTAAATGCGCTTTCAAGTTCATCAAAACACTCTTTAACCTCCTCATTAATATCTTTTTTAATTTCAGATTCAGTAGTTTGTTTTAACATAGGTTCCTGAACTGTGCAGGTTTCATAATCTTGATTAGTGTAACAAAGATATTTTATTTTATCATCTTGATATGTATAGTAAAATTCTGGTTCTAAAACCCCTCCCTGTGGACTTAAAATACTCACGGTTTCTTTAATTTTATCTTGCAAGCAACTTTGAATAAATGCATTGGGATTTTGTTGTTCAAACCCTAAGGCACTTTTAATTTGTGGATAGAACATATAAATAAGAATTCCCATAGCAACAATTACAATTGCTAATATAATAAATATAGTGACTTGACCTCTCTTTTTCATTAAAATAATATGATTTTGTGATTTATAAACTTTTTACTATAAATAAAAAATAGTTTATTCTTTAGAAGATTCAGCTTTAGGTTCAACTTTTTCTGGAGTTTTAACTTTAGGTGATTTTTCATTCCCAATTACTTCAACATTAATAGCATATTCATTAGTAACCCCTTCTGCATTTGCTGTTATTCTATATTTTCCAGGACCAGAATCTTTTAAATAATCCATAAAATCTCCTTTAGGATTTAAAGGGGATTTTGGACCAGTAAATCTACCTTTTACAAATTCCCCAGAATTATAGTCAGTTGTTTCTCTAATTAATTTGCCTTTTTCATCATATAATCTAAATCTTACATTTCCTTTTTGATTAGGATAGTGAAAGAGTACAAACATATTTTCTTTACTTAAATCAAATACCCTTTTTCCTAAACCTTTTAATTCATCTTTTTCTTTAATTCTATCTTTATCTTTATCTTCCCATTTATTATACACAAAAATTCCTTGAGGAGTATTTTCATTCCAAAATTTTATTCCATCAATTTCAATCTTCATCGCATATTCTTTTCCATCATCAGTAACTGTAGTAATTTTATACTTATTATTCCTCTTCAATACCTCTTTATTCATAATTATCGTTTGAATTTCTCCTTTTTTCCCTTTTTGAGTTTGAGAAGGATATTTAGGTAATTTAGATTCCCAACCTTCTTGAATATACCATTTTATTTCCCCTTCATAATCTCCCTTATTAAATAAAAACATAATTTCTCCTGGGTCTTGAACATCAAATTTTGTTTTATCATATTTTTCTAATTCAAAAGTATCTATTTTTCCATCGCCATCTTTATCTTTCAGAGAAGTATAGGAATGAATTCCTTCAGGAATATCTGTTTTTCTTCTTTCTGGTTGAGCAGGCACTTGCACTTGCCAATCTCCTTGAACTTGCCAACCTCCCTCTTGAACTTGTTGATTCCCTTGAACATAAACATTTGTTTGAGCTGGTTGTTGAGGATTCACAGCTCTTGTAACTCCGTGTTTTATTGCAGTATGTAATATATTATTTACAAGAGCATGTCCTTGAGGAGTCCATTGATCAATACAACCAGAAGTAGCCAATACTCCTGCCCCTAAAAGTGCTAATTTAGTAAGTGTTTTTTTCATATTATTTTTTTGGTCTAACCCCTTCTTTTATTGCTTCTTGCATCACTTTCCCCCAACTCTTTACAACATTTGGAGTGCTTTTTTTACATTCTTCAATATATTTTTCAAAACTTTCCTTAAATCCTTCTGAGCAATAACTTAAATCAATGGTTTTTAGTTTGTCATAAAATTCTTTTCGAGTTTTCATTTTAAGGTATAGGGTTTCTAATACAAGAGCCTTATAGATAGATCTAGCTTCTTTTTTATCTTTTTCAGTACCATCTAAAAAATTTTCATCAATATAATATTCCCTTACCATTGTAAGGGGAATTTCTTGACCATTTCCTTGATTGTAAACATTAACATTTGTTTGTTTTGAATTAACTTCATGAGCAATTTTCTGTTCAGCAGCACCAACTGCTAAACCAAGCCCAATTTCTCCTGCAAGTTGTTCTCCTACACAGCCAGAACTAGCTAAACCTCCAAGTGCTAAGCCTGTTCCTAAAAGTGCTAATTTAGTAAGTGTTTTTTTCATATTTTTTCCAGCAATTTAAACTATTTAAATCTTATTATTTGTTACTATTGAAGAATTAAAACTCTCCAGGTTTTATAATCTTAGAACAACCAGATTTCCAATTTCTCCAAGTATCTATACATTTAATATAATAGGTTTTTCCAACTTCCCAGTCAGTAGAGTGAGTTGTAGAAAGCCCAAAAGTCATTGAACTAGCATTATCTACGTCAAAATTACAACCATAATAATCATAGTAACAAACAGCTGGTTCATTAGTTATAATCTTTAAGTTGTTTAATTCATAATATGCTCTTACAACTTCTGGAGCTGTATTATCTATATCAATTTTAAAATTAGAAGTTTCATAAGCCACATTACCAATAATATCTTCGCATTTAATATTTAATTCTTTTTTACCTGAACTAAACTGATTAAATATTTGTTCATGCTCATCATCAAAAGTGTCTGCAAGAGTAATCCAATTTTCTTCAAATAAATATGAACATTCCGCATTTCCATTATATCCTCCACCAGAAGTTTTAATCTCAACTTTTAATGAAGCAGGTTCAGTACCAAATGTTAAAACTTCATTATCTTTTGGAGACAGAGAGATAATCTCTAATGGCTCACTTCTTTTCAAGCTAATAACATGGCTCTTTTCCATAGCATGTCTTTCACTTTCATTTTCTGTTCCCTTAAGCCATGGTTGGTCTAAACAACGAGCATAATAAGTAATATTTTCAGAATTCACAGCAAGATTTGTAGAACATTCAAATCCTCTTGGTTTTACATCTTCTGGTTCATTTTCACATTCCATATAATTTTCCATATTATTATAATCTTTATCCATTGAACTCCATTTACATTCAGCTGGTTCATTAGTATAAATGGAAATCTTTTGTTCTGATGAATTATGGTTTGTTAAATTATCTAAAGGGTCATAAGTCATAACTATTGGAGGAAAAATATCTTTTTCAGGCATTAAGCAAGTTTTTATGACATAATCTACTGGATTTTTATTTCCATCTGTGTCTTCGCACCTTATTTTTAATTCAAAATCAACTCTTCTATCTGGGCTAAATCCTCCAACTCCTAAACTTCCAAGACTAGGAAGATATATTGGATGAGTGTGATTTTCTAAAAATAAATTATTTCCTCCAAAATAAAATTCATCCATTCCAGGGTCTATTTGAAAATCTTCATCTTCATCATAATCTTGCAATGAATCGTCTTCCCCTATTAATCCTAAAAATTCATCTCCAAGGCCAAAGTCTTCTGGATTATATTCTCCTTCATCTAAAAAACCAAGAATCTCTCCTTCATCAAATGCAACATTTTCAACTGAAAAAGTACATCTTCCTGGTTCATTAAGTGTTAATCCAATAGTTACTGGAGTAAATGCAGGAATACAACCTCCTTCTGTGGGGGCAGCAACTTTAAATCCTTTATTAGAAATATTTTCATAACTAAACCCTTCTGTTAATACCTCATAATTTGGATTAATTTGTGGGGGACTTGCATCTGATGGAACATATTTACATTCTTCAAAGATACTGCCTTCATTTACAAATTTACATCCAGCTCCCAAATTTTCACAAGAATATTTTGAACAACCTAAGTCATCATCATAACATTTACTACAATCTTCTCCACCTGTTGGAGGTTGCCAAGCTTTACAGGTAAATGTAACTTTGTATATTTTTACATCTCCTATTCCTACTAATTTTAAAACACCAATAACAATTAACACCACTGCTATGATTATCCATCCTACTGGTCCAGTAGGTGCAAGAGCTACCATTGCTCCTCCAACTGCTGCAGTTCCAATTAAAGCATAAGCTAATGCAGGACTTATTCCTGCACTAATGCCTGTTTTTTCAATAGCATACCCTGCAATAGCAGCTCCAATTGCTGCACCTGCAATTGCTGTTACAAAAGGAGCGAATGCACCAGTACTTGGTGCAAGAGATTTTAATGCCATCCCCCCAAAACCTGCGCCTTGTAAAAAGCTTTCAAACCCTTCTTCTTTAGTAATATCTCCTTCATCCTCCCAATCACTAGGAATTTCTCCTTTATTTCCTAGCCCTAAACTTCCAACAAATGAAAGTATTGAAGCACTTTTAATGAAGTCAAGAGGATTTGGAATAGAATAAGTTTTTAGTTTTTGGATGTAGCTATTCCCTAATTTTGGAGCCTTTTTAATCCTATAACCAGAATCTGAAAATTCTCCAATATAATTAACACTCGCACCACAATCTCCTAAAGACATACAAAAATCATTCATCTGTTTTGTAAAGCCTTCCCTTAAACACCCTTTATTTATCCATTTATCTTTTCCAACTTTTTTTATTTTTGCAACATTACAAGTCATTGAAGCAATCCCGCAAGTATCTTCTGCTACTTGTGAAGAGCTTTCCATATTAAATCCTTTAGGATATTTTGGAACACAGAAATTAAATTTAAATTTTGACTGAGAAACATCAACTTTTTTTGCATAACAATCTGGATTTTCATTACATAGTTCCATCCCATCATCTTCAAAGTTATATCCAATACATTGGTCTGCAAGATTACTTCTACACATAGCAGTACTTATTGTGCCCCCGTCTGCTTTTTCTACTTGAGATTCTTCACAGATTTTATCTCTTCTTTCTCCACAAGAAACATTAGATATTTCTCCTTCATAACACCATAATTTAAAATTTTTACTTCCAGGAGTTGAAACAGATCTTAAATATCCTCTATCTCCTTCATCAGGATTTGCAGCTCCTTGGTAAAAACACCAAGACTCTCCGTGTTCTCTTATATTCCCTTCTTCATCAATACAAGAAGCTTCTTTACAAACAACATCTTGTTCACCATCTTTTAATCTTTCTGAAAATGTTTTATCCCCACAAATAGTTGAACCTCCCAGTAAATTACAATTTCCGCAAACATCAGAATTAGAATCTGTCAAAAAACATGCATCTGATTTTAATAAGATTTTTCCTTCATTCCAACTATGATCTTTTTGACTTGAACTACTTCCTTCATAAATATTTTCTCTATTACCACAACTATCTATCCAATAAATTTCATCTTCTCCTTCAATACAATTTGTAGAAATTTGTTTTTCACAATCAGTTTCTAAATCTGGATGAGAACATAAAAAGTCTTCAAAAAAATCTCCATTTAATTGAGAGCATCTTCTTTGGGTAAGAAGTCTACACACTCCTTCCCCTTCCCTTAAGATACATGCCCCTTTTTTCTGAGCTCTTGCTTCTTGCCAGCAACTTAATTCATCATTTATTTCTGGTTTAAATTGAGTAAGGATTCCAGTAGTTTCTCTTATCCTTCTACATCCTTGTTCAGTAATAAAGCTAGCTTGTTCTCCTGTAAGACAACAACCTAATTCACATTCAGGAAGATTTCCCACCACATCTTCATTCCATTCTCCCCCAAAATCTTCACAGGATTTTTTAGGAGAATTAGGTAAACAATCTCCTTCTACAGGATTATAACAAGTTCCTAATTCACATTCTGGGACATTATCTCTTGAATTTTCAATACAACTTTCTTTACAATTAGAATTACAATCCTCTTTTAAAAATTCTTGACAAATTGTTCCCTCATTAGATTCAATGCAGGTACTTATAAAATCTCCAACTTCTGCAGCAGAAACTAAATTTTTCTCTCCTTCATTAACAATAAATGAAAATGCAATGCTCATACTTACAACTAAAAAAATCTGAATCATTACTCTGGCATATGGTTTTTTCCAAAACATCATCCTAAGGCACACCCCCTAACAGCAATATTCATTTCTTCTTGAGTATTTTTATCTTTAATACTATATACCTTGCTTGAATCTGAAAATACTTTTATATGAAGGAGATAACGAGGATAAAGATTCATGTATCCTAAATATTCAAAATAACAAAACTTTGCTTCGTTTCTAACAATATCTACTGCAATTTTTATTAAATTATATAATGAACTTTTGTAAGGAATTTTCATTTCATTGAAACTAACTTTTTCTTCAGCTTTACTAATTGAAACACTTCTGTCAATTTCTAAATAAACTATTTCTGGAGCAAGAGTCACATTTATTCCTTTGTCCTCTCCAAGAACAACATTATATCCTCTTTTTTCAAAATTTTCTTTTAGTTCAATAAAACAATCTTCTACAACAGGTTTAATTTTATTTTTTAAGTCTAATTTTATTTCATTAAGCAACATTGGATGCTGATTAATGCAAGGATTGTAAAATCCAATATTTTTACATAAATAAGTTGCAGGAATATCATTATGTAATTTGTAATCTTTAGGCTCTAAAAATCCTCCTTGCGCAAGTGAAGTATTAATAGCAGTTCTCATATCTTCCTCGACACAAAGTTCAATGTATCTTTGAGGATTTGTTTCAGTTGCGCTTCCTCCCGTTATTCCTAAAGAATCTTTAAACATAAAAAATAAAATAAATGCTACAACCACTAAAATAGCTAGGATAATGAAAATAGTTATTTGTCCTTGTTTTTTCATTTTAATTGATAAATTGCCTCCTCAATAACATGGGATTTATTTCGATATTTTCTTCTTTTGAGAAGTTTTTTTATTTTTTTTATAATCTCGTCATCAACAGTTGCAGATATCCTCTTTTTCATAGTATTACTTTGTAAGACTTAATATATTAAATTTTACTTAATATTACTATCAAAAAACAATATATAAACCTTACTAAATAATAAAAATAGACTGCTTAATCATCAGTTTCAACTCGAGGAGCAAGAATAAAATTAAGTTCAAGATGCTCGCCTTTAAATTCAAGTTTTAATGGGTGGTCTCCAGAAAACTTAATGATTGTTTTATCTGAAAGTTTAGCTCCTTTAGTAAACTTTTTAAGATATTCAAGACTATAACGAGATTTACAATTTTCTGCTTCTATCTTAGCTTCATCCCCTGAAAATTCTGAACGAGCAGAATTCATACCTTTAGCTTCAATAACAAATCCTCTTTCATCTGCAATAAATGAACAAGCATCTGCAACAACAGCACAATCATCAATTGAATCAGTAAAATCAACAGAAGCCATTTCTACTTTAGCAACAAATTCTAATGAAGGGATTTCTTTTTCTTCTCCTTCTAGATTAATAAGATTTAAACTAAAATTTCTTTTAATTCTATCTTGAATGTGAATATCCAACATATTGTCTCTTTTTTCCAGAATTACAGAACCTTTTGCTCCAGCTCTCTTTAGAATTTTTTTAAGACCATCTAGATTAACTCCTAGTGTTTCTTCTCCTGATTCAAACTGAGAAAAAGCACTTCTTGGAAGTTTAAATTCAATCATTGCAACATTTGCAGGATCAATAGCCACAATACTCATTCCAAATTCATTAACCTTAATTCTAACATCTAAAACTAATTCAGAAATAATGTCAATTACCTTTGATAATATCTGTGGAGTATCTAGTTTAATTAGCATAGTTATCAAAATTTACTCTAACTTTTAAGCATTACTATTGTCAAGTATAGGGTATTTTTTTAAACTTCCCATACTCCTTAATCTAATGTCTGAAATAAGCTTTAAGGAAAAAAGAATAAGAAATATAACAAAATTGTATTATTCTAATTCAGAGGTTCAAAAAGCAATGTTTGAATTTTCTAAAAACAGAGAGATTTCTCCAAGATATTTTGAGGGTTTTGGAAAACGTCCAGATAGTTTTCAATATCAAGGGGATATCTTTGAACTTGTAAAAAGAGGAGCAACATCTTTTCATTGTTCTGAAGAATTATGGGAAGACCCTTTAAATATTCAAACTGGAATGAATGTAAAACAATTAAATGAATTAAGAATTGGATGGGATTTGTTAATTGATATTGATTGTAAGTGGTTTGATTATAGTAAAAAAGCTGCAGAAGCAGTTATTAATGTTTTCAAGGAGCATGGGATAAAAAATATTGGGATTAAATATAGTGGAAGTAAAGGGTTTCATATTATTCTTCCCTGGAAAGCAATTCCTAAGGAAATAGGGGGACAACTTGCAAAAAATTTATTTCCAGAACTTCCAAGAAAAATGATTGCCTATATTAGATTTAAGGCTGAACAAGAAATGATAAAACTTCTTCCAGAAGATTTTTATGAACAATTTAAAAATGTTAAAATAAAAAAAGGAATAAAGTGCAATAATTGTCGTGAAGTTGCAGAAGAATATGAGGTTGTTACTCATTTTTGTCCAAAATGTCATAGACAAGAATTAAGAAGGATTTTCCCAGAAGATAAAAAGAAATATAAATGTCCTGAATGCAGAGTTCCATTTGAAGTTAAAAACTCAAATAAAATCTATGAATGTAAAAAGTGTAATGTTTCTTCTAAAACAAAACCAAATAATTTTTCACAAAGTATTGAAATAGATTTATTTGAAGTTCTGGGATTAGATTTAATTTTAGTTTCTCCAAGACATTTGTTTAGGATGCCATATTCATTACATGAAAAAACTGCTTTATCAAGCGCAGTAATTGATGCAGAAAAAATAAGAGAGTTTGAAATGATTGACGCAAATGCACTAAAAGTAAAAATAAAAAATTTTCTTCCTGATTCAAAAGAAAATGAAGCAAGAGAATTAATTAGAGAAGCTTTAGATTGGGCAAAAAATAATGAAATAAAAGCAGGAGTTTCAAATGAAAAAATTCAGGGTAAATATGCAGATTTTAAACCAATTCAATTAAAGAAAATCACAGAAGAACAATTCCCTCCTTGTGTAAAAAATATTCTTAAGGGAGTTAGTGATGGGAGAAAAAGATCGGTATTTATTTTACTTAATTTATTTCGCTCAATTGGAATGGATAAAGAAGAACTTGAAAAAAAGATTTATGATTGGAATAAGAAAAATGAAGTTCCTTTAAAAGAAGGGTATATTAAAAGTCAGTTAATTTGGAGTTATAAGAGAAAACCAATAATGCCTCAAAATTGTAAAGAATTTTATCAAGGCATTGGAGTTTGTGTTCCAGATAACTTTTGCAGGATGATAAAAAATCCAGTTAATTATGTAGTTAAGAAAAATCTCTCTAAAAATAAATCTAAAAAATCCACTAAATTTAAAAAGAAGAAATAGCTATTTATATTATGAAAAAGTGTGTGGTAGTATTATTAGTGTTTAGTTTATTACTTAGTTTATCTTTTGTTCTTGCAGAAGAAAATATAACTGATGCTCAAACAAAAATTGATCAGGCTTATGATTGCCTTGATTCAAAAGTAAGTGGAAAGTGTGGCACTATAGCTCTTGAAGAAAAAATATTCACTTTATTAGCAAATGGTCAATGTAAGGATGAATTAATTGCTGCTTCTTCAAGTGGAGAGTGTTGGCCAAATTCAGGATGTAACATAAAACAAACAGCTCAAGCAATTTTAGCATTAAGTCAAACAACAGCAGATACTACTAATGCAGAAGAATGGTTAATGTCTCAAAATACTTCTCCTTCTGATGTAGAATGGTATTTACAAATTGAAAGTGATGAAGAAACAAGATGTACTATTACTTATGATGGCTCACCACACATTGTTATTATTAAAGAAGATAAAACACTAACAACTGGAGCAAAACCTTGTCTTTCTTTGTCTAATGGAGATTGGTGGCTTAAAGTTTCCCCAGGATGTTATGATAGAGAATTTGAAGTTTCATGTGACGAAGAATTCCAAACTAATTTATTATTCAAAAGAAAAACTTCTTCAATAATTCACGTGCCAGATATAACTCACTCTGCTTCTGCATTAGGAACAACTACTGAAAAAATAAAATCAGCTTGTTTTATGCAAGGAGGAGAATGCAATTATGAAGGAAGCTTATGGGCAGCATTAGTTCTAAATAGTAATGGTTATGATATGAGTGCTTATATGCCATATTTAACAACAACTTCTGAAGAGAATTTAGAATATCTTCCTGAATCTTTTTTATATTTATTAACTGCTCAAGACGATTATAGAAATGATTTATTATTAAAACAAAAAAGTAGCAAATTTTGGAATGAAGATGGAGGAAAATTTTATGATACTGCTGTTGCACTTTATTCAATAAGCGATGAACCAGCAGAAAAAATAAGAGCAAAAGAGTGGCTTTTAGAAGTTCAAGATTCAGAAGGATGTTGGCAAGGAAATATTAGAGACACTGCTTTTATTTTAGCATCTGTTTGGCCTAAGATAATTGAAACAACACTTTCAGATTGTGAATCTTCTGGACATTATTGTATGTCAGAAGTAAGTTGTGAAGGAAATATCCTTGGAGATTATAGGTGTCCAGGAGTAATGAAATGTTGTGATACAGCAAAATTAATACAATCTTGTTCAGAACAAAATGGAGAAATTTGTAATTCTAATCAAAAGTGTGTTGGAGGGTTAGGAGTTGATGCCTCAGATACTACTTCTGGAGAGAGGTGTTGTGTAGGAGGAACTTGTGAAGTAGTGGCTTTAGAATCTGAATGTGTTTCATATGGTGGAAGATGTGCTCCTTTTGGTTGTGAAGCAGGAGAAGAGGAAGTAGCTTATGAATGTGATTTTGGAGATTCTTGTTGTATGTCTAAAACTTCAGGAGAAAAAAGTTATTGGTGGATTTGGATGTTATTAATTTTAATTATTTTAGTTGTTCTTGGAATTGTTTTCAAGAAAAAAGTAAGAGAATATTATTATAAAATACGTTCTAAATTTAAAAGAAAAGGTGGAGGATCAGGAGCATCAGCAAAAGGACCAAGAGGGCCTCCTTCAACTCGTCCAGGAATGCCAATGAGACGATATACTCCAAGAAGAATTCTCCCCCCAACTCAAAGAGCTCCTCGTCCAAAACCAGTTGAAAAAAAATCAGGAGAGCTCGGAGATGTTCTTAAAAGATTAAAAGAAATGAGCAAATAAATTTATTAAGTCCTTTTTTCTTTAGATTCTATGAAAAAGAGTATTGTCACGTTTGTTTTTATTTTCTTATTAGTAATGCCTTTATTATCTGCAATTGAATTTAATATGTCAGATTCTTTTGGAAGAGAAGGAGTATTGTTTGCTAAACTTTCAGGGCAATTTGTTCAACCTCCTTTAAGAGAAAATATTTTTCTTTATAGGGGACATGTAAGAACAGCTGTTGATGCTCAAGTAAGTAAAATAGACGATGATTATTATATTTATGCTCCTCTTGCAGGAAAAGATCCAAAAAATTACAGTTTAGTAATAGAAGAAATAGCATATATGAAAGGAAGCCAAAAAATTACAGAAGATTTAACTAAAAATTTTACTATAACAGAAGAGTATGTTAGTTTTCTTCCAAATCCAGGGTTTATTGTAACAAAAGATGCTTTTAAAATAAGTCTTGAAAATCTTTTAGACCAATCAATTAATGTTAACATGGTTATAACAACACTTAATGGGGATAAAGGAGGAATAGCAACTTATTCAGAAGATGTAAATCATGAGTTTTCAATTAAGCCAGGAAAAGAAGATATAAGTTTTGGATTAGATTATCTTCCAGGACCAACATCAAAGATAATGTCATTTAGTTATGGAAATTTAACTTATGAAATACCAATATCTCTTTATGTTGATGAACAATCTCAGCAAAGCCAAACATTTGCAGTAGAAATTCAACCTAGTGAATTAGAAATAACAATCCCTACTTATAATAATTTAACAAAATTAATTTATATTTATAATACTGGAACAGGAACATTAAATGATGTTCAATTAAAGATTTCAGATTCCCTTAAACCTTATGTTACATTATCTGAAGATAGATTTGGAGAAATCCTTCCAAACTCTAATGCTAATTTAGATATGAAGATTGTTTCAGGAGGAACAAATTCAATTGGAGGAAAATTAGAAGTAATAACTGATGAAGGATTATATAATGAAATAAGGGTGTCTATTAGATTTAAAGAAGGTTATGAGCTTTCTCCAGAAGAAACAGGCCCTGAATTAACAACAGAAGAGAATTGTGAATCTTCTTCAATTGGAGGGGTAATTTGTTTAACAGATGAAGAGTGTAATGGTGAAGAGATTTATTCTAAAAATGGTTTATGTTGTATTGGAAGTTGCAAGAAACAACCAACAGGAACTACTTGGAAGGTTCTTGGATGGATAGTATTAGTAGCATTAATCCTTGTAGGAGTTTGGTTTTATTTCAAAAAATATAAGGGTCTAAAAAAGCCAGTAGATTTATTTAAGTTTGTTAGAAAAAAGAAATAATTTATCTATTTCTTAAGAAATAATCAGCAACAGCAGTTGTGAATACTCCGGGTTCTTCTTTTGGAGGACCTTTAGAATATTTTAACCCAGCAATAGGATATACTAACCTGTCATAAGAAAGCTTTAATGCAATTTCTGGAATGTTTCTTAGAATTTTTTCTGGAAGTTCTTTTTCTGCTCTTTCAAGAATTTTCCTTCTTTTTTCAGGATGAAGTAATAACATTCTTTTAATATTTTTTGCGACTTCTTCAATGTTCATCTTCTTTAGGCTCTGATTCCTTGGATTCAGAAGTTTTATCAATTTTTGATTCTTTGTTTTCTAGTAGCCCTTTTAATTTGTTTTCAAGAATATTTTTTTCCATTTGAATCACTCTTGCAATTTCATCATATCCATGAAGTCTTCTTGCAAGTTCATTAAATAATTCTCCAATAGAGTTATTACTCATCTTAAGGTTTTCAGGAGAAAGAATTTCAAGATGAGCAGGCATATATTTGAATAATAATTTGCTAAGTTGCATGATGTTTTCAATCTCAAGTTCTATTTCCATAAAACTAGTATAAAATCCCTTTTGTTTTTCCATCTCTACAGGCTCATTAATTTTCTTTTCTTTAATTTCCACACCTTTTTCTTTTCCAATATTTGAGGCCATAGTTTCTAAAGTTTCTTTTAGATGTTCTGGAGGCTTACCTAGAACTTCTATAATCATTACAACCCTTAAACTATTTTCAGTCAAATTCATTTTTGTCTTTTGGTTTTAATTTTAATACAAGCAAGAAAATTATCAACATTGAAAAAAAGCCCAATCCAATCAATGCATATTCTTCCTTGATTAATTCTGAAGTAGAATTTTCAGTATTTATAACTTTTGGATTTATTTTTATAACTTGTTTTACTATCTTTTTCTCTTTAGGAGTTTTATTTCCAATAATTTTAATCACATCTGGTTTTTCTTCAGGGATTTTTTCATTTGGTTCTTCAGTAGTTTTGCTTTCTTCCTTTTCAACACAAGCAAGATTTTGTTCTTTAATCTTATTTAATGTAATTTCCCCAATTCCCAGCACATTAATTAAATCATCTAGAGTTTCAAATGGCCTAGCATCTATAATTGATTGAGCCTTAGCAAGACCAATTCCATAAAGTTGATCTAAATCAGTTAATGATGCACTATTAATATTTATTTGTCCATCTGAACAACCAGCAGAAATAAGATTAATTGAAATAAGAATTACTAATAATAAAAGTAATTTTTTACTTTCCATACTTCTTTTCAAAGTCAATGTATTTTATATTAATTTTTCTTCCCTCTCTTATGGCCTTTGCAATAAGTATTTTTGAGAAAATTTTTTGTTTTAGATAAAATCTACATTTTTCTTTTTCTATTTTTGAAAGAAGACCATTAATTTTAACCTCTACACCGATTATATCATAAGATGCTTCACGAATTTGTTTAATGACAATAAAATCTGGGAAACCAGCACCCAACATCATGGGTATATTTTTCCCTCGAAAGAGATTTTTTACCTTGACTAATTTTCTTTCATCTAAATTAACATTATTAGTCCATTTATCAACAATTTTTCCATTATCTTCTAATTCTTTTCGAACTTTTAATTCAAATCTGCTTCCAGCAGCACGATTACGTTTACCTTGACTAGAATAATTTATTTTTTTCTTTTCCATATTTTAATATGTTTTAGAATATTTTCTTCTAATGTGAATAATAACAACACTAATGATTGCCCCAATTGTGTTAAACACTAGATCAAGAGCAGTATTAACATATCCTCCAACATTTGTGTTTGGAATTCCTAATACAGCAACAAATTCTACAACCTCATTTAATGCTCCAAGTCCCATACTCACCAAAACAAGTAATGGATAAACTATTTTCCAACTAACTGTTTTGTTTAAGTGAGGTTTTAATAAATGATATGCAACTAATGTTGTAACCCCAAAACCATAAGCATGAACTAATTGGTCAAATTTTAAAAGAACATTTCCTCCAATCTCAAGAATCTTAATCAATACCAAGTTATACATAACATCACCATTAATAATAATTCCACCACCACACATATGCAAGAATCCCCAGATTGATAATCCCCATAAAATAACCAAATCAAATTTTGTTTTATTAAGTGTAAATAAAATTAAACAAAAGAAAAAAACCAACACAGCAATATACCATAAAAATTCATAATTTTGAATACTAAGATAATAAATAGCAAAAGCTAGAACATATAGAATAGTAAATACTATCACTTTCCAAAATTTTTTTTCTATTTTCATTTTATAAATCACGAGCTTGTAGTGTTCGCCGTCCATTAGCTTTGGCCCTTTTGATAGCTTCTGTTAGCATATCTTCAACTTTTCTTTCCATAGCCATTCCAACTTCTTCAGCAACACTTGAAACAGCATTCTCTTTGTCTAGCTCTTTCACGACTTTTTTGATATTGCTTTTTACAATTAGTCCCATTTTATTTTATTTGGTTTAATAATTTAATTATTTCTTTTTTACCAACAGCAAGTATAAGGGCAGCCAATCTAGGACCTTTTTTCTTATTAATTATCACACTATATGCTGCATCAAAAAATTCTGTATTCTTTATTCCAACTTTTTCACATATTTTGTAAAACTTATCAAATAATTCTTTTTCAGTATAATCTTTTTCTTTTAGTACTTCTTTTAGTTCATTCATGGCTTCTTTCTCTTTTTTATTTAAATTAGCAATGACTTTGTTTTGAAGTTTAAATCTCATCTCTTCTGGGGCATGCTTATCAATCCAGTTCTTTACTCTGATTGCTCTTTCTTTTCCAAAACTATTTAATTTATTTGCCTGATTTACTTGAACTAATGTGACAAGATGTCTAAATCCTGTTCTTTCTGGCTGTTTTTCATTTAATTTTAATTGACATACTTCATATTGTCTTTTTTCCATTGGATTTGCTTCTCCAGAATAATATTTTTCTTCTAATTTATCATAATCCTCGTATATCTTTATAACATCTAGATCAAAACTAATATCAAAAGCTCTGCTTGGACGAGTTCCAACAAATAAGTACCTTAATACTTCTGGCTCATACACTTCTTCAACTTCATTAAGTGTGATTACATTTCCAGTTGAACTAGAAAATGCTCCTCCTCCTTTAACACCAATCCATTCATACATCTGATACATTGGAGCATCAAACCCAAAGACTTCCTTACATATCTTTTTACCTGTGTCAAATGAACCCCCCGCAGCACTATGGTCTGCTCCTCCTGGCTCAAAAATAACTCCTTCATGCTTCCAACGCAATGGCCAATCAACTCTCCAAGGAGCTTTTACAAGACCTTTTTTTCTAAAGTCTATCTTGTCTTTATGCCCGCACTTACATTCATATTCTATTTCATATCCTTTAATACTAATAATCTTTGTAAAGTCCTTCATACATTTTTCACAATAAACAATCACAGGATACCAATCTTTCTTAAGAGGTTCTTTTCTATATTTATTTAAGATATTCATAATAGTGTCTCTCTTATCAATTGCTTTTTTGATTAGTTCAGCATAAGCACATTTTTTGTTCATCATGCTCTGTCTGACAAAATCTGGTTTTATTCCTACTTTTTCCAGTGCTTTTTCAAACTTCTTTTCAAAATGTTCAGCATAACTGAATTTTTCAGAGCTATCTGGAGAAGGAATATCACTTATTGACATACCAAGATATTTTTCAAATTTCTTATCCACATTAGTAGGAACTTTCCTAAATCTATCATAATCATCCCATGAATAAAGAAACCTTGCCTTTTCTCCTTTATCTCTCAGGGCCCTTATAACCATATCTGTAGTTATAACTTCTCTAAAGTTTCCAATATGAATTTCTCCAGAAGGAGTTATACCTGAAGCACAAACATATTCTTTTTTTTCACCTATCTTTTTTATTAGATTGTCAGCTATTTGGTCTGCCCAAAAAAATTTCTCTTTGTCCATAATTAAAAATACAAAAACAGTTTTATATATTTATCTTCTCTTCCGATATTTATATTTACGATATCCTTTATTATCTAGTTCTTGATTAACTAATTCATCTGCTAGTTGTTGAAATTTATCTTCTCTTCTAGTATGTAAATACTTTATTTTCTTAAAATTATCTTGAAGTTGTTGAACTTTAACAAATAACTTTAACAATTCTGGGCTCTTAACTTTATATTCTCCTAATAATTGTTTTACAACTAATTCAGAATCTAAGATACATGTAACAGAGTCTTTTGTAAAACGAGAAGCAAATTCCAAGGCTTTAATTAATCCCATATATTCAGCATAATTATTTGTAACTCTTTCTCCAAGAAATTCACTATGCTTCGTAAGAATTTCGCCCTCTCTTCTAATTATAATTCCTATTGCTCCTGGCCCTGGATTGCCTCTAGCTCCTCCGTCAGAATTGGTGTAAATCATTATTAAATATGAAGAATTTTGAAAGTATTAAATTCTTGAAATCTTTCTGGTTTAATTTCAACTTTTTTTATTTGAGAATGTTTTGGTCCTTGTTTACATAATTCAATCATCTTATTTACATCATTAGCATCTCCTTCTAAAAATACTTCAATTCTTCCATCTTCTAAATTTCTTGTGAAACCCTTAACATTATATTTCTCACAATTACTTTTTATAAATACTCTAAAAAATACCCCCTGTACAGTTCCAGTAATATATAATCTCACAGACTTTTTCATATGTAATAAAAGCAGATTTAGTTTATTAAGTTTTATATGCCTCGCCTATCTAACTCATTTTGGATAATAGTCATTGTTTGAGAAGCAAAATACATTTGGTTTCCAACACTTATTTTTTTTACTTTCATTTTCTTTAGAATCTTTAGATGATGTTTAGGAATTCCATCTTGGTCACCTAAAATAAATACAGCATTATCCAGTTCTTTACTTTTTATATCTCTAATATCTTCACCTTTTTTATCTAGGATGTATATTTCCTTGCCCTCATCTATTAATTCTTCAACAACTTTGATAAAGTTCTTTTTTTCAACAGAATAACCTGGAGAAATATTCCTTTTTTCTCCTTTTTTATATTTGTAAAGCATTCTTTTGATTAATCCAGCAACGTCTTTTTTACTAATATCAATTCTGTGTTCATCATCTTCCATAAAATTCTTCCCAGGACACATCTCTAAATGCTTTGTGGGATCTGGTCCTCCCTCAAATATCAAATGCAATTTAACATTTTCTCTAGTATGGTGAGAAACAAAAAAAGACATAATTATAATTTGGCATACAATATCCATTCGCCCAGCTTTCATTAAATTATTTACATCAAAATTACCTGAAGTTCTTGCATTTTTTGAAATATATAAAAATTCCCTCATTTTATCTCTTGAAAAACAAACTCTGATTTAGCAAAGATGTTCCTTCCTTTTATTACTTTAAACATTCCCATAAACCTTTCTCCAGAAAAAACACTAATTATTTTATCTTTTTCTATTTCAACAGATTTTTCTAAATCTTTTTCATTAATCGGGCTACCATGTAGAATTCTACCAACAACACTTTTTTTTATTTGAACTTCTTGATAAACTTCAGAAACAATTTCCCCAGGAATAATCATATCCCTTAATAATTTTTCATTTCCTTCTTTATATTCTTTAACTGCTTTTTCAAAATCATATAAACTTACAATTGTATTCTCTCTGAATATTCCAGCACGAACCCTTCTCAACTCAAGCATATGAGCACCTATTTTAAGATAATCTCCTAAATCTGAAATAAGCTTCCTTATGTAAGTCCCCCCTTGAACTTCTGCTCTAAATAAAATATCTTTTCCATCTTTTTCTAATAAATCAAAAGCTTTTACTTCTCTTTCTCTTTCTTGTCTCTTAACCCTAGATTTAACAGGAGGAAGTTGAATGATTTTTCCAAGGAATTTTTCTTTGATTGCTTTTTCTATTTTGTCTATAGCAATATCTTTATGTATCCTCATAATCCCAATATATTCCTTATCTTCTCCAAGAAAAAACCCAGTAAGTTTACAACCCCTGTTTAATGCTACGGGAAGAACTCCAGTAACTTTTGGATCCAAGGTTCCAAAATGAGAAGTCTTACGAAGATCTAAAGTTTTTTTAACAAATTCAGAAACACTAAAACTAGTCGGACCTGAACATTTATCTAGGTTGATTATCCCAAACTCTAATAGTTCTTTAATGGATTTATTTTCCTTAATTTTTTCTAAGTTTATCATATATTTTAATCACAATAAACCTTTTATAACTTTATTGCTCTTTATTTTAATGGTACTTGAATGGATGAATAGTTTATGTCCTAGATTACATCATCTTCTTCAAGTTGGATTTAGGAAAGAATTTATGTATGATTTTGAATTAGCTTCTAAAGCAACTCAAAATAGCATTAAGATGCTTCACATACAGAAAGTAGGACATTTTATTCCTCTTTATTCATCAGAAACAGCAGAGGTTACAGCAGCATCTTCAGTAAGAGAAGGGGACGAATCAGCATTGCGAACAATAATTAGTTTATGGAGATCCTCCCCATTACATAGTTGGAATTTATATAAAAATAATTCATTAGGAATTGGTTTTGCCTATGATCCTAGGGAAAAGTTATTATATGCCACAGTTAGACTTGGAAATTAAAATTTTCTTTTAGATAAATTCATTATAAAGGCTAAGTAAAAACTAAGGAGCAGGGTTTTTAGCTACGTTTATAAAGGGGTAACATTTAAATAAATTACATAAAATGGCGACTTTATTAAAAAAATTAGGAATTACAGGATTAGCATTAGTGGGCTCATTTCTTGGAGGATGTAAACCTGCAGAAGATGGAGAAAAAAGACCAAGAGCAAGAGTATCAATAGAAAAAACTACTTCTATGAAAGATAATCAAGATAATAGTAAAATTTATCCAGAATCTATAAATATGCATGATGTGGGAGGAATATCCTCTTCAAGAAGTTTAGATGGAGTTGGTTATGGTTTAGAAATAGCATTCCCTACTTTTAGTACAAAGGCGGGGTTAAGTTACAACAAAGGAAAGTCAGATTTAAAAACAAATTTTTTAGTAAATGGTTTTAAAACAGATAGACTGGATTTGGAAGCAGATGTTTTCTTAAATAAAAATTGGTATATTGGACTAAGCAATTTAAGGAAAGATGTTTCTATGGATGGAAATTATGAACAAGAATCAACAGGTTTTGTTGTTCATCCAATTCATGGACTTATTCCAGCAACAAATTATATTTATGATGTCAAATCAGAAGTTGAGATGAATGCTTTACTTCTAAGATTAGGTTATGAAAAAGATATAAAATTAAAAAAAGATTATATTTTATCTTTTTTTGCAGAATTTGGGGCAGGACAAAATAATATTTCTAATAAACAGAAGAAGATTATTTTTAATGAATCAAGGGAAGAAACAATTAATTCAAATTTAGAATTAGAATATAATGGTATTATGACTAGAATTAAAGCTGGAATTGAATTAGGAAAAAGATGGGGAAGATTTTCAGCAAATGTAGGATATAATATCAAAAGAACTAGGTGGGGAGGAGATATCGATGAAGCAGGAATTGAATTAGAAGATCTCTCTCATGGATTCAGAGTTGGAGCAAGATTTGATTATTAAAATTTCCCCCTCAAATATTCTTTTCGTTTCTTTTCTGGAAACTTTTCAATGGCATATCTTAAAGTAGTTCTTGGTATGTTTTTATAATATGTTTGAATAAAACATTCTAGTGCTAATAAGTCTCTTTTTCCAAGTTCTCTTAACATCCATCCTACTGCTTTATGGATTAAATCATGTTTATCTTTTAAGAGTATTAAAGATATTTTTAATACATCTTCTAGGTATTTTTCATTTTTAATAAAAGTAAGTGTAGAAACAATGGCAATTCTTTTTTCCCATAAATTTTTTGAGTTAGCTAGTTTTTCAAGAATCTTTTTAATCTGAGGATTTTCTAATAAATAATCTCCAACAATGTTTGGAGCAGATAAATCAACTAAATCCCAGTTATTTATTTTCTTAGCATTCTTAATATAAAATTTGAATATTTTACCTTTTTCTTTTTTATTTTTAACTTTTTTATACTTAGCAACTAATGTAAACAAAGCACAAAGTCTATGTTCATGTATTTTAGAATTCAAAAGTTTTTGAATAGCTTCTAAACTTAAATTGTACTTTTTACAAGCTTGTCTTTGAATAGGAACTTTAATTCCTAGAAATATATCTCCTTCCCCATATTGTCCTTTACCTGTCTTAAAAAATCCTTGAAGAATTTCTGATTGTTTAGAATTACTTAATCCTTTTAACTCTTTGATTAATTTGTGGGGCATATAAATTTAAGAATTATTATCTAGATAAAGCTTTTCTCTGAACTGCAGGAGCTTTTACACTTCCTTTAGCAGTATGTTTCATTTTTTTTGCAGCTGCCTTTTCCATTTCTGCCCCAGCTTCAACAACTGCTGATTTCTTTTCTTTTTCCTCTTCCTTTTTATCTTCACTTTTAGGGGCTTCTTCAGCAGGTTTTTCAGCTTTCTTTGCCTCTGCTTTCTTTTTCTTTACAATTTCTAGAGCTGCATTTTCAATTTTATCTTTTCTTGCTTTTTTATCTGCAAGTTTTTTCGGAAGCTCAGCAAGTTCTACTCTTATAAGTTCTCCTTCTTTGTATACTTTAACTTTAACTTTATGTGGAGGATTTTTTATTCCTCTTGCCCATAAAAATTCATTAAGATAACTATCTAATCTAATTTTATCTAAATCTCTATCCCTTACCTTCATATGTCTAGCTAAAAATTCTTTAACACTTTTAACAGCCTTGTTAGTCTTTTTATATCTAGGAACAACCCGACATTTCTCTCTAAGTGGAATAATATATTCTTTTTCCTTTTTTTCTTCCTTTACAGGAGTTTTTGTAGTTTTTGTTTCAGCCATTTTATCCAAAGTGTGATTTTCTTATTTTTCTTGGTTTAATATGTAATTTTGTTCTTTTCCAACTTCTTCTATGTTTAGTTATAGCAGAAGCATGAATTTTTTTCCCTGTGCCAAATTTCTTTAAAACAGCCCAAAAAGGAGCCCACTTAGTTTGTCTTGCTTTTTTTGCTAGTTTAGATTTTTTCTCTGAATTTTTAATTGGCATTTTATTTGATTTCCTCCATAAAAGATTTCCCTTTAGCAGTAAGTTGTCTTCCAGGTTTTTTCCCTCTAACACCTTTAATTTCTTTAGCAAGTTCAGTTAAACCAGCTGCATCTGTTTGTTGAAGAATAACTCTTATAATTTTTCCAGAAGATTTTTTAAATCTCTCTGGAGCATACCCTCTATTTTGTTTGCTTCCATACTTAGTTCTTAACTTATTAACACCTAAAATACCTTTTTTGTAAATTTGTCTTAAAATACTAGCAGTTCTTTTATTCCAAAAATCTGGATCTTCTATTGGCCTTTCTTTACTTGGACCTGATTTAACAAAGGTAGCCCATTCAGGTTCTTGAATCTCTTCAACTTGTTTCAAAGCTTCAGCTAATTTTAAATTGTATTCTTGGGCATTTAATTCATATATTGAATTCATTTTGATTTTTTAGGCAATCCTTACGGATTTAGACACCTGCGTGTTAACCTACTTTTATAGGAGAATTATGATTTATAAACCTTCCCAAACACATCAAAACGTTTAAATACCCTTTTTATCAAGAAAGATAATGGATAAATGTAAGGGATTTAAGTTGGATATTTCTATCAAATTTAGATAAGTAGAAGGGAGGAAAATGTAAAATGAAGTTATATGTAGGAAATTTACCTTTTAGTGTTGATGAAGAAGCTTTTAAAAATCTTTTTTCAGAATTTAATCCTGAAGAAGCAGCGCTTATCAAAGACAAGTTTTCTGGTAGATCAAAAGGTTTCGGTTTTGTAACAATTGCAGATGACGAAGTTGCTAAAAAAGCAATGGAAGCAATGAACGGCAAAGAAGTTGAAGGAAGAGAGTTAAAAGTTAACGAAGCAAAACCTATGGACCCAGATAGACCAAGACCCCAAAGAAGATTTGGCGGTGGCGGTGGTAGAGACTCAAATAGAAGATTCTAGTTAGTCCCAATTTTTTATTTTTTTATTTTTTTATCTTTTATTTTTTCGCCATTTTTTTAAGGCAATAACAAATCCAATTGTTTTAGAAGTATATTTTGGACCAAGTTTTTTCAATAATGTTTCAGAGTATTCTTTTACCTTTGCCTTGCCCCCCTTTCCTTCTGGCCTGGCACTTTTTAAAACACTTATTTTAATACACTCTTTATTCTTAAACTGATTTTCCAAACTAGCAATAAAATTATCTGTAATTCCTTGTTTTCCTATTTGAATATTTCCAATTACCATTTTATGTTCTCTATATCTTGTTTCTTTACTTTAATTATTTTAGCATTTTTCACATTCCATGTTCCAGGTTTCATTCCTCTAGGTTTTTTAACATCTCTTCCACTAAACCGATGAACTACAATATCTTTTTTATTATCTCTCCAATCCTGACTTTTTGAAGCACAAATTGCTGCAGCTTCTTTTATTTCTTTTGCACTTAAAATTTTTTCACTAACACAAAAAGGACTACCTGGTTTAGCAGTATGAAATATAATGTTTCTCTTGCCTTCATACAACTTCATTAATTCATCATTATTCTTTTCATTTTTCCCTAAAATTAATTTTTTTCCTGATTCAAGTATTTTTTCTCTGAATTTCATTTTATTAAATAAGAATTTACAAGCTTTAAACATTTCTTTTGATTTGGCCAAGTCAATTTCTTTAAAGCAGTTGAATAATCAACCCACTTATAATCACTATGTTCCAAATCTTTATTTTTTTTAATATTCACTTTTTTCTTTTTCACTTCCGCAGAATAAAGTTGATATTCTTGTCCAAGAATTCCTGGCCTATCTTTTAGGGGTTTTTTGTATTTGTATTTACCTTTAATATTAAATTTCTTAAGCTTTAATGGAATTAATCCTGTTTCTTCAATAACTTCCCTTTTTGCAGCACCTTTTGTAAAAACTTTTTCTTTAATACCTTGTAATCCGCCTTTTGGAAACTCCCAACCTTTCCAATGAAGCTTTCTCTTAAGAATAAGATATTCAACGTCTTTATTTGTCTTAGAATATGTTACAATAAATACAGCTTTTCTATATTTCATTTTAATTTCCCCATTTCTGTAAGGCAACTAAAAGTTCTTCATGAGTTTTTGCATATTCTTTTAAAGAAATACCTTCAAGTGTAGCATCAACTGCTTGTCTCATTGCAATTGCTCCTTCCCTAGTTCCATGTGGATGTCCATGAATTCCTCCACCTGCTTGCATAACAACATCATTCCCCATAAATTTCATAATCTTATCAACAATTCCAGGATAGACTCCTCCAGAAGCAACCCCTAAAACTGGCTTAACTTTATACCATTTTTGTTTTAGATATTCCTTAGTTTGTTTTGTGATTTGATTTTCAATTTCTTCTTCAATATGCAATACTTCTTTTTTTCCACCAGACATTTTTCCATATGCAGTTCCAATATGTAATGTATCTACTCCAACCATTCTAGCTAATTGAGCAATAACTTCCATAGACATTCCAAAGCTTTGCTTATCTCTATCTAACATAGCATGTCCTGCCCTATGAGCATGAATCGGAAGCTTAGTATGGTTTCTTGCAGTTTGTAATGCTGCCCAACCCACAGTAAGGATATCTAACATAATATAGTTCCCTCCGTTTTTTTCAACAAACTTTATTCTTTTTAACATCTCATCAGTTTCTGCAGTACAATTAACTAAGTAGGCTTTTTTATCTCCTGTTTCTTTTTCAGCTTTCTTTAACATCTTAATTGTTTTCAAAAATCTAGTCTTAAATGGATTAAACTTCTGTGATGTTAAATTTTCGTCGTCTTTAACAATATCACATCCACCAACCCAAGAATCATAAGCAACCCTAGAATGTTCTCCAGGTTCTAAGCCAACTTTTGGTTTTACAATTGTTCCAATAAAAGGTCTTCCATGAACTTTGAATTTCTTTCTTAATCCATCAATTCCAAATTTCGGTCCTTTAAAACTATCTAACATTTTCTTAGGAAGTTCAACATCTTCCCAAAATAATCCCTTAACAGATTTCATACCATAAATATTTCCTCCAATACTTGAAAGAATTTCTGGAAGATTCCCTAATTCAAATAATTCTATGGGATATGCAATTCTAGCCCTTTTATCTTTTTTATTAACATAAAATACTTGAGGAGTAAGCATCTTCCCAATTCTAGGCTTCATTGTTTTAACTTCTGTCCATGTTCCTACTGAACTTTCACCAGCAACCATAGAAGCAGCTTCTTCAAACTTAAAACCTTTAGCAGGATCAATATAATACTGCATAATTAAATCAGTATTTTTTGGTTTATACTTTAAGTTTAGAAAACTTTTGTATTTGTATGATTTAGATTTCTTCATTTTTCCCCTTTTTATTATTAATATTTAATGATTTAAATTACTTTCCACAAGAAGTTGTTTCACCATTAGCATGATGATACTCTTGACATTCCTTACATTTTCCATGTCTAGGACATCCAGGCCATGTGCAAGGACAATCTTTGTTTATTTCTTCACTCATATTTTCCTCACAACACTTCCATCAGGAGTGTCATTTACTTGATAACCAAGTTTTTTTATTTTATCTCTTAGAGAATCTGATTTATCCCATTCTTTATTCTTTCTTGCTTCATCTCTTTCCTTAACAAGTGCTTTAACATCAGCAGAAACAGAAACTTTTTCTTTTTCTAAAAGTTTTAATCCAAAAACCTTATCCATTTCTTTTATTGTATTAATTTTTCCTTGAGCTTTTTCATCTCTGATTAGTTTCCAAAGAACTTGTAATGCATTTGGAGTATTCAAATCATCATCCATGGCTTTTTTGAATTCATCTAAATATTTTTTATTTGTTTTTTTATCATTCTTAGTTTCAGAAAGTATATTTCTTAATCTTTGTAAGGCTGTTTTAGATGCTTCTAATCCCTTCCAAGTAAAATTAAGTTGTTGTCTATAGATTTTTGTTAAATAAAAATATCTTAAATCTAATGGGCTAAATCCTTTAGTACTTACATCACTTAGCCTATAGAAATTATTCAAAGACTTAGACATTTTCTTTCCATCTACTAAAACCCATTCATTATGCATCCAATATTTAACAAAAGGTTTATCATTTGCAGCTTCACTTTGAGCAATTTCATTTTCATGATGAGGAAACACTAAATCAATTCCTCCTGTATGAATATCAAAAGTCTGTCCTAAGTATTTAGAAGACATTGCTGAACATTCAATATGCCATCCTGGTCTTCCTTTTCCAAGTTCTGTATCCCAGAAAACATCTCCATCACTTTTATCATAAAACTTCCATAAGGCAAAGTCATGAGCACTATCTTTATCATATTCATCCTTAGCAACTCTTTTACTCGCACCTTCTTTTAATTCTTCAAGATTTATTCCAGATAACTTACCATAATCTTTAAACTTATTAATTGAAAAATAAATTCCATCATCTGCCTTATATGCAATCTTTTTGTCTAGTAATTTCTTAATAATTGCAACCATTTCCTTAATATGTTCTGTTGCTTTAGGAATAACTTCAGGAGTTTCAATATTTAATGCAGAAATATCTTCTAAAAATGCTTTTTCATAAACTTTTGTAAAGTCTTTTAATTTTTTGCCTGCTTTTTGACTATCTCTAATTGTTTTATCTTCAACATCAGTTAAGTTCATAACTTCTTTAACTTTATATCCAGAAAACTTAAGATATCTTCTAAGAATATCTCCAAAAATATATGCTCTTAAATTTCCAATATGAACATAATTGTAAATAGTAGGTCCACAAACATACATTCCAACTTGGGCTTTTTTTATTGGTTTAAATACCTCTTTTTTTCTTCCTAGTGTATTATATAGTTTTAATGACATAGTATTCTAAAGAAAGATTATCTTTTAAATTCTACCCTGACTTTATTACAACATCAAAGTCTAATGATGCTCCATATAGCTGTCCACCTTTTTGCATAGTAAGCACATATTTCACTTCACAAGGAGGAGCTGTTTCAGGAATATTAAATGTAACTAATCTTGGATTTTCCATAATGCTTCCAGCAGGAATTTGTATTGTTCCTGCTTTTCCTAATGAAATAAAACTTTCTGCTTGAGTTATACTCAATGAATTAGGACAACTTGTTTCTTGTGCTTGAATATCATATGTAAAAGTATCTGCTTCTAATCCAATATTTCTTATAGAAAAACCAAACCCTCTTCCTTGAACACCTTTTTCTAATTCAATACCTCTAGATGAAGGGTAAAATACTATTTTTCGAGATTCATCTTCTGCAAATAATTTGTTAATCTCATTTTTAACTGCAGTATCTATTTGATCAATACTTCCTGAAGCACTAAAGAATATTTTATTAACAAAATATCCCCCAAGAATTAAAACCATTACAAGTAGAACTATAGTTACCATTGTACCCATAGTTAATTCCATTGCCCCTTTCTTTTTCATTTTTAATAAGTAGGAAAATTTATACCAGCATTTAATATGCTATAAATACTAATAGCAATTATAATAGCAAACATAATTACTCCAATAATAATAGCAAGAATGTTTAATCTTTTAGCTGTTTTGTTTTTCTCTTTTTTATTTTGCACTAAACCAATAATACCAATAATTATTGCTGGAAGTGGTTGAAAGAAAGCTAACACCAGACTAACAATACCTAAAATATATGCTACCCCTTTTTCTTCTGCCATGTTTAATATAATTTAGTTTGTTTTATAAACCTTTTGAAAAAAAATGGGACGACGGGGAGTCGAACCCCGGACACCATGATCTTCAGTCATGTGCTCTCCCGCTGAGCTACCATCCCATACAAGAAATAATTAATCTTTTGCTTTTAAATGTGTTGCTATCTGAATATAAATCTTTAAAAAGTAATTGAAGATAAGATTTATATGGAAAGATATCAAAGAACATACACGATTGTAAGAGGAAATAATCATCCAGCTACTTGGAAAATAATTCCTTCAGCAGCTGTTGCAAATGCTGTTGTAAAAATATCTGAATATTTTAAAGGATTAAAGAATTCTCTTACTGAAGAACAAAAGACAATGTTGGGTGTAAGAAGAGTTAAACTTCCATTTAGCACAATATATCAGTTTGGAGAAAATTGTGTTACTGAGCAATCAGTTATGTATGAAGAAGATCCATCATTAGTTATTGATACTGGTTCAAAAGAAGGGTTAGAAACACTAGTAAAGATAGCAGAATTAGATAAATTTGAACATAAGAAAAGGATTTCTAGAAAAACTTCTTCTAAAAAATAAATGTAAGTTGGGAATAGGCCACCTTCTGTAGTTCGCTGTTCAATGCAGACCGAACTTGTTAACATTCGACTAAGCGGCTTTAAGCCTTGCACCAGTCAAGATATTCGTTTCATCAAATCCGCTTCTTCAAAGCTCAACGCATGTTTCCTAGCTCAAAAGCGACTGTGCCGTTTCTGTAACAGAGCTCTACTTCACAGCAGTCAGGATTTCCCTGATGACTTTATTATGGTGGGCGGACCTTCCTCAGAATTCAATATCGATTTATTCACGATATTTGATTAATTAAAAACTGAATCCCGTAGTTAACTACCCAACTTACAAAAATTCAAGCAAGATAGCATTTTTAAGCTTTACTATCTGTATATTTTTATGCAGTTTCATGCAACATTAAAAGAGGACATTTTTCAAGAACTTGCTTCTTCTGAAAAAGGATTAACCCAAAGAGAAGCAGAAAACCGTATTCAAAAATATGGAAAAAACCAATTAAAGAAAGTTTATAATTTAGAACCATTAAAAATACTCTTAAGCCAGTTCCAATCCTTTTTAATTTATATTTTAATTATAGCATCTATAATTTCTTTTATTATAGGGCATTTAACAGATGCAATTGTTATTCTTGTTATTGTAGTTGTTAATGCTTCAATAGGATTCTTTCAACAATATAAGGCAGAAAAAGCAATAATTAGCTTAAGAAAGCTATTAGTTCCAACATCTACAGTAATTAGAGATGGAAAACACATTAAAATATCTTCAAAAGATCTTGTTCCAGGAGATATTATAATTTTTGAAGCAGGAGATAAGATTAATGCTGATTGTAGAATTCTTGAATCAAATAATTTACAAACAAATGAAGCAGTATTAACAGGAGAAAGTACTCCAATAGGAAAACAAGATAAAACTATCAGAGAAAAAGCAATTCTTGCAGAAAGAATAAATATGCTTTACACAGGAACACAAGTTGTTAGGGGAAGTGGTACAGCTATCGTTGTTGCAACTGCAATGGAAACTGAATTTGGAAAAATTGCAGAGAAGCTTCAAGAAATAAAAATACAAAAAACTCCAATTCAAAAGAGATTAGATCTTTTTTCTAAACAATTAGGATTTATTATTCTTGCATTAGTTTTGATAATTGTTATTGTTGGATTTTTTACTGCAGCAGATAAGATAGACACTTTTCTTACAGCAGTCGCATTGGCAGTAAGCGCCATACCTGAAGGGCTTCCAGCAGTTCTTGCAATAGCATTTGCAATTTCTTCTATGTTTATGTCAAAGAAAAATGTAGTTGTAAGAAAACTTCCAGCAGTTGAGAGTCTTGGAAGCGTAACCGTAATCTGTTCAGATAAAACCGGAACACTTACCGAGGAGAAAATGCATGTTCAAGAAATTTTCTCAAATAATATTTCTTATATTAAAAAAGGAAAAAATATTTTATTAAATGAGAAAAGTGTAGATGTAAAAAATAATTTAGAGCTAGCCCAATTAATTAAAGCAAGTCTTTTATGCAATAATGCTAGATTTGAAGAAGAAGGCCTAAATTATTCTTTTATTGGAGATCCAACAGAAGAATCTTTTATTAGATTAGCTTTAGATTTAGATATTAGTAAGAAAAAGATTACAGAAAAAGAACCAAGAATAAAAGAATTTGAATTTAATTCTGAAAGAAAAATGATGTCTATTCTTAGAGATTCAGGAAGAAATAATACACTTTATTCTAAGGGAGCTTCTGAAAAAATTATTTCTTTATGCGCATTTGAATTAGTTAAAGGAGAAATAAAAAGATTAAGTGAAACAAGAAAAAAACAATTATTAAAACAATCTTATGAATTAGAGAAAAAAGCATTAAGAGTTTTAGGATTTGCATATAAGAATTTTTCTAAAAGAGAAAAGGTTCAAGAAAATGGGCTAATTTTCTTAGGTTTAATGGGAATGCTTGATCCTCCTCGTCCAGAAGTAAAAAATGCAATTCAACAATGTAAAGATGCAGGAATAAAAGTAAAAATTATCACTGGAGATTCTGCCTTAACAGCTTCGGCAATTGCAAATAAAATAGGAATCTTTGGAAAGATTATTGTTGGAAGTGAGCTAGAAAAGATGTCTGAAGAACAATTAGAAAAACAAATAGGAGATATTGCAATATTTGCAAGAACAACTCCTGAACAAAAATTAAAAATAACAACAGTTCTTCAAAAAAAAGGAGAGACTGTTGCGATAACAGGCGACGGTGTTAATGATGTCTTAGCTCTAAAGTCAGCAGACATTGGAATTGCAATGGGAATTAGAGGAACAGATGTTGCAAGAGATGTTTCAGATATAATTCTTCTTGATGATAACTTTGCATCAATAGTTGAAGGAGTAAAAGAAGGAAGAAAAACTTATGATAACATAAAGAAATTCACAAAATATCTTTTAGCAGTTAACTTTTCTGAAATATTTTTAATTTTATTAGCATTAACAATGAGATTTCCTCTTCCATTATTACCTTTACAAATATTATGGATTAATCTTATGACAGATTCCCTTCCTGCATTATCACTTGTTTTTGAAAAAGAAGAGAATGTAATGAAAACTAAGCCACGACGTGAAAAAAGTATATTAAGTGGAATTTGGGGCTTTATTTTAATTGGAGGAGTATTAGCATTACTAGCAGAATTTATTGTTTTCTTTTTTTCATATAGTAATTCTCTTCCAATAGAAGAAGTAAGAACAATGGTTTTAACTACAGCAATTTTATTTGAACTATTTTTTATCTATACTTGCAGAAGTAATAGACCATTATTAAGAAAGGGAATGTTCTCAAATAAATGGTTAAACTTAGCAGTTCTTATTTCCTTAGGGTTTCATTTAACTCTCTTATATACTCCTTTAGGAGCATTATTCGGAGTTGTTAGTTTAACATTAAAGGATTGGTTATTTGTATTGCCTTTCTCACTTTCAGGTCTAATAATATTTGAGATTGGAAAATATATTAGATTAAAGAAGTAATCATCCACACTAGAATTAATCCTGCTCCAGCACCAAATAAACAACCTGACATTTTTCCCAACATACTCGACATAGTTGTTCTTAGATTATCAATATCAAACTTTCTCTGGTGTTGTGCAACATAACCTTCAAATAATCCTCCAATACCGTCAGTAATTGTATTTCCTGCAGCTCCCCCAATTATTGCTCCAGCAACTCCAGCATAGGCTCCTCCAAGAACAGCAGCAAAAACTAAAACTCCATTATCAATAAACCCAAAAACAATATCTGGATAAACAGAGGATATTTTTATCTTTACAATTTTTAAGAAAATTAAACTAATAATTCCTAACCCAAGAAACGCTGGACCAATTAGTTGATTATCAAAAACAAAATACATGCTTACTGTTACAACTATTATAGATAATATTAGGAATGTTGTAAATGCCTTAATAAAACTATGATTTTTTAATCCCTTCTTTTTCATATTTTAGTTAATATTAATCAATTTAAGAAGTTTTCTAAGAAATAATTTATATGTGAATATTGGTATTTGAAAATTAAAAATAATTTTTTTTAAGAAACAAATCAATAAGCACTAGAAGAATAAGTGTCATTAAATAAATTACAATAAAGCTTTTAGTAGTTCTATGCTGAAATTCTCGCCGAAGCTTGAATCTTACACAAGAACTCTATCAACGTCATCTTCTTTGACGGCTTTAATTGTCTCGTTTTGCGGATGGCTTCGAGCTTAGATGCATTCAGCTCTTATCCATACAGTGCGTAGCTATGCAGCCTGCCAAATGACAACTGCTCACCAGAGGCACCCAAGCCCCGTTCCTCTCGTACTAGAAACTCGTTCCACTCAGACAATAACACACCTAGTAGATATCATACAAACTGTCTCGCGACG
>CAZDZI010000004.1:0-33827 GCA_964509925.1 Candidatus Woesearchaeota archaeon | reverse complement strand
TTTTCATAAATTCTTCTTTAGTAATATTGGTTGCTAAAACTCTAACACCACAATTTATGTCAAAACCAACCATTCCAGGAGCAACAACAGCTTTTTTTAAATTAAAAGCAGCAACACCACCAATTGGCATGCCGTAGCCCATGTGGCTGTCTGCGCATAACACAATTTTTTTATATACCCCTGAAAGCAAAGCTATATTTTTAGCTTGTTTTAAAGTTTCATCTTGTGATATTCCTTGAATTAATTTTTCAGAGGCATAAATCTCTACAGGAACATTCATTTTTCCTGTTTTAGGAAGTTCATATATATTCTCTGAAACTTTTTTTAACTCTACCATCTAAAAAAATAGGTTTAAGGTTTAATAAACTTATTCAAGATAACCCTTATCTAGACATAAATTTCCATTACTAAATTCTTCATTTGTCCAAATAAATAATTTTTCTGAGTTTTTATTATCTGGTTTAAACCTTTCATTAGAAGAAATATGGCTATAATCTAATCTAACATTCTTAAACTGAAAAGTTCTTAATCCTTCTTGCAATCTTGAAGAAGCTGGCTGATAATATTGAACTTGCTCCCGAGAGTTTCTAATCAATTTTTCTTCTGGCCTAAAAAGAATCATTTTATGTAAATCATCCTTATCATAATGTTTAAGACTCAATCTTTGACTTTTTTTAAAGAAATTTTTCTCCCAGGCATTTTTAAAAAAAGTTTCGCCATCTTTTAAAAAAACATATGCAATATTTTCCCTTTTAAAAATATCATATAAATTATTCATACTTTTTCCAGGATAATATTTATCAATTAAAACAACACCTCCATTTTCAACAGCAATTAAATTAGTAGTAATTCCACTTACAACTTCCCTTGATTTGGGTTCTGCATTATACCCCCCATCTCTTAATGCTTCCACTAAGAATTCTTGCATTTGCTTCTTAGATTGTCTACTAACCATAAAAAATTAAGAATTATTAAATTTAAAAAGATAATTATTCTATATTCATGAAGGGTGAACCTTGGTTCCCTTTATACATCTATAACTACTTGAGTAATCCATTTCTTTTTTTCATTTTTTACAAACATCTCATTGTATGTTATTGCTTTGACAACAATACCAAAATCATAATTTGAAGCAGTATCTCCAATAAGTTCAGCTTCTAATTTATTTTTATTAATTTTAATCTTTTTTACTTCAGATAAAATAAAGTCTTCAGAATCTAATAAAAATAATAACTCCTCTAAGAATTCATATAATAATCTTTCATTATCTTTTCCCTGAACTTTTATTTTTTTTGTTATTCTCTTTTTAACTTTGCCATCAAACATAGAATTTGTCATAGCAAGTGCAGAATTTTTAAAAGCTTCTTCAATTGAATCGCCAAATGCTTGGAATTTAATATCTGCAGTATGTTCTAAATATTTAAATCTCATTTTCTTTTTAGCAGAAAAGTATTTAAGTTACTTTCCATTATAATTAAAATGGTGACAATATCAATAGAAAAAAGAGGAGTTTTAATGATTCTAGGAATTATGTTTCTTTTAGCTGGAGGATTAGTTTATGCTTATGGAACTTCAAGTCCAAGTGTTGTTGGGCATTCTGTTGGAGAGATAAATTGGAATGATAAAATTGATAATATTAATTTAGGGGAAATTTCTTTTGAAGGATTAGGTTCTGTTTCTTTTTATACTCCAATTGCAAATTGTGAGTATCCTTCTAGCCGTTATCCATATACTAGTCTTGTAGAAGTATATGCTCAAGCAAGATATGTTAATGGTCAGGTTCAAACAAGGGCTTGGACAGAGGGAGGACGTGATGGGGATTGTAATGGAAAAAGTTCTGGTTGGGAAAATGGAACAAGTACAACATTGGAATATATTGAGGGAAGTGAAATATGCAAATCTATTGCAACTGCAGCAAGCGATGGAATTAATGTAAAAGGTTATAATAATTTATGTTCAGCAAATGAGTATGGATGGTAATTTAATTTATAAAATAAATTCTATTTTTTTCTAGAAATTAGTCAGTCCAACAAAATAATTTTAATTGCCTTGGTTCAAAATTATCTTTATCAGCAACAATTGCAACTGATTGAGCATAAATATCTTTTTCAATATAAGAATCTAATTCACAAATAGCATCTAATCCACAAATTTTTCCATCACAAGTCAAATAATCTGGTTTTCTTTGTTCAATTTTATCTAAAACTGCTTGAGGTACAACTCCTCCTAGATTAGCATTAAGAATCTGGGTTCTTAGACCCTCTTCTAATTCAATTTCTCTTAATATTGCAACCTGAGCTTCATAAACTCTACCAGAAATATCTCTCTTTCCAACATACCCTTTATTTATAACAAATAATAAAACTCCTGCTACTAATAATATTGCAATAAACGCTTCTATAATTTTTATCCATCCTCTTTTATTATGCATTATCATTTTTTAATCAGCTACTAGTGCTCTTTATTCACCATACTTTTATCCTAATGAACCCTGGCTTTATATTAGCTTCGTTATCAATATACTGGATTGTTACTTCATTAACATAAATATCTGTTGAGACATCTTTATCTTGTGTTTCAACAAGAACATTTCTATTTCCATCTTCAAAAGCAAAACCAAATTCACTTCCAGGAGGAATATTATATTCCTCTTTTATTGAATCATAGCCTTGAGAGTTATTAATAAAATTTGAAAAGTTTAATATTCTACTTTCAAATATCTCTTCCATTGTTCTTACTAACCCAAATTCATAATCCTCTTCATTTAAGTCAGTACAACCTAAGCTAGAATATATTTCTGGAAATTCTTCAGAATAATATACTTTTAAATTAGTAGCACTATTTCTTTTTATTTCTACTTTATTTCCATCAAAATACGACTCTAGGATGTTCCCTGTTTCTTCATCTTTAGCTATGGTAGTTAAATCCCCATCTTCAGTATCAATACGAACACAGTCAGAAACAACAGAGTCTTTTATCAAAATTGTTTCAGTTGTCATATCTGCACTAAAATCTCTAATTAATTCTGTTTTAAGATATTCTAATAAATCTTCCTTGCCTCTATCAACAGTTGTAGCTGGTTCAGTTATAGAATATAAAAAAATAATAAATGTTATAAATATAACAAAAGATAAAACTACTCCCACATGTGATGCTTTACGATTCATTTTAAGCTCCAAATAAAAGATTTGCTCCTGCTGAAATTATAAATGATAAGAACATTAGAGTAAAAGAGTGTTTAATCCCTGCTTTTACATTATTCTCTGAAAGCTTACCAATAGTTAATCCACTAAAAAGTCCTTGAATCAAAAGTAAATATAAGAATGCATTTGATATTTCTGATTGATCTATTGTCTGTCCACCTTCACCAAGCCCTATTGCTCCTCCAACATCTGCAATACCTGAAATCATTGGAAGAATTCTAAATTGCATAACTAAAACAATAATAATAAATACAACAAAGATAATATATCCCTGAACAACTAATGTGGAAATAGCAGCTTTTCTTTCTTTCTTTAATTTTTCTGACATACTAACTGCTTCAGCAACTGATTCAAGAATAACCCCAATATCTCCTCCTGCTCTCTCTGCCTGACCAATTAAAGTCAATGCTCTTGAAATTGTTTTATTATTAACATCTTTTGAAAAAGTTGTAAGTGCTTTGTTTAATGGAATCCCTAATTGTATTTGATTAGCAAGTTTTTTTACATGAGGTCCTAAAACTCCATAAGGCCTTTCTTTAACATTTAAAATACTCTTACTTATTGGAGCTCCAGTATTAACACTTTCAACAAGATTTCTTGCAAACTCTAAAAACATTTCTTCTTTTTCATTTGCAACAGTAGTATTTTTAATAACTCCTATAACCATTGGAGAAGCAGCAATTAAAATTCCTATTCCAATTAAAAAGAAAAATATTGCTTCACCATAAAATAAAAAAGATAATCCTGTTACAACTAACCCTAAAAAAATTCCAACAAAGTGAAAACCTTTTATTGCCATTTTATTGATTTTGTTGTTTTAATTGTAAAAATGTTAAAAACGCGACATTTATTATTGCTACACCTAAAGACATAACAACTGAAATCATTATTGCACTTAATGAAATACCTAATCCACTAATTCTCATCATAATTAATAATAACATTAATATCATTGGAGCTGCAATAACAACACTAATATAAATATCCATAAATGTTTCAGCTGATTTTGTTTGTTTTTCTCTTTCTAATCTATAATCAAATAATAGTGTTTGAGCTCTTTTACCAAAAAAGTCAGATAAATCTCCTCCAGTAGTTATTGTTGTAGCTAACCCATCAAATAATTCTGTAAGTTTCTTACTTGGACTATTAAATGCAAGATTTCTTAGAGCAGTAACTAAATCATATCCAAAAACATTTATTTCATTAAGTAATTTAATAAATTCTTTTTGAAGAGTAGGATATTCTTTTGTTGAAACAATTATTTTAAATATATTGCTTGGTTCTATAGAGGATTCTGAAATAGCTGCCATATGTATTGTTGCAAAAGGCAGTTCTTGATTTATCTTAGCTTCAATAGATTTTTTCTCTAATGCAGGATAAACATACATAATTAAGAATGTTCCCAGAGGAATAACTGGCAATAACCATGAAAGTGCTAAAAGCCTTGTTGCAAAACCTCTTGTTACAAGACTAATAAAAGGAAATGAAACCCCCACATTAACAAATAATAAAACTCCTACAATTACACAAGCAACAAAAAAAGATATAATTAATGAAAAAAACATCATTGAAACATAGCTCTTTGATAAGTAAGGCATATTTGATTTAATCAAATTTCTTTTCATAGTTCTAAAATATCCTTTGTCTAATAATTTACCTGAAATTTTTGAAAAGAATTTATTAGATGTTCTAACATAAAGACTTGGTTTTCTTTCTTTTTTAATTTCAACTTTCTTTTCTTTTTTTCTTAGTCTCTTTAAAGTTTCTTTTTCTAAATCAGTTAATTTAAATTCTGTTTTTTTAACCATAGTCTTTGGAATAGGTTGAGCTATTTTAAGAGAAGGCTTTGTAATGCTATGTTCAAGGGGTTTTAATGTTGCAGGAAGTGAGGGAATATTTCTTTGAGGTTTTGGCATATTTGTAATTTCAGATAATTTTTTTGTAAGATGTAATGATTGAAGTGTTGTCTTTAAATCCTCGTTATTCTTTTTAAGAGCAATAGTTAATGATTTAATCTGAGAATCAATCATTTCCTTTTCTGAAGGGTCTTTACTACTTTCAAACCCATTATACAAAGAATTAATTTCTTTAGCAGTTTTAGCTTCTCTAAAAATCTTTTCTTTTAAATCCATTATTGAAGTTTTTATAATCATTTTAATAATCCTGAGATTTGTGATTGCATTTCTAACATAAACTTTTTTATTTTATTGAATTCATTCACATCTTGTTTTTTGTAAATTTCTTCTAATTTTTTTTCAGAATCTTCTAAAGATTCCACTAATTGCATAAGAAAAGATATATCCTCTTTTTTCATTAAAAGACTGAAGAAAAATATATTATTAAAGATTGTGTTTATCGAATAAAATTCTTTCTAGTTATACTCTAAAGAATTTTTTACTTGTGCCCTTGAGGGGTATGAAAAAGCCCCCTTAAAAAAGAATCTTTATAAATCACTATGATTTTTATTTTTTATAATGATAATCCAAACCAATAAAAGATTCGGGATAAGTTTAATCTTATTATTTTTCCTTTTTTTACTAATAATCCCGGTTTCTCAAGCACATTCAGTTCCTTATTCAAATATCTTTATTGAAACAGAAAATAATACCTTAAATTTGGAGATAGTTGTACCTATGTTTTGTAATGATTATCAATGCAGTGGTTTTGATTATTTTAATTATTCTATTCAAAACTTTAACAAAAACTTAACCATAATTCAAGATGGAAAAGAATGTTCTCTAGTAGAATCATCCTTCTCAAAATTCTTTGATTTATCTAGTTCTGTTGAAAGATATAATGTTACTTATGAATGTTTTTCAAATATTAATTCTTTAAATTTAAAAAATAATTTATTTTACGAAAAGACAGGATATTATTTTGAACAATATTATGTAGTAAATTGTACAAATTCAGTGAAAGTTATTTATACAGACATGACTCTACCTGAGATTGAGTATAATTATTCTAAAATTTGTGGCATTAATCCAGGCAAAATAAACTTTGATAGTATCAATCTCCAAGAAGAATTAAATGAAACTAAAATACAAGAGAATTCCAATATTTTTAATAAGGTTATTGAACTTTCAAAAAAGAAAGAGTACTTTTTCTTATTTCTTATTTTTTCCTTTTTTTTAGGAGTATTACATAGTTTTTCTCCAGGTCATGGAAAATCTTTAATTGTTTCGTATATTATTGGGAAAAAAGTTTCTAATAAAGATATTTTAATTCTTTCTTTAACAACTGCAACAACCCATGTTTTAGATGTGTTATTGTTGAGTTTTGTTTTTTTATTTTTGCCGCTAAGCTTAAAAAATGAATATATGAACTATATAACAATTTTTGCTGCACTTTTAATAATTATGTTTGGTATAAATTTCTTCTTAAAAAACATTAGTAAAAATAAGGCTCATACACATCACCATCACGGACATAGTCATGAACATCCCCACAAACATCCTCATGAACATACTCACTTACATACTTACGAGAATGATCACATGCATAATCACGAACATGACCCTTCACATCATCATAAATCAGAGAAGAAAAATCTTTTTTCAATAGGAATATTAGCTGGACTTGCACCATGCCCAACTGCTTGGCTTTTATTTTCAATATTAATTTCATTGAACTTGTATTATCAAGCATTATTTTCATTGCTTTTCTTTTCTTTAGGTTTAATTTCAACAATCCTAGCAATATCTTTCCTATTCCTACATTTCAAAAAAGCATTTAATTTCATTCCTGAAGAATTTAAAGGATATAATATTCTTAAACTAATTAGTTCAATCTTGATTATATTAATTGGAGTTATTATGTTGTTAAGAATAACACTTTAATAATTTTAAATAAGGTTCTTTAAAGGAAAAGAGATTAATTCTATTTAATCACCTAATACCAAATCTTTTCAAAACCTCTTGAGGTTTCTTATAGTATTCATTAATTAAATCCTGAACTTGCTTGAATTTGAATATTTTTTGTTTATGCATTTTTCTTAATAATTCAGATCTTCTTTTAAATTCTCTTTCTAAATCTTCCATTTTCAAGCCATTTCTTATTGCAATTTTTTCAAACATCTTATTACCTTCTTTATAATAAAAATTATCTTCTTGAGCATTCCAGATAAATGGTTTATTTGTCAAAGCAACTCCTGCGTTATCTACATCTAACACTTCTACCATTTCTCTTAATTTTCTTGTTTCTATCCCTTGTACACTTGCATGACTCATAATACATACACAATCAAGCAAATTAACTAAAGTAGGAGATAAACTTATTGGAGGACTTTCTAGTCTTTTTATTACAGTGTCAACAGAATCTGCGTGAATAGTTCCAATTGAGGAATGTCCTGAAGCCATTCCTTGAAACAATACATATGCTTCTTTACCTCTAACTTCACCAACGATTACATAATCTGGATTTTGTCTAAATGAAGCTCTAAGCAAGGTAAATAAGTCTATTTCTCCAGCCCCTCCAACTCCTGTGGCTGTTCTAACAACACTGGGAAGCCAGTTTTCTCTTGGAAGATTTAATTCTTTTGTATCTTCAATACTAACAACTCTTTTTTCTGGAGGGATAAAAAAAGCCATGGCATTTAATAAAGTAGTTTTTCCAGAAGCTGTTCCTCCTGCAATAAGAATATTTGAACCATATTGAGTTAAAAGCCATAAGTAAGAAAGCATCTCAGGACTAAGAGTTCTAAATGCTAATAATTGAGGGGGAGTCCAAGGAGTTTTTGTGAATTTTCTAATAGTAAATGTAGGACCTTTACTAGTAATGTCTTTAGTATAAGTTGCATTAACTCTGCTACCATCGGGAAGACTTGCATCTAAAATAGGATTAGAATATGAAATATATTTTCCACTTCTTTGAGCAAGTTTTTCAACAAAACCCTCTACTTTATCCATACTTTTATATGTAAGATTTGTTCTCAAATTCCTATAAATTCTATGAACAAGATAAACAGGAGAGCCAACACCATTGCATTCAATATCTTCTACAAAATAATCTCTTAGTAAAGGTTCAATCTCATTAAATCCCATAAAATCTCTTACAATGTAATAAAAAATCTTCTTATAACTTTCATAGTTCATAGTCATTCCTAATTCAACAGCTAAAACCCTAAACATTTTGTCTAGATATTCTAATAAAGATTCTTTTTTCTTTTCTACTACTTTTTCAAAATTAATTATTTCTTTCATAGCAGAGATAAGGTCATTTTTATATTGTATTTCTTGATTATTTAAAATTGGTTCTTCAATATCATAAACTAATTCAAATCTTTTTTCATCCCAATGAATATGTGCATAAGCAAATGGGGAAATTAAACCATATCTAACATTTACATGAGATTTATCTGCAATTTTTTTTAATAAAGGAATCTTTGGATTAAAATTAATCTCTACTTTTGGAAACTTACTTATGTCTGTGTTTTCCTTTATCATTTTAATTTAATTCAAAATCTACTTGCCAAGTATCATTTTCATTTCTTCCTTTATTTGATACAAATAAATTATATGATGTTGCAGCCTTGCCAATTGTTTTTATAGCCTCCTTATTATTAAATGTAATATTATAATCCTCGTAAACTCTTTTTAATGTAACAATCCCTTTATCCCCTAATTCTTTTGTTTTAATAATGATATTTCCATCATAAATCTCTTTTCCAATTTCACTATAGATAAAATTACTTTCAATTTCAAATAATAATAAATTACTTTCCCCATCAATTTGAAAATTTCCTTTGTTTATCCCAATCTCTAATTTTCTTTTATTTCCACTTCCTCCTTGAACAACATCTCTAACAGTGGAGTCTACATCTTTTAGCATACTAATTGATTGTTCAATTATTGCTTTGTCTTGAAGCTCATCAATTTTTGGTTTTACAAATGCTAACACAGCCGCTATTAAAACAAATGCAATTAATGTATATATCACTGTTTCAATCCAGATTTGAGCTTTATTATTCATCTGTATCTCTCTTTTTATATTATCTTTAGTAGAAATTGCTTTATAATATTTACTTTCTCTAATCAAATGACTTTGTTGATTCTTTAGGATTATGCTAGTAGTGCACAGCTCTCAATATGAGAAATAGAATCTGTAACTCCACATTGAGTCTCCCCAATAATAGGAGATATTCTTATTGAATCTGGCGTTGATGGAAATTCACTTGAAATATATGTTAATCCAGCATTTTGTTCAGGCATAATAATTTCGCTTTCTCCTCCAGGATACATAGTTAACCCAGTAATTGTTTGCTCTTCACTTGCAAGAGTATAACTTTTAGTTGTTCCTTGTCCAGAAATAGAAACAAGAATTTTATTTACTTTAATATCGCCAACACTTACTGAAAAAAGAAGTTTATTATTAGAAGTATTATAGCAAGTATAGGCTGAATTTAATGAAATTTTATCAAAGATATTAAAACAATTTTCAGATTCTTCTAACTGATCTTCAATTAGATTAGTAACAACCCCCCAAACAATTGCAACTGCAGCAAGAACTAATGCAATCATAATAACTGTTGCAACAACACCTGAAATACCTTTTTTATTCATTTTAGAAAACTTCTTGTCCATGTCTTTTTTCATTGCAAATAAATGTCTTTTGACTTCCAGTCTCAGATACTCCTAGCAAAATTGGAGTAATAATTATCTCACTAGCACTTTCTAGTTCACTTGAATCTTCAGAAAACACACCTACAGGATTTAATCCATATTTTGGCCAGCTATAAAATAAATCTCTTGCTTTTTTAGTTTCAAAAGCTCCTAGGCTAGAGAGTTTAATATTAAAATCATAAATAGGAGTATTTCCAGAATTAAGAATTGTTATTTGACTACCAACTTTACTTACTTCAAACTGAACTTTATCACAAGCAAGTTCAATATTTTCTCCTTCAAATTTTGTAATTGTTTCTTGAGCTAAAGCCCTCATCCATAAAAATATTATAAGTCCTAGAACAATAACCATACCAATTAATAATACTGTAGCAATAACTGGCGACACTCCTTTCTTTTTCATTCTATCCTAAATTAATCTTACTATTTAAATTTAATTACTCACAGCTTATTTTTTCACTAGCCTTAGCACTACCACAAATAGATAACCTATTTTTATTATCAATAATATTATATCTAATTGGAGTAATTTCTACCATATATGCTTTTTCACTTAATTTAAAAATATTTCCTAGAGAATTTTTTCCTGGCTCTAAATTTGTTCCAGGAAAAAGAATAATTCCTCCTTGAGCTGATTGTCCACCTGAAATAATTTCTGTAACAGGAATAGTGCCAATGGGAATATCAGGATTATTAGAAATTTTAAGATAATAACCATCAATAGCAAATCTTCCATTATTTGTAATATTTAATGCTAATTGATACTCTCCTTCAACAATAGAACATTCAACATCTTTAATAAAAATAGAAACACCATCTGGGCATTCAATAGTTTCAGTAGGAACATAAGAACTCATCCAAGTATATACTACTCCTCCAATTATTATTGCAAATGTAATTAATAATACATAACCAATCATTATGCTTACACCTTTTTTATGAAATAACCACATGTTGCTCTCCTTCAATATCTTGAGAAATTATAAAATAAAAGTTCTCCCCTCTTTTTAATTCAAACTCATAATCAAGCCCGTCAATTGTAATTATAACTTCATTTCCTTCAGGAACATAAGATTCTATTTCTCCTCCACTAGTATAAGTTTCTAATCCAGATGTTATGCCCCCAATATTTATAGAAATGCTTCCACTAGCAATTTCTTCATATTTTATTACATAAATTTTTTCAGAATTCCCAAACACAAAGTAAAGGTTTCTCTCTTCTCCTGCATATTCACTATAATTACTTGTGAAATCTATTAGTAATTGTTCTTTATCTTCTTCACTATCTAAATTATATGTTCCATAATCTAATACTTTTCCTCCTTCAATGCCAAGTTCATCTTTAACATCATATAATTGGCTAGAACTTTGTTTTTTAGTATAATTTTGAATTGCAGCAAAACCAATAATTACTACAACAATCACAATTGCAGCTGCAAGATAAAACTGACCTCTTTTATTCATAATTAAAAGAATAAAAACTAATTTATTAAGTTATCTAATAAAAGAAGGTTGACTATCTTAGGAAAGGTTGAGTGTCAAGGAAAACCTAGGTTTTCCTCACAGTGTAGACCAAGTGGTTAGCTCAAAACATTTTAGAAAGCTACCTTTATTCTTCCTCGGCTCTGCGACCCGCTAAGCACTTTAATAAATGGTTAGGGCTGCTCCGATCAAGGCCTGACCCAATTCGCACCTACAAAGTCAAAACGGACAAAGCGTCAATGTAGGAACAAAGACTCCCTAACACGCTCATCACGCCCCACTCGTAGTCTGCCTAAAGCCCACTTGCAAATAGCGGAGGGCTAACCCGCTGACCTAGTCTACTAAATTAGGGTATATCAAGAATATTTAAGCTTTCCTATCGTCGTAATCCAACTAGAATTATAAGCAAAATTAGTAGTAAAATACCTGTAAAAAATCCAAAGAAAATTAATTGAGTATTTAAATTTGAAACATACCCTACATTAACATCTGCTTTACATTTTATTTTTGTTACAGGAACATTATATTTGAATCGACAATTATTATCATCATAGCAAACCCTTGTTTTTTCTCCCCCAATGCATTCTCCCCAATTAGTGCATCTCCAATCAACATCACAGAATTGATTTAATTGAAGAGAATTATCTCCTCCAAGCGGGCTAATTAAATGAACATTTCCTGAACTTACAAAATTAATCATTAAAATAAGAAATATTGCTAAAAAAATAGCTCTTTTTACCATAAGGGTTTAATGGCTTATTTGTTTATAAAAATTATTGTGATTTAATAACTTCGCCATAAGATTAATTTATCTTCTTTATCTCTTAAAAATAATGTATCTTGCTCACCAACATCTACTTTAATATTTTCTTTTATATTGAAAATTTTTCTTCCTTCTCCACTAATGGTCCATTCATTAAAATCACATGAAAAACTACAATAATTAATCAAGGTAACTTTTTCTTGATTATAATTTATATCCACACAATCAATACAAACATTTTCTGATTTTTCACATCTGTTTTTATTATTCTTAATACATTCTTCCCAAGCAGATTTGAATGCAAAATAATACTTGTCTTTACCAGAAGGAAAATAATAATTTGAATATCCTTTTAATACAGATTGAATATTTATATTTAAATCTCCAAGAAAAACATATGCAAGAGTTCTATCATATTTATCTTTTCTCTCTTTTCCATATTCTAAATAAACTTTTTCTTCTAAAATCATTTCTTCAAGAAACTCTTTTGCTTCATCATAGCCTTTTTCTCCTTTTTCAGGAGAGTTTATCCCAAGAAGTCGTATTGATTCTCCATGTGCTTCTATGGTGTCTCCATCAATAATTCGATCAACAATTACAGAATCCCTAGTCATTAAAAAATTTGTAATATGGTTATCTAGAAATTTATAATTTACAATAAAAAGTAGTAAAATTAAAAATGTCAAAATTAGAATATATTTCTTTTTCATTTTTTTAAAGATTATTTTTTGTCTATACTCAAATTTTAATTGAATAGCCTTGTAAAAAATCCTGTTATTCCATTACTTTTTTGAGGACCTTTTAAACTTTGATTAGAATTATTCATTTGTTTTTCTTCTGGAATTTGATAATCTTTTTTATTTTCAAGAATTGTTAATCTTGACATAATATCTTTAATGAATGTGTTTAGGCCACTCATACATTTCCCATTAAAACACCCATTACTTTTACATTGAAAATCATATTCACATCTTTCATTAGAATTAGATTGGTTTACAAAATTAATTGTGTAAAACCCAGAATAATAATATTCTGCTTTATCATAGCAGTAAGAGCCATCTTTTATATATCCAAATGGATAACATTCATTTCCCATCCAACAGCCTTTCATGTGCTTACAAATTCCCTCATCACTCCATAATTTTTCATTAGGAGTGTCAGAAGGCACAATAGGAGAGGAAACTAAATCTATTGGAGAAACGAGTGAGGGTTGAACTTCAACAAATCCTCCCATTAGACCAAGATTCAAATTAATTAATAAAATCATACAAAGAATTATTATACTTAATTTTTTCTTTATTGTTTTATTTACCATTTTTCTTACGAATGCGAGGGACAGGATTTGAACCTGCGTAAGCACTAAGCTACAGCCTCTTAAGGGCTGCCCGTTTGACCACTCCGGCACCCTCGCTTAAAAATAACACAGATTTTCTATATAAAAACCTTTAGAATTTATTGTTTTTTCCCTGTTTTTATCTTTACTCCAAGCTCTTCTAATCTTTTGATATGTGCTTGCATAACTGCTTCAATGTTCTGAATAATCTTAATTAACTCATTTCTTTCATTAACCAAAGTATTCAAAGCACCTTGATGAAACCCAAGCTCCATGTCTTTAGACATTGCAGGTGTTTTTTGCTCTTCTTTTTCAAAAGCTTTTTCAAGATTTTCTTCTTTTATCTTTACCATAATTAAACCCGAGGAACTTTATTTATAAATCTTTATTTTTCAAATAATCATACGCAGACTTAGCAGCAATACTTCCTTGACCAGAAGCAACAACAACTTGTTTTAGTTTTTGGTTTGTTATATCTCCTGCAGCAAAAACACCTTCAACAGAAGTATTCATATTATCATTAACAACAATATAACCTTTTTCATCTAAATCTAATCCTAAATCTTTTGAAAATTTGTTTAAAGGAATAGAACCAATTTCTATAAATAACCCATCAAGTTCAATGTTTTTATTTACTCCTTTTTCTTGAATTTCCAATGCACTAACTTTTTCTTCTCCAACTATTTTTAATGGAATAGCATTGTAAATCATTTCTACATTTTCTTTATTTTTTAATCTTTCATAATTAACATCTTCACATCTTAATTTTTCTCCCCGATAAATAATATAGACTTTTTTAGCTAAATCTGCTAATGCAATTGCAGATACAGCAGCACAGTCACTTCCCCCAATAACTCCTACAACTTTATCTTTAAAGAAAAAAGCATCACATGTAACACAATAACTTACCCCTTTTCCAGTAAGTTCTTTTTCTCCAGGAACATTTAACTTTTTCCTTTCAGTTCCTGTAGTAATTATCAAAGCCTTTGCTTCAATTTCTTCTTTTTTTGTTTTAACTAAAAATAATTCAGATTTTTTCTGAACATCTTCTACATCTCCCATAATAAATTCAATATCATATTCTTTTAATTGATCATAGAATTGTTTCATAAGTTCTCCTCCATTTCCACTAAACCCTGGCCAGTTTTCTAGCAAAAGAATAGAATTTGTAGTTCCTCCGATGTCTTTACTAATTATGGCAGTTTTAAGGCCACTTCTTACAGCATATAAACCAGCAGTTAATCCCGCAGGTCCAGCTCCGATGATAATAACATCAAATTTTTTCATTTTCTATTTGGTAAGATTTATAATGTGTGTTAGTTTTTATATCTTATGAAAAAGCAGGTGGCTCAGATTCTTCAAAAAGCCTTAAAAAAATTAAATGTAAGTATGAAGCTTGAAGATGTTGAAAGTAAATTAGAAATGCCTCCTTCTGTGGAGATGGGAGATTTTTCTTTTCCAGTATTTTTTTTAAGAGATAAAACAAAAATGCTTCCAAATGAACTTGCTATTAAATTAAGAACAGAGATAGGAAACATCTCTGAAACAGATTTTGATGATGTGCAAACTGCAGGAGGATATGTAAATTTCTTTTTAGATAGAAAAAACATGGCTAGAAAAGTTGTATGGGAAGCAATAACTCAAAAAGAAAAATATGGAAGAAGCAAGGTAGGAGCTAAAAAGAAAGTAGTTATTGAATATTCTTCTCCAAATATTGCAAAACCTTTTGGAGTTGGGCATTTAAGGTCAACAATTATTGGAAATTCTTTAGCAAATATTTCAGAGTTTTTAGGATATAAGCCTATTAGATTAAATTATCTTGGAGATTGGGGAACACAATTTGGAAAATTAATTTTTGGATTTGAAAAATGGGGCAAAGAGGATAAATTAATGAAAGATCCAATTAGCCATTTAATGAAGATTTATGTTAAAGTAAATAAAGACAAAAAATATGAAGAACCTTCAAGAGAAGCTTTTAAAAAATTAGAAAGTAAAGATAGAAAGTCTTTGATGTTATGGAAATTATTTAGAAATTTAAGTCTTAAAGAATTTGAGAAAACTTACAAATCATTAGGAATCAAATTTGATGTTTTTTCTGGAGAATCTGAATCAGTAAAACATACAAAAAGAGTAGTAAAAGAACTAACAGACAAGAAACTTCTAAAGGAAAGCCAAGGTGCTTGGATAGTTGATTTAGAAGAATATAAATTAGGAGTTGTTTTAATTCAAAAAACAGATGGGACAACTCTTTATGCAACAAGAGATTTAGCTGCAGCAATAAAAAGATTTGAAAAATATAAATTTGAAAAAATGATTTATGAAGTAGGTCAAGAACAGAAATTTTATTTTAGACAATTGTTTAAGATTTTAGAATTAATGGGTTATAAATGGGCAAGTAATTGTTTTCATGTGGCTCATGGGTTATATTTAGATAAAGATGGGAAAAAGTTTGCTACAAGAAAAGGTAAAACAGTTCTTATGCAAGATATCTTGGATAAAACAAGCACTTTAACAAAAAAAGAAATCAAAAAAAGGTTTCCTAAGCTTTCAAAAACCGAATTAGAAAAAAGAGCAAAGAAAGTTGCACTTGGAGCAATTTTCTATGGAGATTTAAAAAATAATAAATCAAATAATATGATTTTTGACTTAAAGAAATTTACTTCTTTTGAAGGTAATACTGGACCATATATACAATATACCTTTGCAAGAGCAACTTCAATTATTAAAAAAGCAAAAGATCAAACTAAATTTAATATTAAAGAATTAAACAAGCAAGAATTAGAATTAGTAAAAAAATTATCTTTATTTCAAGACACTATAATCGAAGCACATAATAATTTATCCCCTTCTGTAATTGCTAATTATTGTTATTCAATCTGCCAGAAATTTAATGAGTTTTATGAGAATAACTGGGTGATTAATTCAGAAAATGAATCTTTTAGACTAGCATTAGTGGAGTCATTTCGCCAGATATTAAAGAATGGAATGGCATTATTGGGAATAGAAATGATAAACGAAATGTAATTACCATAAATTTATATATAATATTTTATTTTAATGAATTATAAAAGGAGGTTTAAAAATGGTTCAAACTAAAAAGATGAATGAAGAATTCTTTGCTAAATTGCAAAAAGGATTAACTACAACAGGGGAATTAATTAGGGCTCGTCAAAATGAAAAACAAGGGCTTTTAGATGACTTTGCTTCTGAATCAAAAAGATTCTTTTTTGGAAAAATTTCTGAAAAAGCATTAGCATCTTCAGTAAAGAAAACTAATAAAGAGCTTAAGAGACTTGATGGAAACATTAAGATGGCTATCGCAAAAACTAAGAAACTTGCAGATAATGTTAAGGTTTTAGTTGGAAAGCAAGCTCCAATTGGATTTAAGGCAACACTTTCTGGAATTTCTAATGGAAAAGCTAAGGCTAAGACAGCTAAAAAAGTTAAAAAGAAAGTGAAGAAAAAATCTAGGAAGAAATAATTTTTATTTTATTTTTTAATATTCTTCTTTTTTTTATTTTATTAAAATAACACAAACTTATTTAAATCCAATTTGTATTTGATAAATGTAGATTAAATTACTAAAAAGGAGGAAAATAATGGCAAAGAAAAAAGAAGGCGCACTAGGAAAGTTTGTTTCATTTGTTGCTTGGCTTACAGGAGTTATAGTATCTTTATCAGTTGGATTTGCTTTAACAGAAAAAGTATTAATGCTTCCAGAATGGCTTGGAGGAGCAACACAAGCAGGGTTAGGCGTTACTCAAACAGCAGGTTGGATTGTTGTTTTTACAACATTGTTAGGAGCAATTTTTGTATTAATCAATAAATTCAAATAAAACCTAATTTTTTTATTTTATTTATATTTTTAAACTTCTTTTTTTTATTTTGTTTGTGGAGCAGAGCACTAAAAAATGAAAATTAAAAATTTAAAACTCAAAAATAGATTTTTCTTATCTCCTATGGAAGGGATAAATGACATTGTCTTTAGATTACTCTGTAAAAAGGCAGGGGCAGGATTAACTTATTCTCCAATGATTCACCCTCAATCAAAGCAAAAATTATATTTAGATGATAAACCAGCTTTACAATTATTCTCTACTAGTGAAAAAGGAATAAAAGCTTTTATTAAAAAATATGATAAAAAAGTTTCATTGTGGGATTTTAATCTTGGTTGTCCAGCAAAAACAGCAAGAAAACATGGCTTTGGGTGTTTTCTTAAGGATTTAACAAAAATAGAAAAGATTCTAAAGACAATAAAAGAATCAACTAAAAAACCAGTAACAGTCAAGATAAGAAAATCAGATATAGCTTTTGATATATTAAAATTAGCAGAAAAATATTGTGATGCAATAACCATCCATCCAAGAACACAATCCCAAGGTTATTCAGGAGTTCCAGATATTAAATTTGCAGAGAAATTAAAAAAAAGTACTAAGTTACCAGTAATCTATTCAGGAGATGTTGATGAAAAAAATGCAAATTCTTTATTAAAGAAGTTTGATTTTGTAATGATTGGAAGAAAAGCAATAGGAAATCCAAATATCTTTTCAAAATTAACAAAGAAAAAATCAAATATAACTTTCAAAGATTACCTTAAGTTACTAAATAAGTATACTTTATACTTTAGACAAATAAAATTACAAGCAATGAACTTTACAAAAGGTAAAGAACAAGCTAAAAAAAATCGTCTTAAAATTTATAAAGCAAAAACATTAAAAGAAATTAAAGAAGTTTATAATTAAGCTTTTAGCCATTTTGAAAAAGGTCTTATCATCAACAAAATTGTAGCAGCTAAGAACCATCCCCAATGAATTCTACTCACTAATTCCATTGCAGCAGGACAAGCAGTAATTAAAAATAAAATAAATGCAGCACTCCCAGTTTTAATAAACCAGACATCCCATTTATTTATTTTCTTCATATATCTATCAGTTTTCTTTAACATTATTTATTCCCCCTTTTTTCCAATAATAATATGCTAAAGCCCATAAACGCGGCAAAGAATAAAAAGGCAATAAAAACTTGTAGAGTTGGATGTAAGTCTGTTTTGGATAATAGAAAATAATGAGTAATTAATGCAACAACAACAGATAAAATATACCAAAAAGCATAATTAGGTTCTTTCTTCTTCTTAACCATTTTATTTTACTGCTTTCATTTCTTTCCAAGCTAATTCAAATAATTGTTCAAGAGCTTGAGCAAAAAATTCTGTATTAATCCAAACACCTAAATCATAATTTGGATGGAATTTCTCATCATCTAAAAGCATAAACATTATTTGTTTTCCATCAATAATAACAAATCTAGCTTTTATTTTTTGAAGGTTTCTAACTTCTGCAACTTTCTTAAACTCTTTTGCAATTTTAAGATTATTTTTATCAATTGGAGCAGCAATTCTAATCACTACCCCTCTTTTTTTAACTTTAGCAAGACTCGGAAGTAATGCTTCAAGTTTTCTATTCATCCCTTCAGCTGTTGTAATAATAGTAATTGATTTCTCAGCATCTCTAACCATCATATCTATATGGTTGTATAAATTTTGCCTTCCCTTTAAGCTTCCACTTAAATCACCAGGTTCAACAAACTTAATTCCTTGAGTAAATAATGTAGAAAGTTCTCCGAGAACTTCATCTCCTTTTAATTTTTCAAGTCTCTTTGATTTTTCTTGAGCATTTTTTAATAAATTTTTCTTAACTCTTTCAACAACTTCTTCTGGTTTTAGAGCAACAAATTTGATTGGCTTACCTAATCTCATAACAATAAAGCCTTTTTTCTCTAAACTTTCAAGAATATCATATGTTCTAGATCTAGGAACATCAGAAATATTACTTAATTCTCCAGCAGTAGAAGTCCCTCGAGATAAAAGTGCAGTCCATACTTTAACCTCGTACAAGTTTAAATCGAAAATTTTTCTTAACCTACTTAAAAATTCTTCTTTTACTATCATGTTATTTTTAGTTAACCTCTCTTTTTAAAGATTATTATATTAAAGGAGTGAACTGATAGGATTACCGTTCAGTGATTATTTTTAAGGATAATCGCAATCTCCCCTTCCATCTCTTTAATTTTAAAGTCAGTCTTACTTTTAAATGTTTCCTTGCTCTCAGTGACAACATTTAATTTTTTTGAGTTTGTTTTTTCAGCGACGGTGTTTTTATGTTTCTCTAACATTTCCTTAAGTTTCTCTTCGACAATTAGCATGGTCTCAACTTCTTCTCCTTGCTTTAATCCAAGTTTTTTTCTAAATGCCTGAACACTTCTAATAATATTTCTTGCATAGCCCTCAGCCTCTAGCTCAGGAGTCATTTTTGTGTCAAACTCTAAATCAAATTCTGTATCTTTTGATGCAGGAGATTTAAATTCAACTTCTTTTACATTTAGTTGTGTTTTAATTATCTCTTCAAACTCAGAATAATTTTCTTTCCCTTTGATGTAAATTATAACTTTCGCTAATGGCCATTTTAATCCAATCTGTGCTTTGTCTCTTTCAAACAATCCTCTTTCAATTATTTTAAGATTGTTTTCAAATCTAACTTCCAGATTATTATCAATTTTTTTCTTATTTTCTTTTGGCCATGAACTTAAATGAACAGAATCTTTTGAAAATATTTGATAAACATGTTCTGAGATATATGGAGCAAACGGAGCAAGCAATAATGAAACCTTTTCTAAAACTTCTCCAAGAATTTCTTTAGTATCATCTCTGTCTCTTGTCATTTTAATATATCCTCTAGAGAAATCTTTAATTACAAAATCAGCAATCTTTTGAAATGGCTCATCTAAGTTGTAATTTTCTAAATCTTTTGTAACATTCTGGATTAAAGTATTTAATTTACTTAAAATCCATTTGTCTTCAACTTTTGGCTTGTTTTTCTTTTTATCTAATTGTTCATAATATTTTTTTGAATTAAATAATACAGTTAAGAATGGAATAACTAATTCTTTCATTAAATCAAATGAAAATCTTTTAGAATTTCCAACATCTACTGTGCAGAATTGCAATCTTACTGCATCTACACCTGCTTGGTCTAAGATTTCTCTTGGCTTAATTATATTTCCTTTAGTTTTAGACATCTTTTCTCCTTTATTATCTACAACATGTCCCATAGAAATAACATTCTTATACGCTGGTTTATCAAATAACAAAGCTCCTAAAACATGTAATGTATAGAACCATCCTCTTGTTTGATCTACTCCTTCTGCAATAAAATCATAAGGGAATCTTTGTTCAAACTCTTTTTTATTTTCAAAAGGATAATGAAACTGTGCAAATGGTGCACTTCCAGAATCATACCAACAATCAATAACATCTGAAACTCTCTCCATGTCTTTTCCACAAGAACATTTTAGTTTAACTTTATCTACAAATGGTTTATGTAAGTCAATCTTACCTTTAGGCATCTTAGAAGCTTCTTTCTTTAACTCTTCAATACTCCCAATTGCTTTTTCTTTTCCACAAGAACATTTCCAAATTGGAAGAGGTGTTCCCCAGAATTTAAATCTAGATAATGCCCAATCTTTTGCACCTTCTAACCATTTACCAAATCTTCCATCTTTAATATGAGAAGGAATCCAATTTATTTCTTTATTTAATTTCAATAATTTATCTCTATGCTTACTAACTCCAATAAACCAAGAATTAATAGCATAATATAGCAATGGAGTATTACATCTCCAGCAAAAAGGATATGTGTGTGTTGTCTTTTCAGTCTTAATTAATAAATGTCTTTTCTTTAAGTCAGCAATAATATCTTTTTCAGCTGATTTAACAAACCTTCCTCTTAAAAATTCAGGAGCAATATCTAAGAATTTTCCATCTTGTCCAACAGTGTGCACAGCTGGTAAACCAATTTTCATACCAACATTATAATCTTCTTCACCATACATAACAGCAGTATGGACAATCCCAGTACCATCTTCTGTTGTTACAAAATCAGCAGAGATAATTTGATGAGAGTTTTCATTTTGAGTTTCTTTAACATCATATAGGGGTTCATATTTCAAACCAACTAAATCTTTTCCTTTTAGTTTCTTAACAATCTTATATTTTCCACTAAGAACCTTTAACCTATCTTTTCCAATAATTAGTTTATCTCCATCTGGAAGTTCTACTTGAACATAATCTATTTTATCTCCAACAGCTAAAGCAACATTTCCAGGAAGAGTCCAAGGAGTTGTTGTCCAAGCTAAAACATACTCCCCTTTCTTATCTTTAAGTTTAAATGCAACATAAACAGAATCTTCTGTAACATCTTTATATCCTTGAGCAACTTCATGACTTGATAACGGAGTTCCACATCTTGGACAAAAAGGAACGACCTTATATCCTTCATATAACATTTTCTTCTTGTATAGTTCACTAAGACTCCACCATACACTTTCAACATAATCATTTTCTAAAGTTATGTAAGGTTTTTTTAAGTCAACCCAATAATTTAATTCTTCAGTTGATTTATTCCAGTCTTTAATATTAGAGAAAACACTACACCTACATTCATGAATAAATTTATCCACACCATGTTCAACTATACCTTTTTTATCTTTTAATCCAAGCTTTTTTTCAATCTGAACTTCTACAGGTAATCCATGGCAATCCCATCCACCTTTTCTTGGAACAGTAAAACCTTGCATATATTTGAATTTACATATAATATCTTTGAATGTTCTAGCTTCTAAATGATGTAATCCAGGTGGAGCATTAGCAGTAGGAGGTCCCTCCAAAAATGAAAATAAAGGTTTTCCCTTTTCAAGATGTATTGCCTTATCTATCTCTTTCTTATATTTCTTCCAAATCTTTCTTGATTCTTCTTCTACTTTTTTAAAGTCATACATATTTTTGTTTAGGCAATCTTATTTTTAAGTTTATCCTATTTCCCTCTATAAGTTAATGTTGCAAACCCAAATAGAGCTTGCTTTATTTAATAATAATAGAAATGATAGGATTGATTATTTTGGCTGAGACAACCTTCCCTATGAATAAATTATCTACAGCCATATTTAATATAAGATTTTTTTATTTTTAAAGTTTACCTAAATTCTTCTAATACTTCCTTTTCTACAAAGTGTAATTTACTAGGAATAATTATACAATAAGGATGTTGAACTCCTTCAAAGGTTCTAAGTTCTTCAATAAATCTATATAAGAATTTTCTTCTTTTTCCTCCAGCTCTTTGACAAACTAATAAACTCTTTAATTTAATATTGTGTTTCTCAGCAGATTTTTCTAATTGGTCTAATGCGTCTTGAAAATCTAATCCAGGATCAATAAGAATCAATGAATGAGCTTTAATTGACATATTTTCTTTAACAATGTCCATAAAACTATCTGGAGTGTAAGAGGGTTTCCATGCAGGCATAGAAGCTACCTTACCAAATTTATATAATTGCAAGCCAGATTCAGCAACAGCATCTAAAACAGAAGCATTGTAAAGAACCCTATATTTAATTCCTAATCTTTTAGCTTCTTGAATTAAAGTAATATGAGTTGTGGCAGTTAATGGACTTCCATAAACTAATAACGCAACATCTTTTTTAGTAGCTTCGTCAACTATTGATAAGCCTTCAACTAGTTCTCTATTTGCAGGAAGAATTTTTTTATCAATAATATGTGCTAGTTCTTCCATAGTATAAGGAAGGTCAATAGTATAATCCTCCAGATAAACCTTTTTACATCTTTTAACTATTTCTAAACCATATTTTGATATTCCATCAACATTCAAACCTAAACCTATTATATATAACATATTTAATGATACTCCCATACCTTTATTAGGGTTTCGACATAGTCTTTCATAAAAATTCACAATATTTTTGATATATAAAGTTATCTATAGAAAAATTCTAGTCCTTCTGGGTAGTTTTGTCCTACATCAAGAGCACGATATATCTCTGAAAGTCTTAACCCTTTTAATTCTCTAACTAAATCAATAGGGTCGTCTAATCTAGCCAAAATCCATCTTTTTTTAGTATTTACTCCTCTTGGACTATCTCCAATTAATCTGCCCATTGCTCTTCTTCCAGAATATTTCTTTTTTCTTTTTTCTCTAGGAACATAAAATTTTTTATCTTCTGGAGAAATATCCTCTTCAACATATTCAGGGTTTTCTCTTATCATTTTAAGTTTCTAGAAGTCACAATTGCAATAAAAAAGAAGGAAAATAATAAAATATCATTTCTAAGAATTAAAGCAGCAAATCCTCCTATTAATGAGACTATTGAAATTAATCTAAACCAAAATCTTCCTTGCTTTTTTTCATCCTTTGTTATTTTAGCTAAAAAGTTTCCAATAGGAAAACCTAACACTAATACCCCAATGCCTATAATAATTTTCAGTATTTCTTGCATAATTTGGATTTCCTTGAAAGACAAATATAATCTATGTTTAATTTTTTTACCATAATAGTATTTAAGAATACTGCTTTTTATAGTTTTATTATGTACAAAAGATATCTTGTTATTGCATCAAAGAAAGACAAGGCTGGAATAAATATGACTACTGCTCTTAGTCAATATGGAAATTTTGATTTTCATTTAATTGAGGAATCTGGAATCTATACGGAAAATCTTAATTTAGATAAAATAAATCAATATGATTTTATTATATTTGCATCAAAACATTCTTCAAAAAGTAAAGAAAAAACACTTTCTATTCATGCTCCTGGAAATTGGAAAGATGCTGACCTTGGAGGAAAGCCAGGAGAAGTTTGTAAGGGCTCAGCATTATTTCAAAAACAATTCTTTGAAAAACTTCATGAAAATGTTGAAAAATATGAGCTTAAGGATTATAAAATTACTTTAGAATGCACTCATCATGGCCCATTAATTAGCAAACCATGTGCTTTTGTGGAAATAGGTTCTACTGAAACAGAATGGAATGATAGAAGAGCTGCTTTTATTATGGCAAAGACAATTGTAGAAACAGTTGAAAATTTTAAAGAAAACCCATACAATGAAATTGCAATTGGAATCGGAGGACCTCATTATTGTCCTAGTTTTAATAAAATACAACAGAATTCAAACATTGCAATAGCCCATGTAATCCCCCAATACTCCCTTCCTTTAACAGAGGAAATGTTAAAACAAGCAATAACCAGAACAGAAGAAGAAGTTGATTTTGCTGTTTTAGATTGGAAAGGACTTGGAAAAAAAGAAGAAAGAGATAAAGTAGTTGAATTATTAGATAAAATGTATATTCAATATAAGAAAACAAGTGAGATTTCTAAGTGAATTTAACGCCTCAAGCAAATCATTATGTGGATTTGATAGCATTGTTTGTTGAAACAAACGCCTCAGGCAGGAGCCTGCTTGCAGGTCCTTGTGGCCCTTGGGGTTATCGAACTTGTTCGACGACAATACGCCTCAGGCAGGAGTCGAACCTACTCGCCCCGAAGGGCCCGATTTAGCAAACCGGTGCAATACCGTTATGCGACTGAGGCATATTATTCTGATATGTTCTTAGCTTTTAAGGTTTTTGTGTTTAGAAAATAATAGCAGGGACGGGACTTGAACCACGCGAACTCCGGGTTATGGGCCCGGCGAGATAACCGCTACTCTACCCTGCTATAATAAAACCTAAGTAAAATTACTTATAAAACTTTCCTATAGGTTTTTTAATAAAACAATCAACTCCACAACATTTTTACTGATATATTCTACATGTAATTCAAAAATAGTTTTAGAAGGATTTTTATATAAAATTTCCCCTATTAAATCTATGAATAAAAAAGTATTTTTTACTATTGGATTATTAATTTTAGTATTAATTGTTATTGGCTATAATAACCAAGATTCTTCAATAAGAACACAAACAATTTATGGTTCAGGTTTTGATTTAGATTCTTGTGATGAAATTAGTGAAAAAGATATTTATGATTTATGTTTAAGGATTTACAGTAATAATACAGAGGAATTTGAAGCAATTCTTTTAACAAATAAGTTCCATCAGCATATGGGTCCAAATAATATTTATGGTGCAAAAATGGCTTTATATGCAAAAGATCTTCTTAATGGAGAAAATCATGGAATTTCTGTATTAAGTGAAGCTGGAACAAAACCCCCAATTAGCTGTCTCAATGACGGAATCATGGTTGCAATTGGATCAACTTTTGGAAGAGGTCTTATTTCAAATGTTCAAGATTCAAATAAACTTGCAGCAACATTTAGCAATAAAGATAAATCAGTAAGATTAGAAGTAAAACCAGAGATGCTTAAAATTACACAAGATTATATTGCTAATTCATTAGAAGAGAATGGCGGACTAACTAATAATTATTTTTATGATGTAAGAGAGATTGGGCTTTATGTTTGGGAAAATATGTCTCAGGAAGATTTATTTATTGTTACATATCTAAATTAGAAATTGACATGAAAAATTTAATTCTATAATTTTCAATTTTTCCTACAAGCATCTTTAAATACCCAGCTTTTTTTCATCTTAGATGTTTAAATTAGGAATAGACGATGCAGGGCGTGGACCAGTAATTGGACCAATGGTTCTTGCAGGATGTTTAATAGATGAGAAAACAGAAAAAGAATTTGAAAAACTTGGAGTTACTGATTCTAAAAAGCTTACTCCAAAGAGAAGAGAATTCTTAGCAGAAAAAATCAGAGAAATGGCAGAAACTTTTGAAATAGTTTTAGCACCGCCAATTGAGATTGATGGTAAAAATAAAGAAGGAATTGACTTAAACAAATTAGAAGCAATAAAAACAGCTAAGATAATCAATAAAATAAATAAGGGATATAAAAGATTACAAGTAGTTGTGGATTGCCCTTCTGTTGGAATCTTAAAATGGCAAGATTATCTTAAAACTAAAATACATAATTTATCAAACTTAGAAATAAGCTGTGAACACAAAGCAGACCAAAATCATATTTCAGTATCAGCTGCATCTATTTTAGCAAAAAGCACAAGAGAAAAAGAAATGGATAAACTTAAGGAAATATATGGAGAAGAAATTGGTTCTGGTTATTGTTCAGATTCTTTAACTTGTAAGTTCTTAGCAAAAAATGCAATAAAGCATGAAAATAAAGGAATCTTTAGAAAAACTTGGGTTACATGGAAAAGGGCAGTTGCAAGTTTAGGACAGAGAAGGCTATTCTAACAATGTTTAAAAATCTATTTTAACTCTTTTTAATTATGATAAATAATAGGGGGTTGAATAAAGACTTGATAGCAATTTTAAAGGAGGTTGACTGTCAAGAAAAGGTGTCTAATCACTCATGAAGCTATCTTAAGGGAAGTTGAGTGTGAAGAAACCGTTAGGTGTCTTACAAATGGCTTATATTAAAAAATTGGTGATGCAAGGATTCAAGAGTTTTGTAAGAAAAACAGAATTACCTTTTACACCTGGAATAAATTGTGTATTAGGACCAAATGGATCTGGAAAATCTAATATCTCAGATGCCTTATGTTTTGTTTTAGGTAGATTATCAATAAAGTCAATGAGGGCTGCAAAAGCAAGAAATCTTATCTTTTTAGGAACAAAAGCAGTAGGTCCAGCAAAAGAAGCAAAGGTAGAGATTGTTTTTGATAATTCAGATAATACTTTTTCAATAGATAAAAAAGAAGTTTCAATAAAAAGAATAGTAAGAAGAAACGGACAAAGCATCTATAAAATAAATCAAGAAACTAAAACAAGACAAGAAGTATTATCTCTATTGGCTCAGGCAGGAATTGATCCAAATGGATTTAATATAATTTTACAAGGTGAAATACAGAATTTTGCTAGAATGCATAATGAAGAAAGAAGAAAAGTAATAGAAGAAGTATCTGGAATTTCAATTTATGAATCACGAAAACAAAAATCTCTCAAAGAATTAGATAAGACAGAAGAAAGACTAAAAGAAGTTATGGCAGTATTAAGAGAAAGAACAGCATATTTGAATAATCTTGAAAAGGAAAGGCAACAAGCATTAAGATATAAAAAATTACAAAAAGATGCTGAAAGGTTTAAGGCAAGTGCAATTTATTATGATTTATCTAAAAAACAAAAGGAGATGAAGGGAATTGATTTTGAGATAGAAAAAAGAGGTAATGAAATAATAAAAGTAAAAAAGATTATTACAAATCTTGAAACAGTAATAAGAGATTATGAACTTAAAATAGATACAATTAATTCAACAATACAAAAATCTACTGGATTTGAACAAGAAAAATTAAATCAAGAAATAGCTAATTTAAGAGCAGAACTTGCTGGATTAACAGTTAAATTAGAAAATTCTGAAAGAAAACTATCTGAAATTGAAAATCAAAAACAAGAACTGAAAAATTCTATTAGAGAGAATGAGTTAGAATTAAAAGAACTCCAAAAATCATCTACTCCAAGCAATACCCAAAAACTAAAAGATATTGAATCAAAGAAAAAAGAACTTGAAAAGCTTGAAGAACAAAGAAAAAAATTCTATATGATTAAGTCAGAACTTAAATCTATATTAGAAAGAGTACAAGATAAAAAAAATCTTTTATCTGGATTTAAAAATGAATCAAATTTTATATTAAAAGAACTTGAATCTTTAAGCTCAGAGTTATTTGATGTAAAAACTTCTTCAAATAAAATTTCAGAATTAAGAGTTCAATTGCAAGGTAAAAAAGATTTACTATTTAATCTTGAAAAATCAGAACAAGAACTTGGAAAAGTTGCCCACACAAATGAATATGAAATAGGAAAGCAAAATAAAATAGTAGAAAATATAGCAAAAATGGATATTTGTCCATTATGTAAAAATAAAATAACTCTTGAACATATTAAAGGAATTAAAGATGAAGTTCTACCAAAAATAATTTCATTAAAAAAAGAAATTGAAGAGTCTTCTAAGAAACTTAATGACATTAAATCAAAAAGAAAAGTATTGAAACAGGACATAGAATCAATATCAAATCAACTTTCAAAACGTGAGTCAGATTTAATAAAATTATCAAATATAGATAGCAAAAAAGAGCAGATTAAAGCATTAAGAGAAAAAATACAAAAAACTGAAAATGAATTAACAGATTTAGAAAAAAGAAGAAAATATTTAGAAGCTAATTTTGATGAGAATTCAAATATTGAGCAAAAATATGAAACAGCAAGAGTTGAAATCCAAGAGATTTCTTTAAGAACAAAAGAAAATGTTAATTCAGAAATTTCATTTAAGCAACGTGAATTTGAACGTTCAAAAATAGCACTAAAACAAGTATTAAGAGAAGAAGAAGACTTAAATGAAGAAATTGCAAGAGTAAAAGAACAAATTAATCAAAAAGAAGAGTCATTAAACAAAAAAAGACAACAAGACGAAGAACTTGCAAAGAAATTCAAAAAACTTATTTCAGAAAGAGACTCTTTACAAGTTAAAATAAGACAAGGAGATTCTGAGTTATCCTTAAAACAAAATTTAACATATAATTTAGAACAAGATGCAAATAATTATAAAATTGAAAAAGCCAGAATTGGGGCTGAAATAGAAAATTTAGAAATGGAAATGCTTGAGTTTAAAGATATTCAATTAATCAAAGCTTCAAAAGAAACCCTCTTACATAAATTAAACAAGATACAAGAAATATTAAATAAGATTGGAAGTGTAAATCTTCGTTCTTTAGATGTATATGATGAAATTAAAAAAGAATATGATTCAGTTAAAGAAAAGGTAGAAGTATTAGCTGAAGAAAAACAAGGAATATTTAAGATAATTCATGAAATTGATATTAAAAAGAAAAAGACTTTCTTAAAAACACTAGAGCAATTAAATGATATTTTCTCTAGGAATTTTTCTCAACTTTCAACTAAGGGGCAAGTAACATTAGAATTAGAAAACAGAAAAGACCCTTTTGATGGAGGAGTAAATATACTTGTTAAAACAGGACACGGGAAATACTTTGATGTTACATCTCTTTCAGGAGGAGAACAAACACTTGTGGCTCTTTCATTAATCTTTGCAATACAAGAATTAAATCCTTATTGCTTTTATATCTTAGACGAAATAGATGCTGCATTAGATAAAAGAAACTCAGAGCGTTTAGCTAGTTTATTAACAAAATACATGCAAAAAGGACAATATATAGTTATAACACATAATGATGAAATAATTACTAATGCAACTAATCTATATGGAATTAGTATGCATGATGGTGTATCTAAAATTGTTAGTTTGAAGATTTAATTATTAAGTTCTAATGTCTTTAATTCAGAACCTAAACTAAACTTATCAACTCTTTTTTGATATAGGTTTTCAAATTCTTTTGGCAAGTCTGCAAATCCAGCATAAACCGCGTTTCCGTTATAACCTCTATCTCTTAATTCCTTTATAACTTCCCACCCAGAACAATTTAATAAATTACCATCAGTAATAGCAATAGTTATTTTTTCAATGCCTCCAATATCTTCTAAAACTCTATCAGCACATTCAGAAGCATTTCCCTTACCTTTATCAATTATTAATTTATGATTTGGAAATTTTTCACCAAGAATATCTTCTGCCATCATAATTACTCCAGGATCATCTTCAAAATATAATATGGTTTTTTGTTCTGCCATTGTATTTCACCTAGGCCTCTGGCCTAAGATAAAAAATATCTTCCATCCCCTATTTTAGGGGAGAAAGGAAATAAAAAAAATAAAAAAAATAAAGGAAAGTTAGTAATAACTTTCGCCGAATTCTTCAGCTTTTTCAGGTTTCTTTCCAATCAATACTATTAACACAACTAACAATACTAAAAAGATTATTGCTAGTATAACAGTTAATACTACAATTGGACTTGTAACTGATGTTGCTTCAACAGATTGAAATGTGAAAGAGTCAACAAGTTCTCCGTTCATAGTCAACACATTAACTGTGTATTCTTCTGAGTTTGGAGTAACTTCTACTATTTTACTTGAACCTGCTGAGACAGTAACAAAGCTTTCAGTGTTAGGGAAAACAACCTTGTAAATTTTCAACTTTTCAGTTGGGTTAACAATAAGCAAGTCATTACCTGCCTTCATTACTTCACTAGGGAATTCATTTTCCACAACAATTTGCTTCATTTTACTTACTTCAAAGTCATCGTTAAAAACTTCAACTTTAAGTACGTAAATTCCTGCTTCTGCGTTAAATGGCATTTCTAAGAAGATTCTACCAGTAGTAGTTTCTGAATCATCATCGTTTTCAGAATTATCTTCAAGAGCCACTAGGTCACCGAAGTAAACAGTTCTTTCAACACCATCAATAGCTGTGATTTTAGCTGATACATACAAATCATCTAAGTCATTGTAACCAACATTCTTTAATACAATATCTACTGGGAAATTTTCACCAGCTTCAACAGCATTTGGAGTTACAATTGACATAACATTTGCATTGTATGAAGGTCTTTGAACTCTAAGAGCGTATTCAACTACAGTCTTAGAATTACCGTCTTCTTTAACAGTAACAGTAAGTAAGATGTCATCACTAAGATCATCTTTAAGTTCATAAGGAACTTCAAGACTTAATGTTTTAACATATTTTCTTCCTTCTTCAACATTGAAAGAAGCAGTTAATTCACTAACATCAACTTTATTACCTTCAATTTCAGCTTTAACAGTCACATCAGATGCATCAGATAGAGCACTAAAAGCAACTCTAACATTTACAGTTTCACCAGCAATAACTGATAAATCATTGTAAACAGCATCTTCATCATTTACCTTTACAGTTATGTTATTAGCAATATCTGTAGCGGCACTTACAGTAGCTACTAGAGTTAATACTAAAGCAACTGCAAGAAAAGAAACCATAAGTTTCTTTGCGTTCATTTTATGGTATTTTGTATACATTTTAATTATACAGAAAAATTGTTTTTCTGTATATAAAGCGTGCCTTATTTTCTTTATAAACTTTACGGTGACAACAGTTTTAAGTAACTTCAAAATTACACTAAGTGTTAGTTACAAGGAGTTATTTTTCCTTTTAATACTATTTTATAGTCGGGATTTTCTTTTTTAGAATTAAATAATTTCCTCAAGCTCTTCACTTATCTGTCCAACATTCTCTAGAATATAAGAATGAAGCTTTTGAATTATAGAATTTTGAAGTTCTTCTTTTAACCTACCATGACACCTTGAAATATCTGATTCAGGAGCTACAGCACTATTTAGTGGAAGATAACAATCCATTTCTTTTCCAATAAGTTTTTGATTATTTGCTTCTCCTTCTTTAATACTTAATGCATTTACATTTACAACGCATCTTTTATCATCTATACCCTTTATCTTATATCCCCAAGTAATTTCTTCTTGGTCATTTATAAATTTAGTTTTAACACACTCTTTTTGATGTGCTTGATAACATGATAAATCATCACAAGTATATGAAAAAAAGAATGTAAAATACACAGCCAATCCTATTACCACAATCAATACAATTGCCATAATTGCAATCCAATCCCCTTTTTCCATGAATTCCATTATAGAATTATATATATAAAACTTTTCAAAAAATAAAAAAAGGCCCTAAGGCCATTGTTTAAAAAATTATAAACTTAATAATTGAATATTTGTATCTGTTGTCGCAAAGTTCTTTGCAACAATAACTTGCATACCTGAGTCTTCTGAAGCTCTAATTGTAGAACTGGTTACAGTTCCATCAAAAATCATTATTGAAGGTTTATTTCTCATTCTTCTTAATGTTCCTCCAAGAGTCTTTACAGGAATACTTTTCAGTTCATTAAGAGAACTATCTAAAAGAATTGCTTTTCCACTTCCCTTGTTTTTATCTGAAAGTTCAGTAAGTGTCTTTTTTTCTGAGTCTCCAATATTAACTTTTACAGATTCTAGAGGCTCCTCTTCTCTTCTTCTAATCGGAGCTCTTCTAGATTTTCCAAAGTATTCATCAACAGAAATTTTCTTTCTTAATGCTATAAGTACTTCTTTTCCTGCAAGTTCTTCAACTTCTTTTCCATCAGGTGCAATAGCAATGCTTTCAACTTTTGCATTGTCAGTAACATTTTGGATAATTAATTTTCCTCCTCTGTCACCATCAACAAACAAAATAATTGATTTTTCATTACTTAGTTCTTTTATTGTTTCAGGTAATTTTGTTCCATTCATTGCAATAACATTTTTCACACCATGTCTTAATAAATTAAGAACATCTGCTCTCCCTTCAACAACAACAACTTCTTTGCCAGATAAATCTCCGCTAGGTAATTTGTCTTTCCCATAAAGCTCAACATCTCCCATTCTTACAGATTCTTTGATTTCCTTAGAAATCTCTCGTGAATCTGAGCTTCCTTCGATTTCTTTCATAAGCTTTTTAGCTCTTTCTAAGATGTAATCTCTTTTACTTCCTCTTACATCTTCAATCTTTTCAACTTCTATTTGAGCATCACTAGGACCTATTCTTTCAATAGTTTCTACTGCAGCAGCAATAAGAGTAGTCTCAGATCGGTCTAAAGCAGTAGGAATACTAATTATTCCAGTAGTTTGCTTTCCCTTTCTCTCTAAGTCAACTTCAATTCTCCCTATTTTTCCTTCTTTTTGAAGTTCTCTCATTTCTAAATCTGCTCCAAGCAAACCTTCTGTTTGCCCAAATACAGCTCCAATTACATCTGGCTTTTCTAATGCACCCTCAGCTACAAAACTCACATGTATCATGTATTTTATAGATACTGGGCTTATTTTTGCCATTTTATTTTCTCCATATTTAATTAATTTAGAAATATCTTTTAAACCAGTTATCAACTAGTTCACTTACCTAATAATTTCAACACAATGAGTGTGAATTGTTTGTGATTGTGATATAATAATCTAATGATATCTTCTAATACTTTATAAAAGAAGCTTTTAGTATATAAGCTTTACTATTCTGCCTCTTTCTTCAAAGCCAAATATTCCCTTACCATACCAAGATTATCATATAATTCTAATAATTTAATTTTAATTTCTTTTTTCTCTACATTTGAAGTAACCATTCTCAACAGTTTTTCATAAATTTTAGTTGCTTGATTCTTTCTTCTTTTAAGTTCTAATTCCTCTGCTTGTCTTTTATAAAATTCCTTAATTGTCACAAAAATCTCTGCCCTTTCAGGAGCATTAGCCTCTCTCATAGCTTTTTTCATGGCTTCATCTGCATCATTATACTTTCCTGCTGTAATATATAATTCAGCTTCTTTAAGGTGATAATTTCTTTTCTCAGAAAAAGCAATACAAGCAATAGCCACATTATGGCACATTTTAGCAGCATCTACATACATTCCTTTAGCCTCATAAATCTCTCCAAGTTTTTGATAAACAAACTTTCTAACTTCTGGCCTTATTTTTTCCTTAAGAAGTTTAGTAAGATTATCTATTTGAACAAAATCCCCTTTTCCTTTTAATTCAGATTTAATCTCTAAAATAATCATATCTTTATCTAACATATAAAAAAGATTAACAAGAGGTTTTTAATTATTGTTGGGTTCTAAAACTACCCAGTGATTTTTCAGATAATTA
>CAZDZI010000003.1:33412-47812 GCA_964509925.1 Candidatus Woesearchaeota archaeon | reverse complement strand
TATGAAATATTTATTTATTTTAGGACGAAACATTGAATTATCAATTGAAGAAGTTAAGAGTTTCTTAAATAGATTTGAAAATCCAGTTATAGATTTAAAGAAAAAACAAAATGCTATTCTTGTTGAAGTTGAGAGACCAATCATTAAAAAGACTATTAGTAAACTTGGCGGAGTTATTGCAATTGGTGAAATTTTGAATAAAGAAGATGAATTGTATATGGGAACTTCAAATAAATTAAATTATGTTGTTTGGGATTTTTCTAGTAAAACTCAAGAAATAAGAGATTATCTTAAGAAAAGATTTAGAAGTGAAAAATTAAAAGCAACTGAAAAGAAACTTGGAAGAATTATTTCAATGCAATCTGGTGAAAAAGCTTCTACTTTATCTTCTAAGAATATTCAAGAGCAGTATTTTGTGTTTGATGATTTGTTTGGAAGAATAAGTCAAACATGTGATTATGAAGAAATTGAAAAAAGAGATATGAAAAAACCAGTTAGAAGAGAATCTCTGTCTATTTCCCCTAGATTAGCTAAAATAATGATAAATCTCTCAGAAATTAAAAAGGGTAAACTTGTTGATGCTTTTTGTGGTGTGGGAGTTATACTTTCTGAAGCCTTATTGCAAAATATTCAAGTTATTGGTGTTGATGTAGACAAAGAAGCAATAGCAGGGGCTAAAGATAATTTAGAGTGGGGAAAGTTTAATGCAGGAGATTATAGATTAATTAGATCTGATTCAAAAAAAGTTGGAATAACTCCTAGTTCTGTTTTAGTTTCAGAACCAGATTTAGGTGAAACATTAAGAAAAATGCCAACAAAAGAAAAAGCAGAAGACACAATAAAGAGATTTGAAAGCTTAATGATATCTACTATTAATAATTTAAAGAGAAATATTGCTGGGAGATTTGTTTTTACTGCTCCTTATATTAAAACAAATCATAGTAGAAAGTCTTGTGATGCAGAAGATATTGCAAAAAGAACAGGTAAAAATTTAATTCTTAAGATTCCTGAATTTAGGGATAATCAAAATGTTGGAAGAGAAATTATTGTTTTAGAATAATTAATAAATAGTTAATACTTATTCTACCCATATAAGAGGTTAAAATGAAAAAATTTAATAAAAAAAATATTTTTGAATATAATCTTGGGAAGAAATTAAGATTTCTTACTTACATTGCATTTGCTTTAATAATAATTATTGGATTTTCATTTTATTATTATTTTTCATTGCAACATATGGATAATTTCTTTGTTAATATAATTAATTCCTTGATTAATCATGTTAAATTACAAATTACAAGTTTAAGTCTTCTTGGGGCATTATATGCTACAACTTTTGGAGGATTATTTTTTATTCCAATTCCAGTTGAAATATTGTTCTTTGCATTTTTAAGAGCTGGGACTTCCTCCCCTATTTTAATTAGTTTGTATATTCTTGGATTGATTATTTCATTTACAATAAATTATGTTGTTGGGTCTAGACTTTCAGAAGTATCAAAGAAAATTATCACTCCAAAAAGATTCTATAAAATAAAAGTTTCATTAAACAAATATGGAATCTGGACAATATTTGCATTTAATGTCTTGCCTTTGCCTGCTCAACCTTTAGCCACATTAGTTGGAGTGTTTAAATATAATAAAGCAAAATTCTATCTTGCATTTATTCTTGGACAAACAATTAAATTTTCTGTATTTGCACTAGCATATTTTTATATACTATAAAACTATTAATTATATAGAAGATGTTTAAAAGAAAAATAGAGGTTGTGTCAAGCAAAACTAAGAAATTAGATAAAACTAGAATGTTTAGTTCTTATATAGGAAAAAGGGTTTATTCTAAAAAAGGTATGTTTGTGGGAATTGTTTTGGATGTGATTCTAAAAGATGGTTCTATGATTGGTGTTTTAGTTAAAGCAAACAAAAAAATATTTATTGGAAAAGAATTTTTTAAATCAGATACTGAAAATGCAATTATGTTGAAAATTGATCCTGTAACAGAAATTATTGGAAAAACAGTTTATGATTCTACTGGAAAAAGACTTGGAAAAGTTGTAGGATTAAAAAGAAAAACAACTGGAAATAATTATTCAGAACTTTTAGTTAAAAAAGCTGTTTATAAAAAGGCTTTTTCTATACCTAAAAAAGAGGTTGAGGTTGCTAAAAAGAGTGTAATCTTAAATAATGTATATGAGTAAATCAATTATAACTAGTGATGAAATTTTAGGTAAAGAAGCTATTGACCCAGATGGAAGTATTTTAGGTGTTGTTACAAAAGTTCATATTGACAGAAAACATAGGAAAGTTGTTGGAATAACAATTGATATGGGATTTCTAAAACCAGATTTATATATTGGGATAAATCATGTAAAAGATTTTGGAAAAGATGCAGTATTATTATCTAAAGTTCCTGCTCCAAAATTTAAAGGACTTAAAGTTTTAACAGAAGAAGGAAAAATATTAGGCAGGGTTGTTGACATGGTACTCCATAATTCAGCAGTAAAAGAAATTAGTATTGCAAACAAAAGAATTTTAGGAAAGCAAGTATGGATAAAGGCTTTACATATTAAAGAAGTTGGGGACACAATAATTCTTAAGAAAAGCTATGAAGTTAGAGATAAGTCAAAACATAAAGAATCTAAATAATAAGCTTTATAAGGCAATTTTTCGATTCATTACTTCTATGGTTAATAATGAAACTCATACAGGCATTTGTGATAGTGATATGTTTAGTGATCCTATGGATGGTTCGCTACCTCTAACAAGTTACCTTGCTCTTGCAAAAGCTAATGCAAAAGAAGAAAGAATAGTAAGACTTCCCCTCGTTGGAACATTGGTTTTTCCTAGAAAAAATCCTGCTTTATTAAGAAATAAATATCCTTCTGTAAAATCAACACTAATGACTTATTGGTTTGGAAAACATCCCTTATCTAGGAGAGAAAATCTCTATCTAAAATTTCAAGAGGAGAATGAAATGATGGTGCAAGAACTAGAAATTCAAAAAACATCAGATGAAACAGTATTTGTAAAAGAAACAACAAGAGAAAAACTTGTTGAAAGAGTAACACACACATTTAGAAAGCCATTAAAAACAACTCAAAGACCAGAACAAGGAGAGGAATTAATTAATTTTTATGATAGAATATTTAGTCAATTGCAATATCAGGAAATTAGATTTAGGGCACATAAAAATTTTAAAGGATATTTTGTAGAATCTATAAATATCCCTCCTCATTTAGAAAGAAAAATTGGGGAGCAAGGCTGGGTTGACTTATAAGAGAAACTTTATAAACTAATTTTATTGGTACTAATTATGGTAAACGCTAAGATTATTCAATTTAGAAGAGGAAGAAAAACCATGAAAGAAAGACATTTCATAATAGAAATAGAAGGCTCTAAAAATAGAGAAGATGCTCAAAAATTTGTTGGTAAAGATGTGGAATGGAAAAGTCCAGCAGGAAAAGTAATCAAAGGAAAAATTGCTGGAGTACATGGAAATAAAGGAGTTGTAAGAGCTATTTTTGAAAAAGGTCTTCCAGGACAATCTGTTACAACACCAGTGGAGATAAAATAAAATGGCTGGAAATAGAAAAGCTGCTGCATATTCAAAAAGAAAAGTAACACCATATACACGAATTAGTAAGAAAAAAGGGAAATCATACATAAAGACTGTTCCTCCTCAAAAGATTGTTAAGTTTAGGATGGGTAAAGCTGGAAAATTCCCTCATAAATTATCAATGATTACTAAAGAAAAAGGTCAAATAAGAGACACTGCTTTTGAAGCTTGTAGACAATTTATTAATAAGAAACTAGAAAAATCATTTCCAGGACAATTTTTATTTAAAGTTGTTCCATTTCCACACCATATTCAAAGAGAAAACAAAATGCTTACTGGTGCAGGTGCTGATAGAATGCAGACTGGTATGCAATTGTCTTTTGGAAAATCAGTTGGAAAAGCCGCGATTATGAAAAAAGGCGCTCCAATCTTTATGGTTGAAGTTCCTAATGACAAAGCAATTCAACTTGTAAGAAAAACATTTAAACAACTTAAGTCAAAATTACCTCTTACAACTGCTATAATTTATGAAAGGATTGTTTAATTCTATTGCTAGTTTGTTATTTGTTACTACTTCTTAGATACATCATATAGAAAAGTTTATAAAGTATAAACATTATAATATATTAAAGAAAATGGCACAAAAAACTAATGAAGAAAACCTAAAAGAAAATGCACTTCATAGACTAGCAAGTCCAATGTATAATATGTTAGCTGCTTATGCATTAGTAAAACAAGGAAAATTTAGCCACATTGCAGAAGATGTAAAAACTCTAAGTTCTCATAGCATGGAAAATGGAGATATTGCTTATCTAGAAATGATTGCTCCAAGATTATATCAAGACGAAAGATTTCAACAAGAATCTCTTCAGAATCTTCAAGAAGCTTTGAGTTATTTAACTATTGATCAAGCAATACAATTAATTGGATTTACAAATCCTCCTAAAGGAAATTTTAAAGGAAAAACTGTTGGAAAATTAAATGAAGAAGTTCAAAATTATGTTTATACTGCTTATTTTGAAAAAATAAAAGATACTGCTATTGAGCAAGCAATTATGTGGAGAAAATCAATTAAAAATAGAGATTTAGAAGGAAGGCTTTGTATCACTCCGTCAAATTCAAATCAAAGATTAGCAGCATAATAATATTAAAATAAGATTTAAAAGAAAATCAAGCAATTTAACTACTAATAATATCTTTTACTAATCTTATCATTACATCTAAAAACTCTTCTGTTCTGGCTTGCCAGTCATCAATTTCTACACCTTTAAGATTAGTAATTTCTCCATGAACTATTTTCTTATGCATAATTAATAAATCTCTATACCATGCAACGTATTTTTTATTGAGCATTCCTGTTGAAACAAAAGTTTCTTGTAAGTCTACTGGAATGTGTTCTGGTGACGGAGGTGCCACATTTGCAGCTATTAACGCTGCTTGAGATGAATCAACCATACTCCAATATAATCCTTCTATTGAGTTTAATTCAGCAGCCTTACTCCTTTGAAGATGCATTGGAGCTCTTTGAAGAGCAGTATATATTGCTTCTGGAGTTGGTTTAATTTTTCCTTTCATTAATAAAAACTTTAATGGCTCAAAAAATCCAGCCATATCAACTAATGCTTCTCCATATCTTAAAACATTTAAAACCACTGGGTCTCCTTTTAATAAATCATCCCACCATGTGCTTAATTTTATAGTGTTTAAATGAATCCCTTTTTGATAAGGATTAGCTCTTAGAATTTTATCTAATTCTTCTCTATACCATGCAACTAATTCAATATCCCATTCAATTGAAACATCATCAATAATAATGATAATATCTATATCACTTCCAGGAACAGAAGTTTGTTTAACAGTAGAACCAAAAAGCACAATTGACTTAATTGATTTTTCAAATTTTTTATAAGTTTTGAGAGCAAAATCCATTGCAATATCTTGCTCTTTTTTAATTTTTAATGTTGGGATATTATCTTCTTTTATAACTTTTACTTTTTTCTTTTTAACTAATAGCTTTTTAGATTTTTTCTTAATTGATTTACTTGCTTTTTTAGAAGACTTTTTTTCTTTTTTGGATTTCTTTTTTATCGCCATCTTTTTTGTGTTTATATATAGTATTTTTAGTTTTTAAATCTAATTACTTTCATTAACTAAAAGTAGTTATTCCATTCCCTTCCCACTTAATCTACTTCCTTGTGCTCCAGGTCTTGCTCCTCCAAGTTCCATTGGAAGGTTAGAAAATCCTGCTCCAAAAGTTTCATAATTTATTTGTGGGAGCATTTGTCCAAATCCTCCACTATATTGTTGCTGTAATCCTTGAGATTGATTCCAATAAGGTGAGCCTCCTGCTCCTCCAAACATCGGAGAACCCATTGCTTCTAAAATATAAGGAAAAAGTTTTGAGCCTAAAACTTGAATTCCTCCTGGAGCAGCCTCAACAATCCTTGTTCCTTCATAACCTTCTTTTCCTAATCTTTCTAAAATCTCTTTCATAGGAACATTCCCCATTCCTGGAGCTAAATGACTATCTTCTCTTCCAAAATTATCTGTTAAATGAACATGTTTTACATGTTTTGCTATTGGTTCTATCTCTTTTAACAAGTCTTTATCCTTGAAACCATGTTTTTTTGATAAATTTAAATGTCCTACATCTAATGTAACACCAATTAATTGGTCTGCTTTTGATTTTGCTTGAGACTCAGAAAATCCTTGTTTAACTGCTGAGCTTACAAATTCTTTTTTTGTTGCTTTAATTAAAGTATTTAATTCTTCTCCTGAAGCAAAAGCCATTCCAGGAAAAATATTTTCTATATTAATTGTAGGTGCTTTATCTTTGTATTTTTTTAAACCATGAAGAGCAACATTTGAAAAAGTTTTAGCAGAATGTTCAAGTGCAAAATCTTCTACTGGTTGATATATTTCTGGAACAATTTCTTTCATTGAATCAATTAAACCATGTAATGCATAAGATTGTTTTAAAACAGCATCTGAATAAGAGCCAACAGGTTGTTTTAATTGTTTTACATAATTTTCAGAGGCATTTTTTAATTTCTTTTTATCTTCTTCATTTGCATATTTCCATGCCTTATCAAACATAGAATCTGCACTTTTTTTTGCATCACTAAAAAATTGTACTCCTGATTGAAGCCTATGATAAGCATTTATTTCTGCAGGCTTAAGAAGTCTTGGAGACATTTCTTTCTTAAGAACTTTATCAAGAATCTCTGGTAAAAGAATTTGGCTACTTTCTTTTATTCTTACATCAGCATCTTCTATATGATGAGTAAGTTGAGAAAGGGTGCTATCCCACTCAGAACCATTCATAGAATCTATTTGAGCTTGAATTGTAAATGGTTTTAATTTTCCTGTTTCTCCTATTGCTTCTGGACGTGCTAATTTTTCTTCTTTTAACATTCTTGTCATTTTCCCTGTTTCTTTATTTACTACAACAAGAGAGGTTTGTTTTTTCTTTCCATCAACCATTTCATAGCCTTGACCATAAATTCCTGCAGATGCATGAGTTGTTATTGACATGCCTCCTTTTTCATTCATTGGGGCAGTCATATCTAAAACATGTTTTAGTTGATTTTCTGCTAGTCTTCTATTAGATTCATCAAAACCTTGTTCTCCTATTCCAGATGCTTCTACAATTGGGGCGTGAACAGAAATCTTTGCTCCTGCAAGTTTAGCTTTTCTATTTATCTCTTTAAACATTTCTTTAGGAATAGAATCAAAAACTTCAGGTTTAATAACTCCTACTTCAATTGGAACCATTCCTTGATTAAGAAGCATATTTACTTGACCAATCTGATTTATTTCATCTGCTTTAGTTGGGGCTCCAAGCTTACTTGAAGGAATTCTATACCCAGTAAAAACATTTCCATAATCTGGATCTAAGGAAGAAACTCCTCCTTGATAAATGTCATTTATATTATATTCTCCACTCATTTTCACACCTTTTTTGATATTTTAATTAGTGAAAAGTTATTTATATACCTTCTGACTATTTTAGTTAGAAAAAGATGGTGAAACAAAAATTAAAAGTTTATTTATTCAGGCACGGACAGACATTTTATAATAAGAATGGCTGGTTTACTGGGTTTAAAGATTCTAAATTAACTCCTGAAGGTAAAAAGCATGCTAAAATTATAGCTAAGAAACTAAAGAATAAAAAATTTCAAGTTGGAATACAAACAAGATTATCTAGAAGTAAGGACACACTTAAACCTGTTTTAAAATTTCATCCAGAATGTAAAAAGATTTTAAAAGAGGATAGAATGATTGAAAGAAATTATGGTATTTATTCTGGAATGTCTCATGATTCTTTTATTAAAAAATATGGAGAGAAAAGATACAAAGAAGTTCATAGGGGCTGGGATGTTAAAATACCTAAGGGAGAAAATTTTAAGCAAGTTGAAAAAAGAGTTAAGCCTTTTATTAAATGGTTAAAAAATTATATGAAGAAAAATAAAGTTAGTGTTGCTATATCTGCTCATGGTAATTCAATAAGACTTTTTAGAAAAATTGTTGAAAAAATGTCTATAAAAGAAACAGCAAAAGGATTTATTCCATATGATAAAGTATTTGAGTATGATGTTGATGACTTTTAGTGAGATTTAGGTTTGTATTCTCTTCCTATTCTTTGTTTTTCTTGCCCTGGTTTAAAATCTCTTGGGACATCAACAAGATTATATTCCTCACTTTTGATTGATTCTGCAAATTTTGGAGCATTAAACTCTCTTCCAACAGCAGTACTAATTGGTTGAACATTTGACAAATCAATTCTTTCTGTTCTTAAAATCGGGGGATTGCTTCCTATTTCTTGCCTTGGTGTTTCATAATCTTCAGATGCTTTTTCTTCAAGTTGATAAATTTGTTTTTTCTCTTTTTCTTCTTTTCTTTGAGGAGATAATTGCCAATCAATTTTTGGAGGCTGAGAAGTATCTGCAATTTGTTCTAAAACTGGAGCAGAAATATTTCCTTTAATTGGAATAAATTTTTGAACTTGTTGCTCTTTTATTTCTTCTTCAGCTTCTTCAAGTTCTTCTTCAAGTTCTGACTCTTTAGGGCTTTTTGCTTTAGCATCAAGTTCTGACTCTTCATCTTCAAGTTCTTCTTCATTTTTTTCCTTTTCTCCTTTTTTCTCTAAATCTTTTTCATCTTCTTCTTTTGACATAAAATATTAAGATATTCGAAATATATAAAAATATCGTTATCTATAATTAAATATGAAAAATAAAGTGGTGGTGATTACTGGCTTAAGTCTAATTGTAATAGGATTAATAATTAGTTTAAAGTCTTTGAATATTACTGGAAATGTTATTGCAGGAGTAGACAATATGGTTAGCTCTATTTTAGGAATAGTTTTAATTGTTGGGGGAATGTTATTGTTTTTAATAAGAGAAAATTCTTAGAAAAAAATAAACTTTATTTTGATAGTCTAAGTTAAGTATAACTTGGCATTCCGTGAGCTTTTTTATAAACATCAAATAATGTAAATGCTTTTTCTTCAGCTACTTCAGCTGCAGCTTTTCTTAAATGTTCTTTTTCTAACCAAGTATCTTTTTTTATTTCTGTTATTTCTTTTTCTTCTGGTTTTTTATCTTGTTTTTTCTCTGGTTTTTTATCATAAAATCCTAAAAGTGCTAAAAAAGGATTAGAATTATCTGGGACTTTTTCTTTTTCTTTTTCAGATTCTTTTTCACTTAAGAAAAAATCAATATCATCTTGCATTTCTTTTAAACTTTCATCTGTGATTCCTTCAATTAATCTTAAAACATCTGTGCCATCACTTTTCTTAAGTTCTTGTTCAAACATTTTTAATTCATCGTCGTTCAATGCATATGCTCTAAATGTGACCTCTACTTTTCCTATGTATTTTGCTCCTTGCAATGGAACAGCACTAAACATAAAATCAACCAAGATACAACTATGATAATCTCTTTTCATTTTTTTCTTTTTAAGATGTGATGGAAGAACTTCTTCTGATTTTACTTTTGATTTTCCTAAAAGAGTTAATTCTAAAATAGTTCTGTTAAAAGAAGAAACCAATGCAGCATTTTTTGACATTTTTTGTTCTAATTGTTTTGCTGCAATAAGATAAGGTTTTGCCCATCTTGAATAAAGTTTTAGAGTATTTACTTGAGATTTAAGATAATTTACTTCTAATTCATATCTTGTTCTTAGTGCTCTTTCTGATTCTTTAATCCATAAATTAAATTCTTGTACTCTTGGAATAAGAATTCTTTTTACTACATCATTTAAGTCAAGCTTATGAGTTATATCCTTAACACTGTCTGCTACTAAGAAAGCATCAATTAAAGTTGAAAATGCTCCCCCTTGACTAATTGCCAGGCCCTTTATACTTGAATTTCCTCGATTAATATCAACCTTATCCATCCATATTTGTTTTAGAGATAATCTTGCTGCTTTTACTATTTCAGAGTTTTTTGAATTAACATCATCATAAGATTTTAATCTAATCTTAAAATCCTTTAAATCATAAATTATGTTTAAAACACTCTTTAAGACCACATTTATGTTTCCCATACTCTGAGATATTTGTTGTTGCATTGCTGTTGCTTTTGCTCCAAATTCTGCAAATTGTGTAGAACCAGGAGATGGAGAAAAATTATCCACTAACTTTTCTGGAGCTAATCCAAAATCATTCATTAAATCTAAAACAAAGTAATAAACTGGTTCTAGGGATTCAGCATAAGTCTCATAAACTATTTTATGCTCTGTTTCTGGTTTTCTTCCACTAATATCTTCTATTATTTCTGAGATTGTTTTTACTTCTGCCATCTTTTTATATAATATCTACAGCAAGTGTGTTTAAAAAATGTTTCCTATAACAACTAAGTTTAAAAATCATCTGAACATTAAATGGAAATGGGATGGTTCAAAAAGAGTGATAATGTAATTGATCTTGGTGAGAGATATAGAAAACAACAAGAGAAACTTAAAGAGATAAGAGAGGAATCTCAAGGACTTAAAACTCAAGAAAATATTCCTACAACTACTGGAATTGGAATTTTTGGTATGAGCTCAACAACTACTACTACTCCTGTCCAAGAAGAAGGTATTGTTGATTTATCTGCAGGAGCAGATGAAAAAAGAAGAAGACTTGCTAAAAGATTGATGGATATGACAGATAAGATTGAAGAACTAAGTAATCAAATATATCATTTACAACAAAGACTTGAAGTTTTAGAAAAAAAAGATGGCGGAACTAGCAATACTAGTGGTTTGGGTATGTTTAATTAATTATTTTTTATAAGGAAACATTTATATATCAATTGATACATGGAGTTATATGTTAAAACAAAAAATTTCTCTTGTTAGATCTCCTACACTTCATACAGTTTTAATGATAGAAAAAACAATAGAAAAATATTCAGGGGAATATAATAGGACAGAATTATGGAAAAAATTGCCTAAAAAAGTTATGTGGCAAACTTATTTAGTTGTTCTTGATTATTTAGAAACTATTAATAAAATTGCTTTTGATAGAAATAATACTCTTGCATATATTTGGAATCCAGAATTAGCAAAAATGCTTTCAAAACAAAAGGAGATAAAATTATGATAAAACCTTCTAAGGTTAAATTTGTTTCAGAAAAAATAAAAAAAGATTTTGAATCTTTAAATGATTCTGATTTATTAAAAAAATCAATAAAAAGGGCCATTAAAGATCTTCAACAAAATGCTTTCTTTGGAATACAAATTCCAAAAAGACTTTTTCCCAAAGCATATATTGAAAAATATAAGATTAATAATCTTTGGAAATATGATCTTCCAAAATCCTGGAGATTGATATATACTATAACTATTGAAAATGAAGTTCAAATAATCTCTGCAATCTTAGAATGGTTTAATCACAAAGATTATGACAGACGATTTAAATATTAAAATGAAAAATTTAGATAAAAAAGCAAGAGGTTATGCATTAAAGAATGCTATTGCATATAATGGTAAGGCTCAACAAGGAGCTGTTATTTCTTCATTGTTTACTGAAGGCTTGGAAAAACAAGACATGAAGAAGTATGGGAAGAAAATTTCAGAAATTATTCAAGAAGTAAACAAATTATCATTAGATGAACAGAAAAAAGAATTTGAAAGTTTTAAAGATAAATTAAGTAAGAGAGAAGAAAGAGATGGCTTACCTGAATTGCCAAATGTGCCTAAATCAGGGGTTATAATGAGAATTGCTCCTTCACCTTCTGGACCAATGCATGTGTTTCATGGGATAAATGCAGGATTTAGTTTTGATTATGTTCAAAAATATGGTGGAAAGTTTTATGTTAGAATTGAAGATACTAATCCAGAAAATATTGATCCTAAAGCATATAAATTAATTGAAGAAGATGCTAAATGGCTCACAAAAGGAAAAGCTATTGTTGTTATTCAATCAGATAGAATAAAATTATATTATGATTATGCTGAGAAATTAATTAAGAAAGATTCTGCATATGTTTGTACTTGTTCTGCTGAAGCTTTTAGAGAATTAGCAAAAGAAAAAAAAGCTTGTCCTTGTAGAAGTCAAACAATTAAAGAAAATCAAGAAGCATGGAAAAAGATGCTAAATAAAAAAGGTTTCAAAGCTGGAGAAGCTGTTTTAAGATTTAAATCAGATATTACTCATAAAAATCCTGCTATGAGAGATTTTCCTCTTGCAAGAATAAATGAATCTAAACATCCAAGACAAAAATCAAAGTTTAGAGTTTGGCCATTGATGAATTTATCTGTTTCAGTTGATGATCTTGAAATGAAGATGACCCATATTATTAGGGGAAAAGACCATAGAGATAATGCATTAAGACAAGAAATGATTTTCAAAGTTTTAGGTAAAAAATATCCTTGGGTTTCTTTTTTAGGAAGATATCACTTTAAGGATATGGAAGTTTCAACAACTCAATTTAGAAAAGGCATTGAATCTGGGAAATATAAAGGGTGGGACGATCCTAAACTTCCAACATTAATTTCATTAAAAAAGCAAGGCTATAAACCAGAAGTATTTTGGAAGATGGCAGAGCATATTGGTTTAAGTGAAGTTGATAAAATATTAGATAAAAAAGAATTCTTTAAATTATTAGATGAGTTTAATGCTCCCTAATACCCTAAAGGGCACGAGAGGGCACAAGTAAAGTTTAAATAAAGGATTTTCTATAATTAATTATTAAAGGAGGTTAATATGTTAAATAATAAAAAAGGTTTATCAGGAATTATTCTTACAATCATCATGATTGGTCTTGTTTTAGTTGCAGTTGGAATTGTTTGGGCAGTTATTGGAGGCATTCTTGAAGGACAAACTGAATCAATAGGTATTAGTGAAAAATGTGTTGGAATTATGGTAAAACCAAAAAGTCTAACCTGTGATTCATCAAATTGCGTTGTTGTTCTTGAAAGAAGTTTAGGTTCAAGTTCAGAAGCTATAGGTGGTGTTGGAGTAACTTTAAGTACAGATGATGAAAGTGAAACAGAAACGACTTTTGAAGGAGATATTCTTCTTACAAAAACAATTGAAATACCTACAAGCGTAATGAATACCGAAGCAACTGTTAGAGTGTATTTTGTTCAAGACGGAGAAGAAAAGTTCTGTTCTCAAATAACTACACTAGAATAAATTTTTATTTTTTATTTTCTATTTTTTATTACATAGACTTCGTCGTTTTTTCTAACTCGAGGAAGTTTAATTCCTACTTCTTGGCTTTTGCCAGCTTTTTTTACTGCTTTGTTTTTAATTTCCATATAATCAACATTGGCTTTTACAACTCCAGTTGTTTTTCCTATAACAACAACCTTGTCATTAAGTTTCAATTCAGCCACAAGTTTTAATGTTGCTACATTTAACTTATCATAATAATGAGTTATTTTCCCTACAAAATGTTTATAATTATTTGCTGCACTATGTTCAACTTTTGAAAAATCATCTGATGTTGGCATCTTAAGATAAAATCCTGAAGAGAATTGTCTATTGTAAACTGATTTAAGTAAATCAAGTCCTGATTTTATTTTTTCTTTATTTAAATTTTCATCTAAAGCTTTTCTATAAACTCTAGTTACTACATCGACATATCTTGGATCTCTATTTCTTCCTTCAATCTTAAAACTAATAATTCCAGCTTTTTTCATTTTATTAATAAAAGGCAAAGTGCATAAATCTTTAGCAGACATTATCTTATCATTACTTAATGTTAATTCATATCCCTCTTGTTTATCTTTAACAGTATAAGATCTTCTGCAAGGGTGTAAACATTCTCCACGGTTAGCTGATTTGTTAAATAAAAACTGAGAAGTAAAGCATCTTCCAGAAACTGCAACACACATTGCTCCGTGAGCAAAACATTCTACATCAACAACTTTAGATATTTTTTTAATTTGTTTAAGATTAAGTTCTCTTGCAAGAATAACTCTTTTAGCTCCTAGTTTTTTATAGAATTTAGCTGATTCTGCATTTGAAATTGATGCTTGAGTTGAAATATGAAATGGAACCTTGTATTTATTACATAATTTAATTACAGCCATGTCCCAACAAATAATTGCATCTACTTTTCCTTTTACTGCTTTTATTATTTTTTCTAAATTTTTTATTTCATTATCATAAATTATTGTGTTTAGAGTTAAGTATTTTTTTACATTCTTTCCACATATTTCTTTAACTTTAAGTAAATCAGTGATTTTGAAATTTTTAGAGCCAGTTCTCATTGAGAACTCATTTAATCCAAAATAAACTGCATTTGCACCTGCTTTTACAGCTGCCACTAACATTGGAAAATTTCCTATTGGTGCAAGTAATTCAAGATTATTTTTCATGATTTAAGATAAATAGTTAGGTTTAAAAAGTA
>CAZDZI010000003.1:28097-33312 GCA_964509925.1 Candidatus Woesearchaeota archaeon | reverse complement strand
AACTTTTTTATACCTTATTTCACTGAATTAAATAATGACGGATGTTGTATAATGGTTATTACATGTGGTTGTGGTCCGCAAGACGAGAGTTCGATTCTCTCCTTCCGTCCTTTATGCAAAGCGACTGTGTTCGGCGAGCATTAACAAAAAAGGTGAATTAAAATGAAAATATTATTTATTTGCAGACATAATAGATTTAGAAGTAAGGTTGCTGAATCCTACTTTAATAAAATTAATAAGAATAAGAACTTGAAAGCTAAAAGTGCTGGCATATTTATTGGCAAATATCCTTTAGATCCTCTCCAAGTAAAAATTGCTAAAAAACTAGGAATAGCAATGCGTGGAAAACCAAAAGCAATTAGTACTAACTTATTAAGATGGGATGATGTTATTATAACTATAACTGATGATCTCCCAAAAGGTTTATTTAACTATGGCCCTTATAAACCAAAAGTAATAGAGTGGAAAATCCCTGATGAGATAAAAGGGAATAAGAAAAATACAGAAAGAATAATTAAAAAAATAAAGGAAAAAGTTGAAGAACTTATTAAAAATCAAGGAGAATACAATGAAAACTGAAAACGTTAAAGGATTTAAAGATTATTTAGGAGAAAATGCTGAAAAAAGAGCAGAAATAAAAAAGTCCATAATTGGTTTGTTTGAAAGATATGGTTTTTCCCCAGTTGAAACCCCAATTATAGAATATGAAAAATTTGTTCAGGGAGAAAATGAAAAAGATGAAGCTGTTTCAGATATTTTTAAACTTCAAGATAAAGGAAAAAGAAATCTTGCTTTGAGATATGAATTTACTTTTCAATTAAAAAGATTAATGCAAAATCAAAAACTTCCATTTAGAAGATATCAAATTGGAGCAGTGTTTAGAGATGAGCCTGTTTCTGCAAATAGATTTAGACAATTTATTCAATGTGATGCAGACATTGTTGGTTCTAAAATAAAAGATGAAGCAGAAATTCTTTCTTTAGCAAAAAATATCTTAAAAAACATAGGAATAAAATATACTATTTATTTTAATAACAGAAAACTATTAAATGAGATTTTTGAAGAGCAAGGCATAAAAAATAAGCAAGAAATTATGAAAGAGATAGATAAACTAGATAAATTATCTGAGAAAGAGGTTAAAATAAGATTAAAAAAATATAATGCAGAAAAACTAATTGAAATTTTTAAGAAAAAAGAAAACTATTTTAAAAAATATAAAGCCTATGAGGAAGTAGAAGAATTAAAAAAATATTTAAATTACTATAGAGTTGAAGCTGTTTTTCTTCCAAGTCTTGCAAGAGGACTAAGTTATTATAATGGGACAGTATTTGAGATTAAAAGTAATGAGATGAAAGAAACAATCACTTCTGGAGGGAGTTATATGTTTAATGGAGTACAATCAACAGGAATTTCTTTTGGATTAGAAAGATTAGCGAGTTTAGCAAAAGTAAAATATGATAATAAAAAGATTCTTATTGTTTCTCTTAATCAAGATAAAAATTCAGTTCAACTTGCTCAAAAACTAAGAAATAAGGGAGAAAAAGTTATTATTTACTATGGCAAGCCATCTAAAGCATTAGAGTATGCAAATTCGTATGATATCAAACAGGTTATTTTTGTTGGTAAAAAAGAAGTAAAGAAAAAGATTTTTATGATTAAGAACATGGTAACTGGAAGAGAAAAGAGATTAGTTCTTATTAAAACGAGTAAGAAATAATTATTTATGAGAGAAGATGATTTTTATTAATAAACCCTAAATAGAATCATTTAAAAAGTAATTCTTTTTTTGAAATATGTCAGAACTTTTAACAAATTGTTAAGTTGATTCTGAAAACTCAATAAGGAGGTAAAAAATGAAAGGAACTGTAAAATTTTTCAATGAAGTGAAAGAATTTGGATTTATTTCCCCAGAAGATGGAAGTAAAGATGTTTTCGTACATAAGTCAGGTTTAGAAGAAGGCGTGACTTTAAATGAAAATGATGCTGTTGAATTTGAAGTAGAGCAAGGAGAAAAAGGCCCAAAAGCTATTAAAGTTAAAAAGGTAGCATAAATCTTTATTTTAAACCTCAAAACTATTATTATTTTTTATTAAAACTTTTTTAATTATTCTATTTCTACATGGAGTTTCCAAGCATTTCCTTCTCCAGAAGCATTTCTTTTTATAATTTTTAATTCTCTTTTAAATAAAGGGCAATTGAGAACAAATGTTTCAAATTCTCCACCTTCTCCTGCTGGATGAATTTTAAACTCCTCTTTTAGGTCTTGAACATCTTGAATAAATTTATCATTGATTATTTTGTCTAGCCAAGATTCATCAAGAGGATATGCTGCTACGCCTATAATCATTACTTTAAACTTATTTTCAACAAGTTCTTTTAAATATGAAATTTCATCTTTATGCCACAAAGGATTAATACACTTTAAATCTAAATCATCACATATTTTCTGAATTCTTGAAGCTTGATAAACTGAGTAAAGTGCTCCAGTCACAATTGCCTCAATACTATATTTTTCTTTTGCAGTTTTAATTGCTTGTTCTAAATCTTTAAGTTCTTCTTCTTTTATCCCTGGAGTTTTATGGATTAATAAAGGAATATTCATAACTTCTGCTTGTTTTTCAGTTAGAGTTATATTTGGCGTATGAAACATATAAGAATCTGGATTTTCAGAAAAAATACTAATTAAGCAAGATAATTCATATCCTTGTTTTTTAGCAAGATATGCTGCATAACAAGAATCTTTTCCTCCTGAAAATAAAACTGCTGTTTTCATGATTTAATTAAGAGATGATTAGTTTTTAAGATTAATCTTTAGGCAGCATTATATTCATCAGCCATTTTTTGCACTAATGTTTCAACAGTAATGAATTCTCCATTTTCATCTAAACAAGTTTCAGGTGTTGCTCTCCAAGCATTTGCTCCTCCAAATGCATAACCTTCAGCTAAATTTCCTCTATGCGCATTAACCAATGCTTGTGCAATACAATGAGAAGATGTTCTTGGATCACATGTATGAAGACAATGAAATTTGCAATGAACATCTATTTTCTCTCCTTCAATTATTTTGTTTAAATATTCATTTAGAACAGCTCTTCCAGGCATTCCTACTGGGCTTTGGAAAATTACCATATCATTCTCAGTAGCTCTTAAATATTCTTGTTTAAAATTATCATGCACATTACATTCCTTTGTTGTTACTGCTCTTGAACCTATTTGGAAACCTGCGATTCCTAGTTTTTTATACTTTGCTCCTTCTTCTCCTTCTGCTCTCCATGTTTGTGCCTCTTTTATATCTGCACCTGTATAAAGACCTCCTGCAGGATAAACAGGTATTGGATTATCAAAATTACTAGTAGTATTATTTGCAAAACCAAGCACTCCTTTTGTAAGTTCTTCTAATGTTGGAGCAGTATTATTTACTAAATCAGCATATTTGAAAGCTAAATGTCCTCCTGCCAATGAGCCCTCCACAAGAAATCCATCCGGAACTTTCTTATGGTCTCTCCAATAACGCTTTGTTGTTACTCTTGCTGTCCTTGCATCCCTTATAATGGGTAATGCTAAAATAGGGGCGTCTTTGATTATTCCAGGTAAATCAAAAGCAGGACCTGCTCCAGTAGCTATTCCATCAACTTTTTCTTCTACAGCTATCCTAGCTAAATCTTCGTAATTAGTTAAGGCACGCATTATATTTACCAATAAAGGTCTTTTGGATTTTGCTCTTGTCTCTCTAATTGCATCACGAAAAGCATCATTATTAACAGTAACAAGGTCTCCAGAATAATTATACAATACTCCCAATCCAACACTTGCAAGATTTCCTACTCCTCCAGCCTCTCCAAAAGCACTTACAATCCTTGGTCCAGTAACGCCAACACCCATTCCCCCAAGTAACATTGTCAATCCTCCTATCCTGGATTTAGGCAAATCTATCATTAAAATTACAGATTACTAAAGTTATTAAGCTTTTATATAGAGAAAATAGAATTTATATATTACTTAATTCCTCTCCAAGAGGGTTTTCAAAATCTTTATTTATTTTTTGTATTCTTTTTCTTTTTTTATTATCAAATGCTTTCATTTCTATTTCAAGTTCTTTTTTTAATTCTTCTATTGGATCTGGATTGTTTTTTAAGAAAACATGTTTAAGCCAGATATCAATTTCTTCAAAATGTTCTGGTTGATGAAGCCAGATTTTTTTTTGATTATCTAAATGTAAAAGTGGATAAAAAGAAATTATTCTTTCTTCTCTGTCCTTTCCAATAAAATCTGTAAAGGTTATTTTTTTGTGGTCTTTTTTCTCATCAAAATAAAGAACTAACTTAGTATGAAGTTCTTTTATTTTATCTTTAATGCTAAATTTTCTTTTTGGAAGAGATATTGATGATTCTCTTAATGCATTTCTATTTATTATTTCCTTTTTAATTCTTCTATTTTCAGTGTTAATTGCCTTATCTAGAGCTTGTACTAATTCTTGTAAAGTTACTTTTTTAAATCTAGGAATTGGTGAACGAGGGATTAATTCAGGTATTTCTTCGTCAAGTTCTATTCTCTCTAATTTTCTTGAAGGTTTTTCTTTTTTTCCAAATAAAATATCATCAATACTTTTAATGTATTTATTAAGAAGGATTTCTGATTTAATTCTTAATAATAATGACGCAGCTAATAGAACTTTACTTGAGACAAAAAAATCTGCTTCTTCTAATTGGCTTATTTTTTCAAGATAACCTTTTGTTAAAATAACTATATTTACATCCCAAGGATTTAATTGCTCTGTATTAATTAAATCATAAATTATTTCTTGCCACCCAATCTCTCTACTAAATAATAAATCATGTATTTGATCCTGCTTTACAGTGCTTTTAGGAACCTCTTTTTCAAATTCACTCATTAATTATTCAAAGAACTAGGTTTTATAAAAGATGTGGCAATAAATTTATATTATGTAGTTACTAAATATATTATTAGTCACTACACTAAATTTTTTATTTAAAAACATTACTTGTCACTTTATAAATAATACCTCTTGTCATTCTTTAGAAGTAACATAACCGAAAGGTTTATATATAATCCAATACTCCATATTATATCACCTCTTTTTACCCAGGAGAGCGTGTTTGGGTGACTATTTTTTACCTGAGCAATCTCTCCGAGGGTTTTCAAATTATTAGAAATTAATAAAAAAATTGGGCTTATTAATGGTTTACATTGCCCA
>CAZDZI010000003.1:0-27997 GCA_964509925.1 Candidatus Woesearchaeota archaeon | reverse complement strand
ATAAATATTAGCCCTTAACTTAAAATTTCTAGTTCCAAAGTTTCCTTGAATATCAATAATTTTAATTGCTTCCATAGGGACAGAGTATTTTTCTGCAAGTGTTTTTGCAACTTCTATCTTACTCGGAATAACTTGAGCTTTGATTATTCCTTCGAGTTCTTTTCTTTCAAATAAAGGATTTTGATTTTCTTTAATAATATTTAATTCCATTATCTTGTTTTTATTGCAAAGTTTCCTTTTTCTTTTAGATTTAATTTTTGTGCAATTTCTGATTTTTCAGGATTAATAATAATTATTCTTCCTTTATATCCTTCAGTAACTTCCTTAGAATCACACCTTGTACATTTTTCTCCTGTTTCAATTATTGCGTTACAAATTTTACATGCTTTAGTTTTTGCCATTTTATTTCTTTTTTCCTTTAGTAGCTTTTGCTTCAGCTTTTACAGCTTTTTCAGTAGCTTTTTGTTTTTTAATTTGATCCTCTTTAATCCATTCTAATTTTCCTAATCCTGGTTGTCTCATAGTTAATCCAATCTTTGGGTCATCTCCTTTATGAGAGATTGCAACAACTCTTGCTAAACATAAATCTCCTTTTTTTAGACTTCTCTTAGATGCTTTTCCAGTAAGAGTATTTGATTTTGAAAAACTTACATAATCGTCCATTGTTTGTGAAATGTGAGTCATTCCTCTCATAACTCCCATGTCAATAAATGCTCCAAAGTTTGTTATTTCAGCTATGATTCCGAAAACTAATTCTTGAAGTTCTGGTTTCCAAGCAAGCACTCTAAATTTACAATTATAAAATGCAGCTCCGTCTCCAGGAATAATTACTCCTTCTCCAATTTTTATTACTCCTACCACTGAAACAACTTTGCCTAATTCCTTATCATAATATTCAGCATATGTTTCTCTAAGTTGTTTTTCAACAGCTTCTGCAGTTGGTAATCCGAATAGTTTCGGTGCTACTCTTACATAGTCTTCAACTTCAGTTAAATAGAACATAAAAATTATAGTAAAAGTTGCTTTTTAAAGCTTACTTATAAAACTTCCAGCTTCTTTTTGGCTCGAATAACTAGTTTTTGGTTTTTAGTTTTTTTCTTGATTTCTTTATCAAGAGTTGCAATGATTATTTTATTATTTTTTGAATACCTTATTATTCCTGCGTCTGTATTTTTTGTTTCAAGATCTATTAATTTTATTTTTCTTAAAATCTTTAATGCTAATTCTGCTTCTATTTTTGATTTAGATATTCCTTTTAATTCTACTAAGACTTGTTTTGGAACTATTGGAACATGTCCCATAGTTTCTATTTCATCTAGGAAATCTATTTTATTTCTAATTGCTGATAAAATAAAACTTGTATCTAATAATACTTTCATATTAATCCAATAGTATTAAGGTTTAAATAATCTTTTTTATTAGAAAGTTTATGAAAGAAGTGGAAAATGTTCTTAGAATTTTAAAAGATACAAAAGAAGCTATAAAGCATGGGGATGCTACTAAGATTAAAAATTTAAGTAATCAAACTACTAACACTGCTTCTCTTACTCAAGACCCAGACAATATTGCTGTTGCTGTTATTATTTATTCTATTGGAAAAATAATGGAAAGGCATGACTACCAACAATTAAGAGGATGGAGCAATTTTTATAGGATTGTTGGAAGTTCATTAGACAAAGCAATTATTAATTTAAGCAAGGGAAATGAAAAAGGATTTAGAGTACATTTTGAGATGATTCGAAAAGCAATAAATAAACTTTCAGGAAAATTAAGAAAATATATCAAAGAGGTTTTTAGAAGTGCTGAGATTAACAAGGCTTCAAGATTATATGAACATGGAATTTCTATGGAACAGACTGCTAAGCTTTTAGGAATTACAATGTATGAACTAGCAGATTATGCTGGAAAGACAGGAATTTCAGATGTTCCTATTTCAAAAACAATGGATACTAAAACAAGGGTTAAAATTGCTATGGAGATGTTTGAATGAAAGGCGTAATAATTTTTGATGCAAGTACTTTAATTAGTCTTTCAATGAATGGATTACTAGGAGAATTAAAAAAACTAAAAGAAATTTTTCAAGGTAAATTCATTATTACTAAAGAAGTAAAATATGAAGTTATTGATAGGCCAATAAAAGTTAAGAGGTTTGAATTAGAAGCATTGAGAACTATGAAACTTCTAAGAGAAAAGGTAATTGAAATGCCTGATTCTTTGGGAATAAGTGATAAAGATATTGAGGAGGCAAAGAATAAGATGATGGATATTGCAAACAACATGTTTGTTGGAAACAAAAAAAACATTCATATTATTCATGATGGTGAATCTTCTTGTCTTGCATTGAGTAGACTTTTGTTAGATAAAAAAGTTCCTCATGTTATTGCTATTGATGAAAGAACAACTAGAATGCTTAGTGAAAAACCAGATAATTTAAAGGATTTATTGAGAAGAAAACTTAGCACTAATGTTCAATTGAAAAGAAAAGATTTCAAATATTTTAGAGGGTTTAGATTTATTCGTTCTACTGAGTTAATGTATGTAGCTTGGAAAAAAGGTTTATTAGATTTAAAAGATAGTAAGATGGTTTTAGACGCTGTTTTATGGGCTTTGAAATTTAAAGGCGCTGCAATTTCTGGTGATGAAATTAATGAAATAAAATCAATAAAATAGTTGTTCCTCGAAGGAGATTACTACTTATTAAATAGTTTTGAGTATTTGTTATAGTATGCATTGGTCTAAAGGAGATATCCATTATTTAGGAGAGAATTATTCAAAAAACATCTCTTTAATAGAAATTGGAAAGAAACTTAATAGAACTAGGAAGGCTATATCTCATAAGGCTTCAAGATTAGGAATTTTAAGACCGAGATTTCCTTCTGATAAACCTAGTCAACGAATTCCTAGAACTATTATTGATAAAAGATATTACGAAAAGAATCGGGAGAATCTTCTCAAAAGAAGGAAAAAAGAGCGGAGAGATTTTCGTATAAAATTAAAAAATATGTTGGGAGGAAAATGTTCAATATGTGGATACAAAAAGTGTTCAGCGGCTTTAGATTTCCATCATAATAAAGGGAAAAAAGAAGCGCATGTTTCATTTTTAATAAAAAATGATTCTAAACAGAAGGCTTTAAAAGAAATAAAGAAATGTATATTATTATGTGCTAATTGTCATAGAGAAGTGCATAATAAGGATGCGTAGCATAGTGGTAGTGTACTCCGCTCCAGAGATTGTTTATAGTCAAATATAAATTATCAGAGATCCGGAGTTGTGGGGGTTCGATTCCCTCCGCGTCCATTTTTAATGTGCCCTATAGAGCACTTTTTCTTTGCCCCTATATGTTACTACTTGAAAGGCACTGCAAATAGGAAAGTTTATAAATAAGAAATTTCTTTCAAAGATATGAAACTCGCACAAATATCAGACATTCATGGTGATTTAGAAATGCTTGAAAGAGCTAGTAAATTAGTTCAAAAAATTAATGATGTTGAAGTTTTAGCTATTACTGGTGATATTGCTGGAAGTGTCCTAAAAGGAGAAGAAAGAGATTATTTTATACAAGTTTCTCAAAATACTCAAAAGCTTAGAGATTTCTTATACCAACATACTGAAGGTAAAATAGATACTACTAGAAAAGCTGCTGAAGCTATGATTGAGGGTATTCCTGGTTTAAACATTGAAAATCAAACAGAAATAGTAGAGCATTCAAAAAATTATTTAAAACTTGAAGCAAAAACAAAAAAAGGATTAAAAGCTCAATATCAAGGAGCAAAAGATATTCTTGAAGCAATGCCTCAGGAAAAAGTATTAGTTCCAGGAAACTGGGATTGTCGTTGCATGGATGATTATCTTGCTAAGTGGAATATTCATGATAGAAATAATAAGGAAGTAGAGATTGGGGGAGTTAATTTTATAGGTTATGGTGAGCACCTGTAAGACCAAGAGAAATTCCTGAAGAGTGGCTTATTCCATTTAACGAAGATGAAGCATATAATCATCTTGTTAAGAATACAAACCCAGATAAAGACACCATTGCATTAATTCACAATCCTGTTAGAGGACATGGTGGAAATGGTGCTAAAGGGAGTTATGCATTAAGAGCATACATGAATTTAAGGCAACCGGATGCAATACTTCAAGGACATACTCATAAACTTAATTCTGGTAAAGATAAAGAAACTGGAACAGTTATTGTTAATCCAGGTAACCTAGGAAGATATGAAAATACTCCTGGAGGAAACATAGTTGAAATAGACTATAATCAAGAAACAGGTATGGTTATTCCAACACGTTTATGGAAAATCTTGGGAAACCATGACGTCCGACATTATTCGATTGGAAATAAATCTGCTTAAGTTTTATAAACAATAAATCTTTTTAGAGATTATGAAAAAACACCATACATATGCAATATCACTTGTTTTAATGATCTTAATTCTTATTGGAATTACATTTTATCATCATTATACTCCTGAGCCAATTGCTTCAACTACAAATTCAATCTCTAATACTCCAAAAATATATTCCCCTCCTGTTCCTCAGCAAGTAATCACTGCTTCTGAAGAAGATTATGCAAGATTTGAAGAAATGATGCCTCAAACAGATTTAGTTCAAGATATCCCAAAGGATGGAAAAATACAAATGAGTTTTTTTAATTTTAATTCAGGTTCTAGAGAATGGGAAAGAGATTATATTTTAACAACAGGTAATATTGTCCAAGGAACAGCAGAAGATATTGATGTGAAATTAATCCTTCATTCAAGAAATCTTCCTAAGTTAAATGCAAATAATCTTTGTCAAGTATTTCAAACTGCTAAAACAAAAGGAGATTTTGGAAGCGATTTATTGCTATCGAAACTTAAATTTTCTTGGAAATATAAAAGCATGATGGGATATAAAAGTTGTTTAGGATTTTAATTTAAAAGTTGAATAAATTCCTTATATTTCTTATTAATAGGAATTTCAACAAGTTTTGAAAAAGGTTTATTTGGCTTAACATGAAATGTAAAAGGTTTTACTTTTTTTATTTCAATTATTTTATTATTTTCATCTAACCAAATTGCATAAAATGAAAAAAATACAAAAAAAGAATGAATTGCCATCCTAGTTTTTTGAGGGAATTCAAACAATAATGCCTGAGTTTCTCTTGATTTAAACATTAATCCAAATATTTTTTGTAAACTGTTACACTTTTTAACTTTAAGATTTATTTTCTTATTATTATAATTAAAACCTATTCTCTCTTCCATAATATTCTAAAAACTATTTCAATATATAAATGTATAATAAAAATATTTAAGAAGGGATGGGGCTTAATTTATTTATGAAAAAAATAGGGGTAGTAGTGTTCTTATCAATACTTTTGCTAGGAGTATTTTTTGCTCAACAAATAACTAAAACAGAGATTAAAATTTCAGGCCATGTAATTAGTGAATTAGAGCAAGAAGATAATGTTAAAGTTTATATTAAATTAAAGGATTCTTCCTCTAAGGGGATTGCGTCTGATGTTAAAAAAGATTTAGAAGATTCTATAGATATTAAACATGAATTTGAGGATAAAATTAGTACAGTTATTTCTACTAAAGAACTTGAAGAATTAAAAAATAACAAAAATATAGAGTCAATTGAAAAAATCCCTATAAGAAAAGTATTTCTTCAGAACTCAGTTCCAATAATTAATGCAAATGATGTATGGAATTCTCAATTAAAAGGGAATAACATTACTGGGAGTGGAGAGACAGTTTGTATTCTAGACACAGGAATTAATTTTTTACATTCTGATTTAATTGATAAAAATCTTACTTGCATAATAGACTGTGTTAGTGGAGCAGGTTGTGTTGAAAATTGTTCTGCAATAGATTGGCATGGACATGGAACTCATGTTGCTGGAATTATTGGAGCAAATGGTGGGATAAATGGTGTTGCTAAAGGAGTAAATTTAATTTCTATTCAAGTATGTAATTCAAATGGAGGTTGTGCAGGAGATGATACTGAAGCTGGAATTCAATGGTGTGTAGACAATTCAGATACATATAATATTTCTGTAATCAGTATGAGCTTAGGAGCAGATTGTGATACTTATCCAGAAGAATGTAGTGATAGTTATTGCGATGCTGTAGCTGGAGAATCAGATGAAATAGATGAAGCTGTTGCAAAAAATATTTCTGTTGTTATAGCAACAGGAAATAATGGAAATACTACACATATTTCTGAACCTGCTTGTATACAAAATGCAACTCGTGTTGGAGCAATTGCAAAAGATGATTCAACTTTTTATTATAATAGAAATAATTTAGTATTATTAATTGCCCCTGGGGTTTCAATTACTTCTACGTATAATAATGGGGGATATGTTTCAATGAGTGGAACATCTATGTCTACACCTCATGTTGCTGGAGCTATTGCTTTAATTAATCAGTTTAAAAGATTGCAAGGAAATACTATTTTAACTCCTTTAGAAGTTGAAGATGCATTAAATGATTCTGGATTTAGAATAAATGATTCTGGAGGTTCAAATATTTTTTATTCTAGAATAGATGTTTTAGAAACATTAAAAGAACTTGATTCTTCTGCTCCAGAAATTACTTTGAATTCTCCATCACATAATTCATTAAGCTCAAATAAAAATCAAACATTTACTTGCTCAGCCACAGATGCATTACAATTATCTAATATTACTTTTAGATTATGGGATAATACTGGAGAATTACTTAATGAATCAACAGAAACTGCCATAAGTAATAAACATGAACTTGTAACTAATTTAACTCTAGAATATGGAACATACTTATGGGGTTGTGAAGCTTATGACACTAAATCAAACATTAATGTTTCTACAAACTATACATTAAATATAGGAACAATGGCCCTTATAATTAACTCTCCTGAAGATAATGATTATGTTAATTCTAATTTAGTTAATTTTAATTGTTCAGTTGAAGACCCTATATCTAATCTAACAAACATTACTTTTTACCTATGGAATGCTAGTAGAGGATTAATTTATAATAAAACAGAAAACATTAGTGGAAATTCAAACAATAGTATATTTAATTATACTCTTGAAAATGAAGAAGCATATGAATGGAATTGTAAAGCTTATGATGAGGATTTTAATTCAATAACTGAAGCTAATAACTATACTCTTAATTATGATAATACAAATCCAATAATTAGTCTTATCTCTCCTAGTGATGATGCACAAGTTTCAGTAGGAAGCATTACATTTAGTTATAGTGTTGCAGATGATAATGAAATAGAAAATTGTAGTTTAGTTATTGATGAAGCAATAGGAGAAGATGATAGTTCAATTGATAAAAATGAAACTGAAACAATGAGTTTTTCTCTTTCAGCTGAAAGTTATGATTGGTTAATAAAATGCCAAGATGTTGCAGGAAATATTGGAACTTCTTCTGAATGGGATTTAGAAGTAGTGGCTTCTACAACAGAAAATAACAATGATGATAGTAGCTCTTCAGGAGGAGGGGGTGGTGGAGGCACAAGTGGAACATCATTCTTTATTTCTGACCCAGATTTTAAAGAAGGTATAAATAAACATATGAAAAAAGATGATTCAATGAAGTTTAATTCAAGTGGAGAAATCCATACACTTAAAGTTAATAGCTATGATGAATCTTCTGTTAAAATTACTATTGAAAGTGACCCAATAAGTCTTACAATAAGTATTGGGGGAATTGAAAAAGTTGACTTAAATAATGATAATTTCTATGATGTTGAAGTTCAGTATCTAGGTTATGTGAACACTCTTGCTCAAATACAAATAAAAGAAATAAATGAAGTGATTCCTATTAGAACTATTCAAGATGTGGCTACTCCTAATTCCACAGAGACTAATGGAACAATTGGAACTGGTGAAATTACTTCTGAAAATGATTCTAATTTATTTAGAATTAGTGGAAAAGTTACTGCATTGTGGGGCAAAGCAGGTAAAATTGAAAAGATTATTTTATTAGGAGTTGTAGTTCTTTTAATTCTTGGATTGATTGTTTATTTTAATAAGAGAAAAGTTTCTAAAAAAGATGTTTCTAAAAAAAAGAAAAAATAATCTAAAGATTCCTAACTGCACAAAGCTTATAAAGTCATATGAACCATATTTCATATGAAAAGTAGCACATATCATATTTTCTTTAATAAATTAGCAAATCCCTTGAGAATGTCAGTTATACTAAGTTTAAGAGAAAAAGGTAAAAGTGTTACAGAATTATCTAAAGCTCTTAAATTAGAACAAAGCAAATTATCTCATGCCTTGGCTGTTTTAAGATGCTGCAATGTTGTTAAAGTTAAAAACCAGGGTAAGAAAAGAATATACTTATTGAATAAAGATACAATAATTCCTATGCTTAAATTAATAGACAAACACGCTACAATTCATTGTGAAAAATGTTCAGCTTGCAAAAAATAAACGAAGTGTACTTAGACAGTGCAGCAACTACAAAGGTAGATGAAAGAGTAGCAAATGAAATGATGCCATATTATATTAAAAAATATGGTAATGCCTCTTCAACTCACTTAAAAGGAGAAGAAGCTAGAAGAGCTGTAGAAGAATCAAGAGAAATACTTGCAAAAGCTATTGGAGCTAAATATAGAGAAATTATTTTTACTGGGAGTGGAACAGAAGCTAATAATTTTGCTATTAAAGGATTATTTTTTAGTAATTTTCCTAAGAAAAATCATATTATAACAACAAAAATAGAACATGATTGTATTCTTAATGCTTGCAAATGGCTTGAAACAAGAGGAGCTAAAGTTACTTATTTAGATGTAGATGAAAAAGGTTTTGTTAATCCTGAAGATCTTGCTAATGCCATAACAAATAAAACATTTTTGGTTTCAATTATTCATGGAAATAATGAAGTTGGAACTATTCAAGATTTAAGAAAATTAGGAGAAATCTGTAATAAAAAAGGTGTTTTATTTCATACAGATGCTTGTCAAAGTTTTACAAAGGTTCCATTAAATGTTTCTAAAGATAATATTGATTTAATGACTCTTAATGCTCATAAAATCCATGGCCCAAAAGGTGTTGGGGCATTATATATTAAATCAGGCAAAGGTATTCGAATAACTCCTTTGTTTCATGGAGGAGGACAAGAATTTGGATTAAGAAGTTCTACTGAAAATGTTGCTGGAATTATTGGATTTGGCAAGTCTATTAAAATTGCTAGCTCTAGAGATGTAAAATACATGACTAAATTAAGAGATTATTTTATTGCTAGATTATTAGAAATTGGTAATGTGAATATTAATGGTGCTGAAGGCGAGCATAGATTATGCAATAATATTAATGCTTCATTTAATAACATTGAAGGAGAAGCAATTGGGAGTTTTTTAAATTCTAAGAGGATATTTACCTCTGCAGGAAGTGCTTGTTCTTCTAAGTCTCTAGAACCAAGTCATGTTTTACTTGCATTAGGATTAGATGCATTACAAGCCAATAGTTCAATTAGAATGAGCCTTTCAAAATACACAACTAAGAAAGAAGTTGATTATGTTATTGAAGAAATTAAAAAAACCGTTGATAGGCTTAGGAGGATAAGTCCATTAAAATGAAAATAACTAAAAAGACAATAATGTCGGAAATTCTTGAAGAAAAGCCCGAGTCAGCTAAGCTTCTTATGGAAGCAGGTATGCATTGTGTTGGATGTCCAATGGCAATGCAAGAAACATTAGAAGATGGTTGTATAGCACATGGAATGACAAAGAAACAAGTTGATAAATTAATTGAAGAGTTAAATAAATGACCTTAAGCTATTCTAAAGAAGTGATGAAACACTTTCTTAAACCAAAGAATATTGGGGAAATAAAAAACCCAGATGGAATTGGCAAAATTGGAAATCCTATTTGTGGAGATATTATGTGGGTTTATATTAAAGTAGATAAAAATGAAAAGATTAAAGATATTAAATTTAAAACATTTGGGTGTGCTGCTGCTATTGCAGTTTCATCTATGCTAACTCAATTAGCTAAAGGTAAAAAAATTAAAGATGCTGAGAAAATAACAATAAAAGAGGTAGCCAAATCTCTAAAGGGTTTGCCACCATTGAAAATACATTGTTCAAATTTGGCAATTAATGCTCTTAAATTAGCTATTAAAGATTATAAGAAAAGGAATATTGGGATTTCTTCTGTTACTTCTTAGTAATAACAAGATTTATAAATAAAAAACAACTCTGAATTAAAATGGCTAAAAAAAAGTATACTCCAACAGATATAGGAAAAATTGCATTTATTAAACGAGGGACTAAGATAAGAATGTTAGAATATGACTTACATAAATCTCCTATATTTTTTTGGATGGGAAATAGATGGGAAAGATTATTTCAAACATGGTTAGAACAAGGAGCTAAAATAGAAGTATATGCTCAAGCACCTTCAAAAGATTCAGTAAGAATGTTGAAATATTTCAAAGGTAAAAATCCTTTTTCTTTTTCAGCATATTCATTTAAAGATGTCTCAGACAAAGTTTTAGGAATTAAAAAAGACGAATTAAAATATAATCACTTTACATTATTTAGAACTCCAAAAAAGAAGGGATTAGATGAAAAACAATTATGGGTTGAAAGAAAACATCTTCCTGAAGATAAAAATATGTATGAATGTAAATTTTATCAACCAGAAGGATTTACGTTAGGAGTAATAGAAAAGCCATGGGAAAAAGAATTTAAAAAATATGAAAGAATCTTAGATAGGATTTTAGCTCATAAAGGCATTAAAGTAAAAAGGAAAATAAAGGGAGGAAGTTTGATAATAAACTCTTAAAATGGCCTTTAAATTTTTAAAAAACTTTGTGAAAAAATTGCTTGGAAAAAAAGAACCTGAAAAAAAAGAATGCACAAGTTTTGATGAATTATGGAAGGAATTTGCATCGGCTAATTTTTGTAATGGGACTCTTGTAGAGTATGCCAGCACAAGAGAAGGGCATCATTATAGCGAAGTTGAAACAAATAGGGAGACTATAAGAGATTATGCTTCTGATTATACTCCTAATCCTGAAAAAGTGTGTTTACTTACTCCAGAAGGTCAATATCCAATTATAAAACCATTAAGAGATATTAAAAAAAAGAATGGTGTTTTCTATGTTGATCCAGTATATTATGAAAGAAATTATGCTATTGCTCCAAATGGCGTTAAAATTCCCAAAAAACCAAGTCTAGAAAGTATTTCTAAAGAAAAAAGGAGAGAGATATTTAATTGAAGAAGTGATTAAAAATATAAAGTCTGGTTTAGATAATCTACTATGAATATTGAAAGAAAAGTTCTTGAAACATTAAAGAAGATAAAATTATCAAAGAAAGAAAAAATAATTGTAGCTTTATCTGGAGGAAAAGATTCCACAATAGTTGCCTGGCTTTTGAAAAAATTTGGATATAATATAGAAGGGTTTCATATTAATCTAAAAATAGGAAAATATAGTGAAGATTGTTTAAAGGAAGTTAAAAGATTATGTTCTGAATTAAAAATAAAGCTAACTGTTTATGATATAAAGAAAAAGATGGGGGCTTCAATGTGTTATCTTAGATCTGGTATTCAATCTCGTTCAAAAGGAGAAATAAAAAATTGTGCAATTTGTGGGGTAATAAAGAAATGGATAATTAATAAAGAAGTTAGAAAATTAAAAGCAAAAAAAATTGCTACAGGACACAATCTCGACGACGAAGCTCAAACATTTTTAATAAATATCTTTAAGGGAAGTCCTCAATTAAGTTCTAATTTAGGTCCTATATCTCGAAGAGTTTCTGATAAAAAATTTATTCCCAGGATAAAACCATTATTTTACATTCCTGAAGATGAAATAAGAAAATATACTAAGAAAAATAAATTGCCTGTTGTTTACTCTGGATGTCCTTGTGCTTTAGATTCTTATAGAATTCAAGTTAGAAAATTTTTGAATACTATTTCTAATAAAGATAAAACAAATGTCGTAAGAAATTTTGAAAAATTATTGCCAAAGATTGGAAAAACTATGGACACAAAAGTACAATATTGTGAAATCTGTGGAGAACCTTCTAGAGGAAAAATTTGTAAAAAATGTAAGTTGATGAAGATCTAAGATCTAATTTAACCCTTATTTTGTGTTACTTTCGGATGGTCAGAAACGTTTATATAGTAAATATTATTTTAGTTAGTATTCTACAAGTGATAGTAACTCAAAGAGTTATTATATACAACATATTGTATGATAGGTAATAATGAACTGTCCTTTTTGCTCTAGCGTTGAATCAAAAGTAACTGATAAGAGGAGCTCTCCTGATGGGATAAGAAGGAGAAGAGAATGCCTAAAATGTAAGAGAAGATACACTACATATGAAAGGGTTAGTTGTGGTTTGTGTATAATAAAAAAGGATGGAAGTCGTGAAAAATTCAATAGAGAAAAACTTGAAAAAGGTATAGAAAAAGCCTTTGAAAAAAGACCAGTACCTAAAGAAAAAATAAATAAAATGACAAATGAAATAGAAGAACAATTAAGAAGAAGGGGCAAGGAAATAAAAAGCTCTATTGTTGGAGAATTAGTTATGAAAAAAATAAGAAAAATTGACAATGTTGCTTATATTAGATTTGCTTCAGTATATAGAGATTTTCAGAATATTAAAGATTTTAAAAAGGAGTTAAAGGAATTATGATAAAAAAAATAAGAAAGCGTGATGGAAGTGTTGTACCATTTATTTTAGATAAAATAACTGAAGCTATTTGGAATGCTGCCAAAGCAGTTGGAGGAAAAGATAAAGAAAGAGCAAAAAAAATTTCTGAATTACTTATGCAAGAATTAGGGAAAAAATACGGAGAAAGAGAGATCCCAGAAGTTGAAGATGTTCAAGACCTAGTCGAGAAAGTATTAATTGAAGAAGGTCATGCTAAAGTTGCTAAAGCATATATTCTTTATAGAAAAAGTCATGAGGAATTAAGAAATGTAAAAGGATTGTTTGATACTATTGAAGTTGTTGATGACTATATTGGTTTAAATGATTGGATGGTTAAAGAAAATTCAAATATGGGATTTTCCTTGCAAGGATTAAATAATTATATTGCTACAAAAATTATTAATAATTATTGGATTAGAAGAATTTATCCTGAAGCAATAAGAAAATCTCACGAAGCTGGAGACTTGCATATTCATGATTTAGGGACCTTGGGAGCATATTGTGTGGGCTGGGATTTAAAAGACCTATTACTTACTGGATTTAAAGGAGTTACTGGAAAAGTAGCTTCAAAACCTCCAAAACATCTTAGAACAGTTTTAGGACAAATTGTTAATTTCTTTTATACTCTCCAAGGAGAAACTGCAGGAGCACAAGCATTTTCAAATTTTGATACATTATTATCTCCATTCATAAGAAAGGATAAGCTAAGTTATAGTGAAGTCAAACAAGCCATGCAAGAATTTTTATTTAACCTAGCTGTTCCAACAAGGGTTGGATTTCAAACTCCTTTTACAAATATAACTATGGACTTAGAAGTTCCAGAATATATGAAAGATGAACCAGTGATTATTGGTGGACAACTCCAACAACAAACTTACAAAGAATTTAAACCAGAAATGGAAATGCTGAATAGAGCATTTGCAGAATGCATGATGGAAGGAGATGCTGATGGAAGAGTATTTACATTTCCAATTCCAACATATAATATCACAAAAAATTTTGATTGGAATAATCCAGAATATGAATCTATCTGGGAAATGACTGCAAAATATGGAATCCCTTATTTTTCTAACTTTATTAATTCAGACATGAAACCAGAAGATACAAGAAGTATGTGTTGTCGATTACGTATTGATAATAAACAATTAAAGAAAAGAGGAGGAGGTTTATTTGGGAGTAATCCTTTAACAGGAAGTATTGGTGTTGTTACAGTAAATATGCCACGGCTTGGATTTACCTCATTGACTGAGGAGGATTTCTTTAATAAATTAGAAAGACTTATGGAATTAGCTAAAGAAAGTTTAGAAATTAAAAGAAAAGCTATTGAAAGATTTACTTTATCTGGATTATATCCTTATTCAAAGTATTATCTAAGATTAGTTAAACAACAAACAGGGTCGTATTGGAAAAATCATTTTGCTACAATTGGATTATTAGGAATGAATGAAGCTATAATGAACTTTATGCCAGGAGAGACAATTACAACTGCAAAAGGAAAAGAATTTACCATTAAAGTTTTAAATTTTATGAGGGATAAATTAGAAGAATTTCAAGAAGAAACAGGAAATATCTATAATTTAGAAGCAACACCTGGGGAAGGAACAACATATACCTTTGCTAGAAAGGATAAAAAAAGATTTGGGAGAATAATTGTTGCAAATGAAAAGTCAGTTAGAGAAAGTAATGCTCGTCCTTACTATACTAATTCAACTCAACTTCCAGTAGATTATACTAAGGATATTTTTGAAGCCTTGGATTTGCAAGATGATTTACAAACAAAATATACTGGTGGAACAGTATTGCATGGTTTTATTGGAGAAAAGCTTACAAAAGAAGGTGTTAAAATAATGGTTAAAAAAATTGCAGAATCATATCATCTTCCTTATTTTACAATAACTCCAACATTTTCTATTTGTCCTATTCATGGTTACTTAGCAGGAGAACATGAATTCTGCCCCAAATGTGACGTAAGAACAAGATGTGAAGTTTATTCAAGAGTAGTTGGTTACTTAAGACCAGTAGGTCAATGGAATGAAGGAAAGCAAGAAGAATTTAAAGATAGAGTGACCTTCAAGGTTGCACAAAAACAAGCAGCTTAGGAGCATCAATGAAAATAAAAGGACTTCAGGAATTCACCTTAATTGATTATCCTGGAAAATTAGCTTGTACATTATTTTTATATGGGTGTAATTTTAGATGTGGCTTTTGTCATAATCCTGAATTAGTTTTAGCACCAGTTGGAAAAGATTATTCTGAAAAAGAAATTTTAGATTTCTTAAAAAAAAGACAAGGGCAATTAGAAGGAGTTTGTATTACTGGTGGAGAACCCTTATTAACATTAGATGTGAATTTTTTGAAAAAAATAAAAGATTTAGGATATGATATTAAATTAGATACAAATGGGAGTTTTCCTGAATTACTTGAGCAATTAATTAAAGATGGTTTAGTAGATTATGTTGCAATGGATATTAAATCTAGTAAAGAGAAATATTCAGAAATAACTGGTATAGATATTGATATTAAAAAAATTGAAAAAAGTATTAAAATTATTTCTTCCTTATTAGATTATTATGAATTTCGTACAACAATTTTAGAAAATATTCATGATGTTAAAGAACTAGAAGAAATGGCTAGGTGGTTAAATCAATTATGCGTAGGGAAGCCAAAAAATTTTTCCTTGCAGGGATTTAAGAATCAAGGGAAATTTATTGATGAATCATTTAAAAATAAAAAAGATACTCGAGAAAATTACCTAAAAGAATTAAAAGAAATTCTTAGTGAATCTTTTGAGAATATTCAAATTAAAAATTAATAAAATTTATAAACCTAGTTTATCCTAATGTAAAATGGCAAGCAATGATAAAGTTCCTGAAATTTCAAGTAATGAATTTGATGATTTTATAAAAAAAGATTTAGTTTTAATAGATTTTTTTGCTGAATGGTGTATGCCTTGTATGATGATGTCTCCGATTATTGATGATCTTAGTGAAAAATTTAAAGGTAAAATTAAATTTGGTAAGGTTAATGTAGGGGAGACACAAGAATTAGCACAAAGATTTAATGTTAGTTCAATACCTAATTTTACTTTGTTTAAAGACGGGAAACAAATAGAAAGTTTTACTGGTTCTATGGCTGAAGACGATTTTGAAGAAAAATTAAAGAATTATCTATAAAGAAAGCTTTTTTAAACCAATTCTGTTAAATATTATAGTTCAATATTTTGAACAAATTATGGCTCCGTAGCTTCCCAAGGGATGACCTGTTTTTACAATAGGTAACCTAAAGGTCACGAGAACCTGTTTTACAACAGGCCTCAGCCTGAGAGAGGCTTCGCAACCAATTATGGCTCCGTAGCTCAGCCTGGTTAGAGCACTAGCCTTTTAAGCTAGGTGTCGGGGGTTCAAATCCCCTCGGGGCCATTTTATTTTTATAGATTTAATTTCTAGTAGTTTGGGGGATTAAATTTAATAAAAATTAAAAACCTAAAAATAGAATGACAAAAATAGATTTACACATGCATTCAAACTACTCTGATGGAAATTTTTCTCCAAAAGAATTAGTGGATATTGTTTCTAAAAAAGGAATCTCTGCAATGGCAATAACTGATCATGATAAAGCAACTGCAAACAAAGAAGCTAGTATTTATGCAAAAGAAAAAGAAATTGAATATATTTCTGGGATTGAGATTACAACAACTCCTCCAGAAGGAGTCAGAGAACTTCATGTTGTAGGATTATTTATTGATTCTAAAAATGAAGAAATAAAAGCTATTCCAGAAAAGCATAAAAAATATGCAATAGCAACAGCAAAAAAAATTATTAAAAAATTAAACGAATTAGATTATGAAATAACTTTTGAAGAACTTTTAGATGAAACAAAAGGAGAACATTTTGGAAGACCATTTATTGCAAAAATTCTTATGAGAAAATATCCTGAAAAGTTTCAAGAAAGAAGTCAAGTATTTGATGAACTATTGGGAAAACAAGGAAAAGCTTTTGTTATGCCTAAAGGAACAGAATTAAATGAAGCCATTAAAATTATCCATAACGCAGGTGGAATTGCAATAGTTGCTCATCCTTGGTATCTTGGAGAGAATATGCTAAAAATACTAGAAGAATTTGTTTCTCTTGGAGGAGATGGAATAGAGTTAGATTATTCTCCTAAAGATTCTATTCCAGAAAATACAAAAGAGATTTTAGAAAGTTTTGTAAAAGAGCATAATTTGGTAATTTCTGGTGGAACAGATTTTCATAATTTTGAAGATGGAAAAAAAGAAATAGGTGATAGAGGAATTTCTGAAAAAGAATTTCTCAAATTAAAAGAATATCCCCAAAAAAGTGCAAAAATCTGAATGGATAGGGGCAAGAGAAAGAGATAATTTTTCATACTAAATAAGTATTAAACTTTCTAAACCCCTCAAAATCGCATAAAGTAATCAAGTCGCTGGTGTGGGAGTATAACTAAAGTGCTTTAGAAAAAGATTTATAATTATTTTCATAAAGAAGTAAGATACTTAACCCATTGTCCAAGAGTTATTCCTTTCCAATCATCTGTATTTGGAGGGGTAAATTCTTTTGGAAAAATTCTCATCTCTTTCATTCTTGAAAAAATTTCTCTATTTTCTTTTGTATTAAAAACACACATTCTTAAATCAGGTTTTATTCCAAAAGTTTCCATCTTACAAGGAGAATATGAATCAGTAATAAGAGCACATTGATTTCCTTCTTGATCTATTAATCCTCCCATCCTAGCATTTCCATAAAACCCATAAAAAGGACACTTATACCTTTCTTTTTCAATATAAGGTTTAGGCACAATTTCTTCTCTTTGAACTAATTCTGACATAAATTTTAGGATATTTGCTAGTTTATATAAATTTATATTTAACCATAAAAAAGAGAAAGGTTTTTAAACCAATTTTAAGTTTCTTTTATTATTGGACAGTTGTTAAAGCTGAATCTAAGTGTTACAGCTCACTAGCGTCCGAAACATCTAAAATGCACATATTACAACCAAAACATTCTAAATTAAATGAAAAAGACGTTGAAGAGTTATTGCAAAAGTTAAATCTTTCAAAATCTCAACTACCTAAAATTCTGTCTAGTGATGTTGCATTGCCAGAAGGATGTGATATTGGTACAGTAGTTAAGATTGAACGAAAAGAAGGGGATAAAACTAATGTCTATTACAGGGTTGTTGTATAATGGTTAAAGATAATAACCACTTAATTGTTAAGAATTATTTAAACAAACACTCATTAGTAGAATCAAATATTACTTCTTATAATAATTTTATTGGGAAAAGACTTCAAGAAATTGTAAATGATATTTCAGAAAATATGGCAAGTGATGATTTTGAAATAACTTTAGGAAAAATTGAAGTTGGAAAACCTCAAGTAATTGAAGCAGATGGAAGTTCATCTTTTATTACTCCAACAGAAGCTAGACTTAGAAACCTTACATATTCTGCTCCAATAACAATGGAACTTACTGTTAAAAAAGATGATCAAGTAGATTCAGAAGTTGTTGAAATAGGAAGAATTCCTGTTATGATTAAAAGTAATTTATGTAATACTTATGGTATGTCTAAAGAAGAAATGATTGAACATTATATTGATCCTATGGACACAGGAGGATATTTTATTATTAATGGTAATGAAAGAGTTATGGTTATGGCTGAAGATTTAGCAGAAAATCAGCCTTTTATTGAAAAAGATAAAAAAGGTAATATGATGCTTAGAGTTTTTTCATTAAGAGGAACTTATAGAATTCCCACTACAATTAATGAAAATAAAGAAGGAATTTTTGAGGTTTCTTTCTCAAGATTTAGAGAACTTCCAATAGTAGTTATATTAAAAGCATTAGGATTAACTAAAGAATCAGATATTGCAAAATATATTGGAAAAGAAACAGATAGTGTTATTGTTAATCTTTATGAGTTTGTTAATCTTGCAACACAAGAAGATGCTATGATGCATATTGCTGAAACAACTAATCTTCAAGGAACTAAAAAAGAAATTTTAGATAGAGTTAAACAAAGAATAGATTCTTATTTGTTCCCACATATTGGCGGAAAAAAAGAAGACAGAATGAAAAAAGCTGTTACATTGTGTAAATTATTAAAACAATTTTTAATTGCTAAGGATAATCCAAAATTAAAAACAGATAAAGACCATTATGCTAATAAAAGAGTTAGACTTTCTGGAGATTTATTATCAAGTTTATTTAGAGTTAATTTAGGTATTTTATTCAGAGACATTCAATATTCATTACAAAAATCATCAAAGAGAAAGAAATTTTATTCTATTAAGACAATTGCTAAATCTACTTTATTTTCACATAGAGTTGAATCAGCTATTGCTACTGGTAGTTGGACTGGAGAGAGAAGTGGTGTTACACAAAATATGGACAAAACAAATTACCTTGTAACTATTTCGCAACTTCAAAGAGTTTCTAGTATGTTGCCTTCAGACCAAGAAAACTTTTTAGCTAGAACATTGCATCCTACTCACTATGGAAGATTCTGTCCAATTGAAACTCCAGAAGGAACTGAAATTGGATTGAGAAAAAATTTAGCTATTTTAAGTAAAATTTCTACAAGAGTAGAATTAGATGAGGAAAAATTCTTAAAAGATTTAGAAAGTGGAGGATTAAGCAAAGAAGGAATTGGAGGAAGAGATGTGTTCTTTAATGGAAGATTTGTTGGAGGTGTTGAAAATCCAGAAGAATTTGTTATGAAAATAAAAGAGAAAAGAAGGGCAGGAGAATTACCAATCCAACTTAATGCAAGAAATAATGATGATTTACAACATGTTATAATTTCTACTGAGTCAGGAAGAGCATTGCGACCATTAATTATTTGTGAAAATGGAGCTTCAAAATTAAAAAATGAAGATTTGGTTCAAATAGAACAAGGACAGATGAATTGGGATGATTTAATTAAAAATGGTGTTATTGAATATTTAGACGCTGCTGAAGAAGAAAATGCTTTAGTTGCTCTTTATGAAGAAGAGTTGACTCCAAAACATACTCACTTAGAAATTGATAGTATTGACTTATTTGGTGTTGTTACTAGTTTAGTTCCATATGGTAATCACGACCAGAGTTCAAGATTAAACAGAGGAAGTAAAACTCAAAAGCAAGCATTAGGTCTATATTCTGCTAATTATTTATGTAGATTAGATACTGATGTTAGTGTTTTACAATACCCTCAAAAACCAATTGTAAGGAGTTTTGTATATGATACTCTTAAAACATATCCTGCAGGACAAAACCTTACTGTTGCTATTATGACTTATGAAGGTTATAATATGGAAGATGCCTTAGTATTTAACAAAGGAAGTTTGCAAAGAGGAGTAGGACGAAGTTTTTACTTTAGACCTTATTCAGCTGTTGAAATGAATTATGCTGGAGGACTAAAAGATGAAATTGCTATTCCTGAAAAAGATGCTTCTGGTTATAGAACAGAAACAAGCTATAAACATTTAGAAGGAGATGGAATTATTTATCCTGAAGCTAATGTTGATGAAGGAGAAGTTTTAATTGGAAAGATGTCTCCTCCAAAATTCTTATCTGAAGCTAGAGAGATTTCAGTTAGAACAAAAAAAGAATCATCAGTTACATTAAGACAAGAAGAAAAAGGAATTGTTGATTCAGTATTTGTTACAGAAGATGAAGAAGGAAATAAGATTGTTCAAATTAAAACTAGAGATCAAAGAATTCCAGAATTAGGAGATAAATTTGCTACTGCTCATGGTCAGAAAGGAGTTGTAGGAGCTATTGTTCCTGAAGAAGATATTCCATTTACATCAAAAGGAACTAAACCAGATGTTATTTTCAATCCACATGGTTTACCTAGTCGTATGACTGTAGGTTATTTATTAGAATTATTAGCTGGAAAAGTAGGATGTTTAAAAGGAGAGGTTATTGATGGAACATCATTCTCTGGAGCTAGCAAAAGAGAATTAGAAAATCAACTTAAAGAATTAGGATTTAGATTTGATGGTAAAGAAACAATGTATTCTGGTATTACTGGAAAGAAAATGGTTTCTAAGATTTTTATTGGAAATTTATATTACTTAAAATTAAAATATATGGTAGCTAACAAAATGCATGGAAGAGCTTCTGGAAAAATAGCATTACTAACAAGACAACCAATTGAAGGAAGATCTAGGGGAGGAGCATTAAGATTAGGAGAAATGGAGCAGCAAGCATTAGTTGCTCATGGAGCTTCACTATTATTAAAAGAAAGATATGATTCAGATAAAGTTGTTTTACCTATTTGTACTAAATGTGGTGCAATAGGGCTTGATGATAATATTAGAGATAAAACTTCATGTACTATCTGTGGAACAGAAGCAGTAGACCATGTTGAAGTATCTTATGCATTTAAATTATTAATGGAAGAATTGCAAGGATTGCATATTCATTCAATGTTTGAATTAAAAAATAAATACGAATAATGAAAAATATAATTAAGAAAAAAATTGGGCAGATTAGATTTTCGTTACTTAGTCCAGGACAAATTAAGAAATTATCGTCAGCTAAAATTGTAACTCCAGAACTTTATGATATTGATGGATATCCAGTAGATGGAGGATTAATGGATTTAAGACTAGGTGCAATTGATCCTGGAGTTAGATGTCGTACTTGTGGTGGAAGATTAAAAGAATGTTTAGGACACCCAGGAAGTATTGATTTAGCACGAGCTGTTGTTCATTTAAAATATATTCCTCTGATTGAAATTGGATTAAGAAGTTTTTGTCATGATTGTGGAAAATTATTATTAGATGAAGTTAAACTTGCAAAATATTCTCCAAGTGAAAGAGCTAAAAAAGCTAAGGACCAAAAGAAATGTCCTTATTGTGGAGCTGCTCATGAAAAAGTTAAAGTTGATAAGCCAACAAGTTTTTATATTGGAAAGAAAAGAATTTTCCCCACTGAAGTAAGAGAAATTTTAACAAATATTCCAGATACTGAATTAGAAAAAATTGGTGTTGACCCAAATACTTGTAGACCAGAATGGGGAGTTCTTACAGCCTTATTAGTTCCTCCTGTAACTGTTCGTCCTAGTATTATTCTTGAATCTGGAGAGAGAAGTGAAGATGATTTAACACATAAATTATCAGATATTATTCGAGCTAATCAAAGACTTTGGGAAAATTTAAATGCTGGAGCTCCAGAAGTTATCATTGAAGACTTATGGGATTTGCTTCAATATCATGTTACAACTTTCTTTGATAACACTATTGCTAGGGTTCCTCCTGCAAGGCACAGAAGCGGTCAACCATTAAAAACAATTACTGAAAGAATTAAAGGTAAAGAAGGAAGAATTAGAAAGAACTTAGCAGGAAAGAGAGTTAATTATTCTGCAAGAACAGTTATATCTCCAGATCCTTCAATTAATATTAATGAAGTTGGTATCCCCTATGAGATAGCAAAGGTTGTTACTGTTTCTGAAACAGTTAATGATTTGAATATGGAAAAGCTTAAAGCATTAATTAAAAAAGGCGAAGAATATCCTGGAGCAAATTATATTATTAGACCTGATGGAAAAAGAAAGAAAGTTACTGAAGAATTAAGAGAAGAAATAATTAGTGAACTAGAACCAGGATATAAAGTTGAAAGACATTTACAAGATGGAGATATTGTTTTATTCAATAGACATCCAAGCCTTCATAGAGGAAGTTTAATGGCTCATTTTGTAAGAGTGCTTCCTGGAAAAACATTTAGAGTTCATCCTGCTGCTGTTAGTCCATATAATGCTGATTTTGATGGTGATGAAATGAATATTCACTCTCCACAAAATGAAGAAGCAAGAGCTGAAGCAAAAATACTTTTAGATGTTAAAAGAAATATTATGTCTCCAAAAAATAATACAAACTTAATTGGATGTATTTCAGATGCAATTACTGGAAATTATCTTCTTGGTTTAGGTGAATTTTCAAATGACTATGCTAATCAACTTTTACACAGAGCAGGAATCTTTGAAGAGATTTCAAAGAAAAATGTTACAGGGGCAGAAATTTTTTCTAAAATTCTTCCTAAAGTTAATTTTAGTAATGATTCTATTGAGATTAAAAATGGTGAAATTCAGAAAGGAGTTATTGATAAAACTACATTTGGAGATGAAGATGGAGAGTTAGTTAAAGTAATTGATAAAGCATTAGGAAGAACAGAAGCATTTGAAGCTGTTAAAAGAGCATTTCAATTAGGAATTAATTATGTTACAGATAGAGGAATTACAATTTCAGTGGAAGATTTAGATTTAGACAACGAAAGTATTGCTCTGGGAGATGAAATAATTAAAAAAGCTGAAAAGAAAACAGAAGAATTAATTGAATCTTATAATAATGGAACTCTTGAAACAATTCCAGGTAAAACAAATGAAGAATCAAGAGAGATTAGAATATTACAAGCATTAAATGAAGTTAGAACAAAGATTGGTGCTATTGTAAAAGAAAGATTTCCTAAGACAAATCCAGTTAGTCATATGATTAGTTCTGGTGGAGGAGGAAATATTCTGAATATTACTCAGATGGCTTCATGTGTAGGTCAACAAGCATTTATGGGTGGAAGAATAGATATTGGTTATAATGGAAGAACATTATCATTTTTTGAAAAAGGAGATTTATCTCCAAAATCTAAAGGATTTATTAAATCCCCATTTATTAAGGGATTGCGACCAGATGAATTCTTTTTTCAAGCTATTACTGGAAGAGACTCACTTATGGATACTGCTCTAAGAACTCCTAAATCAGGATATTTATATAGAAGATTAGCAAATGCTTTACAAGACTTAAGAAAAGAATATGATGAAACTATTAGAGATAGTAATAATAATGTTATTCAATTTATTTATGGAGATGACGGGAAAGATGTTGCAAAACTTCACACTGGAGAAAAATTAGATTCAGGAGAAGCTATTGGTATTATTGCTGCTCAATCATTTGGAGAATCATCAACACAGATGGTTCTTAATACATTCCATATGGCAGGAGTTGCAGAAATGCAGGTTACTATGGGTCTTCCAAGACTAATAGAAATTTTTGATGCGAGAAAAAAACCTTCTTCTCCAAAAATGGAAATTTATTTGAATGCTGAGTATAACGACGAGAAAAACGCTAAAGTTCTTGCTGAAAAAATTAAAGAAATTACACTAAAAGAAATTTCATCAGAAATTAATTTAAATTTTAGTGATAAAAAAATTGAAATTGTAGTTGATGCTAAAGGATTAAAACAAACACACACATCAAAAAAGAAAATTGTAGAAAGATTAAATGATCTTGGATTTAAAGTAAAAGAAAATACTAAGGGTATTATCCTTAATGCTGTAGATATGAATTTTAGAGAGATTTACAAACTTAAAGAAAAATTAAAGAATACAATAATTTCTGGAGTTAAAGGAGTTAAACAAATTTTAGTTGTTAAAAAGAGTAGAGATTATGTTGTTATGACTCTTGGAACTAATCTTAGTGATGTTCTAGATATGAAAGAAGTTAATAAAGAGAGAACAATCTCAAATGATTTATATGAAATGGCTAATGTTCTTGGAATTGAAGTTGCAAGACAATTAATAATTAATGAAATTTCTGATACACTAACATCTCAAGGATTGAACATTGACATGAGGCACTTAAAATTAGTTGCAGATGTAATGACTAATACTGGTGTTGTTAAAGGTGTTACAAGAATGGGAATCATTGCACAGAAATCTTCAATTTTAGCTAGAGCAACATTTGAAACACCAGTTAAACAATTTGTAAATGCTTCTATAAAAGGTACTGGAGATAAATTAACGTCGGTGATTGAAAATATTATCCTTAATCAACCAATCCCAGTTGGTACTGGACTTCCAGGATTGTTAGTTAAAATTATTGGTCCTTTGACTAAAAAAGATAAGGATAAAAAAATAGCAAATAAAAAAGTTGTTGAAGAAACAAATAAATAATTTTCTGCAATAAAGCCTTTCAGTCGTTTATCGGAAGAAACAAATAAATAATTCTCTACGAAGATTATACTAACGCAAAAACCTTCGGAAGAAACAAATAGATAATTCTCTAAAAATTTTTTAAATGTTTAAATCAAACTAAAGGTTTATAAAACTCTCTTCTAAAGATAAAATATGCTATTAGCAGGAACAATTGATATGCAAGATATGAGATATCTAAATCTCTTCGGAAGAATTTCTGGAATTAGTACAAGACATGTTCTTAAATATAATCAGATGCTTATTTTTTGTGTTCCACGAAGATTTCTTTCTAAAGCAATTGGAGAAGGTGGAAGAAACATAAAAAAAGTTAGTGAGATTCTAGGAAAGAGAACAAAAGTTATTCCAATCCCCCAAGGAATAGAACATGCTAAACAATTTATTGAAGCCATTGTAAATCCTGTTAAATTTAAAGATCTCGAAGTTAAAGAAAAAGAAATAATTCTTACTGCTGGAAAACAAAGCAAAGCCTCATTGATTGGAAGAAATAAAAGGCGATTACTTGAAATGCAGGGGATTATAAAAGATTTCTTTGGAAAAGAATTTAAGATTGTTTAACCAACAACTTTAAAAACTATTTTTATTGATAAATTATATTCTTAAAGATTAAAAAAATGGGATTAAAATCTGGTTTAAAAGGAAAGAAAGATAGAAAAAAATTTAGATGGAAATCTAGAAAATTTAAAGTTAGAGCTCTAAATCTATATGCTAAATCTGATCCATTAAAAGGAGCTAATCAAGCCAAAGGAATTGTTTTGGCTAAAGTTGAAAAAGAAGCAAAGCAACCAAACTCAGCAATGAGAAAATGTTGCAGAGTTCAACTTACTAAAAATGGAAAACAAGTTACTGCATTTATTCCTGGAAACTTGGCTCAAAAATATATTGATGAACACGATGAAGTTATGATTCAAAGAATTGGTGGAAAGCAAGGAAGAAGTAAAGGAGATATCCCTGGTGTTAGATATGAAGTTCTTAAAGTAAATGATCAACCATTAGCAAGGCTTGTTAGTGGAAAGATAGAGAAGGGTAGAAGATGATAACCCTACAATCATTTAATAAATTAAATAACTGGAAGGGTAGAAGATGATTGAAGAAAATAAAATGACAGAAGAAGTGAAATTGCCTGTGTTTAAAATTTTTGATTTATATGATCTTAGTGAAATTGAAGTTAAAGATATTGGATTAAAAAGTGCAATTAACTTAGAACCAAAATTAATTCTTAAAAGTCAAGGAAGAAATGTTGTAAAACTTGGACAAACAAAAGTTAATGTTGTTGAGAGACTTATGAATAAACTTGGTACTAGTGGACATAGAGGGAAAAAACATAAATTAGAAAAAGGAAATGCTACTGGAAAATATACTAAAAATATGAATATAATTCTTAGTGCATTTAAAATGATTGAGAAGAGAACTGGAAAAAATCCAGTTCAGGTTTTAGTTACTGCTCTTGAAAATGCTGCTCCAAGAGATGAAATTACAGTTATTGAATATGGTGGAGCAAGATATCCTCAAGCAGTTGATGTAAGTCCACTAAGAAGAGTTAATCTTGCATTAAAACATATTATTCATGGTGCATCAGATAAAGCATTTAATAAAAAGAAAACTATTGCTCAAGGAATTGCCGAAGAGATTATTATGGCATCTGAAGGTAATGGAGAAAGCTTTGCATTAAGAAAAAAGAATGAAGCTGAAAAACAAGCTGATAGTGCACGATAAAATTTAAAAGAGAAGAAATTTTCTTTAAAATAATTACAATGGCAGAAAAAGATATTTCAAAGTTAATGAAGGAACAGGATAAAATTAGAAACATAGCTATTGCTGCTCACATTGATCATGGTAAAACTACATTCTCAGATAATCTTCTTGCAGGTGCTGGAATGCTTTCAGAAGAAACAGCTGGAAAACAAAGAGCATTAGATTTTCACGATGATGAAGCTTCAAGAGGAATTACAATTGATTCTGCAAGTGTTTCAATGATTCATCAAGTTGATGGAAAAGATTATTTAATTAATTTAATTGATACTCCAGGACATGTAGACTTTGGAGGAGATGTTACAAGGGCTATGAGGGCTGTTGATGGATGTATTATTCTTTCGTGTGCTGTGGAGGGGGTTATGCCTCAAACAGAGACTGTTGTAAGACAAGCATTAAAAGAATTAGTTAAACCCACTTTATTTATTAATAAAGTAGATAGATTAATCAAAGAAGTTAAATTAACTCCTGAAGCTATGCAAGCTAAGTTTATTAGTATTATTGAACATGTTAATAAATTAATTGAAAACATTGCTCCTAAAGGATACAAAGAGAAATGGAAAGTTGGTGTTGGTGAAGGAACTGTTTGTTTTGGAAGTGCATTTCATAATTGGGCTGTAAGTTTCCCTTATATGAAAGAAAAAGGAATTACATTCAAAGATATTATTGATGCTTATACAAATGATAATCATAAAGAATTAGCTAAAAAAGCTCCATTACATGAAGTTGTTTTAGAAATGGTTGTTAAAAATCTTCCAAATCCAGTTGATGCTCAAAAATATAGAATTGCAAAAATTTGGCATGGAGATAAAGAATCTGAATTAGGGCAAGATTTGATTAATTGTAATCCAAAAGGTGAACCAGTATTTGTTCCAATTAAGATTGTTGTAGATAAGCATGCTGGAGAAGTTGCTGCTGGAAGATTATTCTCAGGAACATTAAAGCAAGGAGATGATGTTTATATGAATCAAGGAAAGAGGGAGACAAGAGTTCAGCAAGTTTCTGTATATAAAGGAGCTCAAAGAACAATTGTTGATGAAGTTTCAGCAGGGAACATTGTTGGTGTTGTAGGCTTAAAAGATGTTTTTTCTGGAGAAACAGTTTCAAAGAATAAGATTGAACCTTTCGAAGCTATTAAACATTTATTTGACCCAGTAGTTACAAAATCTATTGAAGCTACTAAAGCTGCTGATTTACCAAAGCTAGTTGAAATATTAAGACAAATTGGAAAAGAAGATCCAAGTATTAAAATTGAAATTAATGATCAAACAGGAGAATCATTAATGTCAGGTATGGGAGAATTACATTTAGAAATTATTGAAAATAGAATTAAATCAGAAAAAGGGTTAGATGTTAAAACATCTCCTCCAATTATTGTTTATAGAGAAACAGTAAATAAAGAATCAGATACTACTGAAGGACGTTCTCCAAATAAACATAATAGTTTTTTTATTCAAGTTGAACCATTAGAAGAAAAAATTTACGAAGCTATTCAAGCAGGAGATATTCCTGAAGGAAGAGTTAAGAAAAAATCTACTGAACTTGCAGAATCTCTTTCAGCACTTGATTGGAGTGGAGATGAAATTAGAAATGTTAG
>CAZDZI010000002.1:28682-56745 GCA_964509925.1 Candidatus Woesearchaeota archaeon | reverse complement strand
CGACGGGGGAATATAAATGCTTAAAAATAGAAGAATGATGAAATTTTATGGATAAATACCAATCTTTTGCAGGAGAATTTTCTGATTTTCTATCTGATAGATACCCTGAAATATCTTTCTTTGTTTATGGTTCTTTTAGTAGGGGAAATTATGTTCCTGAAGAAAGTGATATTGATGGCGGATTAATATTCCCAGAAGGAGTTGTTTTGCCTAAAGAAAAAGTAAGAGATATTTCAAATATGATGGCAAGATGTTTGAAGAAAAATAGAGTAGTTTTCCAAGCAAATTTAATGGATATGAAGACTTGTTCAGATGGAAGATTTAATTCTTTTACTGCTGATTATATTAAACATATTAAAAAAGAACATAAAATATTATCTGGTCCAGATTTTATTCCTTCTATAAAACAAATGGATTATAAATCAGGAGTTTTAAGTAGCGCAGCTTTTAATTTAAGATCTGTAAGGAGAAAACTTTTACATGCAGTAGATGAATATTTTCATGATCCTGAATTATTTGATAAAAATCTAAGAAAATCTATAGATAAAACTCTTAAATTTCCTAAAAAATTATTTTGGTTACAAGGAAGAGATGATATTGTTACATCAATACCAAAAGCATGTAGAGAACTTGAAAGAGTGTTTCCAGGATTTGATGTTTCTAAATTAGATAGACTTTATGAAGCAAAGAGAAATCATGTTGTTGAAGATCTTGAAGATTCTTTGGATTTGTATTCTGAATCAGCAAGAGTTATTGAAGAAATTACAGATAGATATCTTGATACTTTTCCAGATATTACTATGAGAGAAACAAGGGGTTAACCATATCTCCAGTTTCTTTTTTGATGATTAAAGTCGTTTTCAATTTCTTTTAAGTCTGCGATTTCACTTAAGGGTTTATCATTTCTTAATGCTGTGAATCTAGGGAATCGTAATGCCCAACCAGAATTATAATTTGGAGAACGTTGAACTTCTTGATAAGTTACTGAGACTATAAGTTTTGGTGTTAGTTTAACATTTTTACCTTTTTCTTCTGTTATTAAAGGAGTAAGCTTTTCTGTTAATTCATCAAAAGAGATTCCTCCTGATTCTCCTTCTCTTTTTTCTTTAATTCCTGTTCCTACTTTTCCTATCTCTAGGAATTCTCCTTTGTTTTTTCCTTTGCATGATAGAATAAATGATGACATCCATCCACTTCTTTTTCCTGTTCCATATTCAGCACCTGTTATAACTAAATCTAAATCTCTTTCTTCTGGTTTAATTTTAAGCATATGCCCAACTCTTCTTCCTGGTTGATATCTTGCTTGAAGGTTTTTCATCATCATTCCTTCTTGATTATTTTTTAATGCTGCCTTGTAGAATTTCTCTGCTTTTTTTTCATCTCCTGTAATCATCATTTTAGAAGCAATTATTTTGTATGGATGATTTTTTACAATTTTTCTTAAAAGTTTAGTTCTTTTTTCATAAGGTTCATCAATTACTGATTTTCCGTTATAGTATAATATGTCAAAAACATTTAGTTCTACTGGAAGTTCTTTTTGAAGTTTCTCAATATCATATTTTCTTCTTATTCTCTGAGAAATGTGTTGGAAGCTTGTGTATTCTTTTGTTTTTTTATTATAACCTACTGCTTCTGAATCTATTATAAATGAATCTGCTTTAACATATTTGTTTATGTATTCAACAACTTCTGGGAATTGTTTTGAAACATTTTCTAAACTCCTTGTAAATAGTTTTAATTCTCCTGCTTTTTTATGAATAAGCATTCTAAATCCATCATATTTGTATTCAATTCCACATGGTTTTCCAACCATTTTAAAACCTTCTTCAATGTTTTTTGCTTTTTGAGCAAGCATAGCTTTGATTGGTTTTCCTACTTCAAGTGTTATTTTTTTTAGCTCTTTTATTTTTCCTTTTTTAGCTATATTAAAAACTAGGGCTACATCATTTGCTCTGTCTAATGCTCTTTGAATTTTGTCTGTGTATTCTTTATTATTTTTGAAGAAGGCATAATTTATTGCATCTCTTATTGTTGGTTCTTTAATTCCAACTCTTAAATCTCCTATTACTGTTCTTATAAGATATTTTGCTTCAATTGGAGTTGCAGAAGTTAATAATTCTGTTATTAATGAAAGTTTTTTGCCTACTGTTCCTTTTCCAAGAAGTTCTGGAAGTTTTCTTAAGTTTTCTATAACTTTTTTTATGGTTATTATATGACTTTGAAGTGTTGATTGTTTTTTATGGGTAGTTAGTTTTTCTGAAACCTTTCCTAAGTCTCCTATTTTCTTCCATTCTTTTACAACAGTAGATTTGTCTGTTCCAGTTGCTTTTGAAATTGCTTGAATTGCTAATTGATTACTTATTCCAATTCTTTTTTCACTATATTCTGGATATATATCTCCCATTAATAGATACATAACATTTTTGTCTTCTTCTGAAAGATGTTTTAAAAATTTTCCAAGAATTTCTGTTTTTTCTAATCTTTTTGTAGTTGAAGATAAGTCTTCATAAAGTTGAGCTAGTTTTTGATATCTCATTTTAAGCCTAATTCTTTTTCACCTTCTTCTTCCATTTTATCTAATCTTGTATAATAATCTGGAAGTTCATTAAGATGAGCTAAAGCAATTTTTCCAGTCATTAATGGGTTATCATCTGTAACATTTGTATTTGAATCTATTGTACCATGTTCAAGTTCAACATCCATTCCTCTTCTGAATTGTTCAATATTAAACTTGCTCCAATCAACACTTAGTTGTTCACCAATTTTTTTAGCTTCTTCTGCTGTAAATTGTTTTTTATTTGTCATTCTTCACCTCTAGAAGTAATTGTCTTTTAGGATATATAAATTTAAGGTAAATGTTAGAATAACAAAATGTATGGAGAGTTACTTTCCTCTTCTTTTACCTGCTCTTACTGAAGGACGAGATTTGTTTTCAGGATGTTTACTTCTTAGTCCTCTAGATTTCTTTGCTGCAGAAGTTAATCCTCTTAAGCTTCTCTTTGTGTTTTTAGTAATCCACTTAGTTATTTTGTCACTTTTTATTTCTGGTTTGCTAGGATCTACTAAAATTACTTCAAAGAAATAATGTACACCATCTTTTCCAACCATATAAGAATTTAATACTTCAAGATTTTTATATTTATTATCTGCTCTTTGTTCTGCAATCCATTTGTAACTCATTTTTAGAGTTTTACGAGCATGTAATCTTTTACTTCTTCTACCTTTATTAGGACGTGGACGTTTGTGTCCTCCTCTTTTTAATCTAACTCTTACAACAACAAATCCTTTTTTTGCTTTATAACCTAAGCCTCTAGCTCTGTCTAATCTTAGAGGTTTTTCTACTTTTGTGATTGCATTGCTTTTTCTCCACTCAATCATCCTATTTCTAAGTGTTTCTTTATCTGGTTTCTTCCAGGCTTGTCTTAGAAAGTGATATAGTCCTTTTACCATAGAATATGGATAGAATATTGGTTTTTAAAGTTTAAGGTTTTACGACTTTTGAATGTTAAAGATGTTTTATTAATATTTTCTCATTTTATAAAACATGGAAAATATAATTCTCCCAAATGATATTAGTGTTGAACTTGCAGAAGAAACTGGATGGCATATTGGTGATGGAAGTATGAATTATTATAATAATAAGGGGAAATTAAAAGGAATTTATCAACTTAGAGGGCATATAGAAGATGATAGAAATCATTATGTGAAAAGAATAAAGCCCTTGTTTGAAAAATTGTATGGGATTAAGATAAGCTTGCGAGAAATGCCTTCTACTAGGGTTTTTGGTTTTCAACTTTGGTCTTCTAAATTAATTAAATTTAAAGAAAAATTAGGTTTGCCATTAGGAAAAAAATTAGAAATTTTTATTCCAGAAGTTTTTTTAAGAGACTCAAATTTAAAAAAGGCAATTATTAGAGGAATTTTTGATACTGATGGAGGAATTTATTTGGAGAGGAAAAATAATAAGTTGTATCCTAAAATGGAAATAAAAACAATTTCTTTTATTTTATCTGAGCAGTTATTGAATATTTTTAAAGACTTAAATTTTAGATGTACAAGACATTCTGGATTATATAATAAAACTGCAAATAGGCAAATAATTTATGTTCTTTGTATTAGAGGTGTTGAAATGTTTCATAAGTTTATGAAAGAAATTAATACTCAAAATTCTAAGCATCAAGAAAAATATCAAAGATTTCTTAATTCACAAAACTTATAAATGGTTTGATGCTTTTGAATTCTATAATGAGGCTGTAGCTCAGTCTGGCCAGAGCACTGCTCTGATATAATTAAGACAGGAAAAATAACTTATCTTAATTTTAGTGAGGCAGGGGTCCACGGTTCAAATCCGTGCAGCCTCATATTAGTTTTTTGCTTCTAATTCTAGAATTAGCTTGTTTTTATCCATATAAAAGTCAATTATTGGGAATCCTATTGAAAGTACCTTATAGTATGATGTTTCTTTTGAAATGGCTTTGATTTCAATACTATTTTGTAAGTTTCTTATTGAAACATCTTCTATTGAATCAATTCCAGGAAGGTTTATTTCATAAATGACTCTGTCTGAAAGTCTTCTTACATTTGTTTCTGGGTTTGTTCGTGGAAGATTAGCAAATTTTTTTTGATTTTCTGTAGAGAACATTTTAACAATAGCTTCTTTTTTTTCTTTTTGGGGTTTATTTTGGGATTTTTTTATTATTTTTATGTTTTTGTTTCCTACAGGAATTTTTTGACCGTTGATGTATAATTGAACTTTGGTATTTTGTTGAGGAGTTTGTTTATTTTTCATTTCTTTTTGCATTTCATTTTCAAGCATTTTCATAGCACTTCCTAGCATTTTATTAAGGAATCCTCCTCCAAGCCCTATTTCTGTAAAAGGATTTTGATTAGCATTGTCATTTTTTCCTAACATTCCCCAGGTGTTGCTATTATCTAAGGAGGTTCCGCAATAAGGACAGAATTCATAATCTTTTTTGATTTCTTTTTTACATTTTTTACAGGATTTTTTATTAAACATAGTATATATCTATGAAAGCTTTTGTTTAAAAGTTTAACTAATAGTCAAATAAATATTTTTTTATGGAAATTAGTTGATGTGTCTCTTCTATTACTGTAGGTTTTGTTTCTTTTAAAATCATGTTTGTTAATGTTTTCTTAGTGTACCTTTTTGTTTTTCTAATTTCTTTTATTTTTGGAATCCAGATTAAAACTGCTAGCATTCTTAATAGACTAGAGATAATGAAAATTATTATGATTGGTGCGAGGATATTTGTTTGAAGATATTTTATGAGAATTGCTCCTAATCCTGCTCCTAAAAATGTTCCAGTTCCTAATAACATATTTTTATATGAAACACATAACCCTCTTCTTTCTTGACTCACATTATCATATAGAAAATTTCTTTCTGCAAGACCAAACCCTGCCCAGGCCATGCTTCCAATAATCGAAGGAACTAAAACTAAGTAAATTGGATTTGAGGATAAAATCCATAAAATTGGAATTGTTGGAATAAGAAATGAACTAATCCAAATAACTCTATAATTTCCAAAAGAGTCTGCTAATTTCCCCCAGAGTTCTAGAACAAATAAAGATACTAGGCTTCCGGCCAAGGTAATTATCATATAGGTTGTATAATTGAATTCTAATTTTCTTAATAGATATACTGCAATTAAGGATCCTGAAACTGCGGTTGCAAATGCTAAACTTGCTCTAAATAATGCAAATTTTCCAAAGTTGTTTTTTGGAGAATTTAATATAAAATCCCAGAATGAAAAATAATAACCTTTTTTTAGTTTTATTTTTGGTTCAGATTGTCCTTTAAATAATTGCCAAGATATTAATCTAAATATTATTGCTAAAGAAAATAAGGTTATAAATCCAAATAAGGTCCAGTTCATTTTTTTGAAATAATCTAGGAAAATTGAAGATATTATTGCTGCAGTAATTCCTATAAATCCTAAAATGAGATTTCTTTTTGCAAACCATCTTCCTCTATATTCTGGGTCTACAATATCTCCTATCCAAGAAACCCATGCAGGGGACATAATGTGTGCAATTATTAAATGAAGTGCAAAAGCAATCATTAAGAAAAGAGGAAGAAGATTTAGGGCTAATCCTTTATAGAATAATAAAGCAATAATTATAAATGGAATCCAAGTTAATGATTCTAAAAATACTCCTTTAAGAACTATTTTTTTACGAGGATATTTTTCTATTAGTCTAGAACCAAACATTTGGCTTATTGGTCCAATTAATCCTCCTATTGAACTCATCATTGCAACTAGTGGATTGCTCATATTGATTGCTATTGCAAATGGAGAAATATATCTTGATGCAAAGGAAAAACTAAGTGTTGAAAATATTCCTTCTTTAATACTTCTACGTCTTGATTGATGATTTACTTCTTTGTCTTTTTTGGTGAGTTTCTTTTTTTTCATTTATTTTTTTGAAATATTATTTAGCAATTTTCCACATTAATTCAAAGTATTTTTTATATCCTTCTGAAATCTCTTTATTTTTTATAACTATTGCAATTGGATTTTCTTTACTCCAGAGAATAATCGCAACTTTATCTCTGTAGATATTAACTGCTAATGGAGAAGAATATTTTTGAGGAAGAAATTTTATGTTAGAGTAAGGAACTTTTATTTTATTATTATTTTTGTTAAATATTATCCTTGATTTTATTTTTCTAGATTTTCTTTTTTTATCAAACCATTTAAAATAAAATTCTAAAATTTTATATGCTAATGGGGAAGCTCCAAGAATCATAATTTCTTTTGTTCCTTTTTCTAATTGATCTTCTAATACTGTTTTTAATCCTAATTTTCCTTTGTAGAAATTTGTTTCTTGTTTTTCTTGAGTTTTTCCATACATTGACATCATTTCTGGGAGAAAATTATTAATTGAGTTTTGTTTTTCTTTTAATATATCTAAAAATCTTTCAGGAGAAGAAGCTTCGAATAATTTTCTGTTATTTTTTAAAATATATCCTATAAGACCTTTTTTGATTAGCATTTCTACAACATCATACACAGTTCTTCTATGTAATCCTGTTTTTCTAGATATTTGCCCTGCTAAACTTGGACCTAGTTCTAATAATGCTTTGTAGATAATGGCTTCATTATTTGTTAGTCCTGCTTCTTTTAGGATATTAATTTCCATATGTTCTTGGAGGTAGAATTACTATATAAATGTGGTGATATTTATCACCTCTTAAGTTAATTTACTTCTTGAGATTTATTTTATTAATTAAATATGGAGACAATAAAAAATGACAAATGAACTTGAAAGACAATTGATAGAAATTATTGCTACTGATAGAATTGATAGACCAATTTCTAGTATGTCTGGAAAGCTTAAGAGAAAAAAGCCAAAGTTAGTACAAGCAGTAGAACTTCCTAGATTAAGATTTGAGGGAGATAGAGTTTGGGCTAGAGTTTCTAGCAATGATGAGCAAAAGGCTAGAGGTATGAAAGAAGGAGTTTCTAAGTTTGAAGGAAACTTTCCTAAATATGGAAAGATTTTAAGAGGATATATTGAAGAACAAAGAACTATTCGTGAAACACACCTTTACTTTGGTATGAATGAAGGTTGTAGAGTTACTTCAGATGACTATCTGGGTGTTATGAGTGACTTAGGGTTTACACCTTCTATTTCAGAAAAGCTTTATCCAGAATTAATGGATATTTCTAGAAATTTAGCTAGAAAGAGAAATGAGACTGAGAGAAGTATTTTGATTAATCAAGGGATATAAGAATAAGTTTTTATATCCTTTTTCTTTCTTTTTTTTATGAAGACGTTTTATGTTACAACTCCCATTTATTATGCTAATGGAGCACCCCATTTGGGAGGAGCATATACTACCATCGCTGCAGATGTTTTAGCTAGATGGAATAGGTTTAAGGGAAAAGATGTTTTCTTTTTAACTGGAACAGATGAGCATGGACAGAAAATTCAAGAGGTAGCTGAGAAAGCTGGGAAGAAACCAAAAGAATTTGTTGATGGAGTTATTAAAGAATGGAAAAAAGCTTTCAAGTTGCTTAATGTTTCTAATGATTATTTTATTAGAACTACTAATCCAGATCATGAAAAAGAAGTTCAAAAGATGTTGCAAGAATTGTATGATAAGGGTTTAATTTACAAGGGAAATTATGAATCTTATTACTGTGTTGGTTGTGAACAATATTTAACTAAAAAGGATTTAGTGGATGGTAAATGTCCCTTGCATAAAAGAGTTCCAGAATTGAAAAAAGAAGAAGCATATTTGTTTAAACTTTCTAAGTTTCAAGATAAATTATTCAAGTTAATTAAAACAGGGAAATATGAAATTCTTCCTAAAAAAAGAAGAAAAGAAATATTAACTTTTATCGAAGGTGGTTTAGAAGATGTTTCTATTTCTAGATTGAAAAAGAAGATTTCTTGGGGAATTCCTTTACCTTTTGATAAAGAGCATTGTGCTTGGGTTTGGCCAGATGCTTTTTGGAATTATGTTTCTGGACTTAAGATTAATAATCAATTTGAAAAGTTTTGGCCAGCAGATGTTCAATTAATGGCTAAGGATATTTTTAGAGTTCATGCTACTATTTGGCCTGCTCTTTTATTAGGATTAAATATGCCTCTTCCAAAAACTTTAGTTATTCATGGATATTTTACTATTAATGGACATAAAATGAGTAAAAGCTTAGGGAATGTTTTAGATCCTATTGAATTGTCAGAAAAATATGGGGCAGATGCTGTAAGGTATTTTATGATGAGAAATATTGCTTTTGGAGAGGATGGAGATGTTTCAGAGAAAGCTTTAGTTGAAAGATATAATGGAGAATTGGCTAATAAATTAGGAAATTTAGTTTCTAGAGTTGCTGGGTTGATTGAGAAGAATGGAGTTGAGAAAATAGATAATAAATTCAAGTTGAATATTAGATTAAAAAAATCTATTGAAAATGGTGAAGCTAAGTTAGGAACTGATGAAGAAGGAGCATTATGTATAAATCAAAGATATAGGGGAGCTAGAAAAGGAAGAGTTTCTGAAGTTATAAACACTAATCTTCTTAGCGAACATCCTGGGTCTTGGCTAGAAGCGATTGAACTGTTTGTTAAGAGAGATTTTGAATTGTATCAATTGGATAAAGCCTTAAATACAATTTTTGCATTTATTGACCATTGTAATTGGTTTATACAAGTACGAGAACTATGGAAAACTAAGGACAAAAAAATATTATTTGAATTAAAGGAAAGTATTTTGAAAATTGCTGAATTATTGTCTGTGTTTATTCCTGAATCTGCAGATAAGATAACTAAACAATTTAGTGCAAAACAAATAAAAAAGGGAGAAGTCTTGTTTAAGAAAATAGAATGGAAGGAGTAATAGAATTTCCGGATTTTGAGAAAGTAGATTTACGAGTTGCAGAAATAAAAGAAGTTGAAGATATAGAAGGTGCTGATAAATTGTATAAATTATCTATTGATGTTGGTGAACTTGGAGAGAGAGTTATTTGTGCTGGAATAAAAGAACATTATGCTAAAGAAGATTTAAAGGGAATGAAAATTGTTATTGTTGCAAATCTTGCTCCTCGGAAGTTAAGAGGAATAGAAAGCCAAGGAATGTTATTAGCTGCATCAAGTGAAGATCATTCAAAGGTATTATTAGTTTCTCCTGGTGATAAAGCTGAACCTGGAATGAGTGTTGGTTAATTATTTTCTTCTGCTTTAAGAGTTTCTCGTCTTTTTTCTAATTCTTGTTCTTCTCTATTTAGTCTAGTTCTTAAATTATCCAAATTTTCTACATCTTCTGCAAGTTGTTCTTTTTTATATTCGAAAGAATTAGTTTCTTTTCCTATATCAACTAATATTGGAGGTGTTCCAAATATTTTTTGGTCTGGATGAAGTAGAGGGTATTCCTTATAAATTTCTCCTCTATCATCGTGATATGTTATTGAATTATTCCCAACTACTGCAAATCTATGTTTAGATTGAAGGATTTTTTCTAAATGAGTTTCATAATTTTCTCTTATCTTTTTTTGGGTTGGTATATGAACCATTGTTATATGAAAATTAGTTTCTTTAAAAGAATTATTGTGATTATTTTCTCAATCCTAATCTTTGTAGAAGTCTAGTTAATAGTTTTTCTTTATCTGCATTTGAATCATATTCTGCATTGCATAGTTGAGCTGCAATTTCTTTGTAAGCTCTAGCAGCATTTGATTTTGGATGAGTGTGAACAACAGCGTCTTTAAGATTAAGAGCTTCTCTTACTGAATCTTCTTCTGGAATCATTCCTAAAACAGGGATTTCAAGCATTTCTTTAACTGTTGAAGGTTGAAGTTCTATTTTATCCCCTTTAACTTTTGTCATGATAACTCCTTTAATTTCTTTTTTGAATTCTTCTGCTAGTTTTACTGCTTTTAAGGCATCAGCAATTGCAGCCATTTCAGGATTTGATACTATAACTAATTCATCTGCCATTTTTATTGCAGAAAGAGCTTCGTTTCCTAATCCTGCAGCACTATCAATAATAATAATGTCTGCTACTTTTTTAAAGTCTTTTTTATATTTGATTAATCTTTCTGGTTTTAGGTTTTTAAGTTCTTTAACTGAAAGAGATGAGGGTAGAATTTTTATTCCAGATTCGTGTTCATAGACGCCTTCAAATACATCTGCTTTTCCATTAAGAACGTGATTTAAATTAATAGGAACTTCTGGACTTCCAAGATGAATGCCTACATTGGGTGTAGTTAGATTAGCGTCGATAATTAGAACATCTTTTCCAAAATAATTCATAGCAGCGCCTAAGTTAATAGCAGTGGTAGTTTTTCCGACTCCTCCTTTTCCTGATGTAATTACAATAATCTTTGACATTTTGCTCAAATTGAGTTAATTTTTAACCCAATAAAATAAAATTGATTTTACTTTAAAAGAAATTGTTTGGTTGTACTTATAAACTTTTCTAACATCTCTGCATAAATTTTAAGTTGTTCAAGATTAACATCTATTTCTTTTCCTTTATACATTATTTTTAAACATACATTTTTCCTAAATTCACCAATTCTTTCTTTTCTTAGTTCCTCAATTTTTCTTAACATTTCATAGAATTCAATTGTTTCCATAAAGTTTTTATCTTTTTTAAATAATTTTTTTGCATCGTCTATTTTTCCTAGTGGACTTGAAGAGATAGTTTTGATCTTTTTCTTTTTTTTAGCATGTTCTAATAATCTTTCAAGAACTGTTTCAATCATTTTTCTCCATCTTAGAAGTAGATTTTTAATTACATCACACGTTTTTGTGTATTTTAAACTTACATATAATAAGTGGTCTGCGCTTATTTTTTCTGGTATTATACTATCCATTTAAGATCCTTTTAGAAGCATTGAGTATTAAGATTATTGGCTTTTTATACTTTTCCTACTTTTCAGTTACTTAGTATCTGCTTTGTTTTTTGAAGAATTTGTTTTGCAACTTCTAAAAATTCTTTATTATTTTCTAAAACTATTATTTGAGAGGAAGAAGTTTCAGAAAGAATAACTATTTTGTCCTTTTTTCTAAATTCAAAAGGAGATTCTTTGTGCTTTTGAACTATGTAAAATAAATTAGATATTAGTTTAAGCTCTTGTTTTGTTATTTTATATTTTGGAGCGCATTTTTCATGAAATATTCTGAGATTTTCTTTTGGTGTTTTGTATAGACGGATTCTTTTGTATAGGTATTCATATTGCAGAATGAAATTAATTAATTTGGTTATTGCAATTTTTGTATCTACTAATGTTTTAAGAAGAAGTCTTTTATCTTTTACAATAGGATATGTAATGTATAGGATATGATCTATTTTTCTTATTATTCTTTCTGCTTCATATATGTTTTCTAAGAATTTCATTTGTGATTATGATAGTTGCATGATTGCTTCTGTCAAATCACCTGTTTTTTCAAGAGCCTCTTTAGCTTCTTGTTCTGACTTCCCTGTTTTTTCTATTACAATTTTAATATCTTCTTCTGATATTCCTACTTCTGGATTTTCTTCTTGTGCTTCACCTTGTACTTGAAACATATCTTGACCTTGGATAGTCATTTTAGTTACAGAAGGATTATGAAGAATTATTTTGCTTCCATCAGTTTTTTCAAAAGTTACTTTGTTTGTAGGAATTTCATCTTGAGAAATTCCCATTTGTTTCATTACAGTTTGCATTTTTTTTGGATTTAAGCCACCTAGTCCGAACATTTTAGTAAATGACTCCTAATAAAAATCTAAATGCAAGAATAAGTATTACAAATAAGATGATATGAGTTGGTTTTAAATTAAAATAACTAGAGTATTCTTCTGTGTATCTTGTTAGTCCTCCAAAACCAGAGGGCATATTCACGTTTTTATTTGCCATAAGATTTAAAATAGAGGGTTGTTTAAAAAGATTATGGCTAAGAAGAAAGGTGTTGATTTTAAATCCATGGAAGAAAAGTGGAAGAAATATTGGGAAAAGGAAAAAATCTACAAATTAGATAGTAAAGCTAAAAAGGTGTATTCTATAGATACTCCTCCACCAACTGTTTCAGGGAAGATGCATATTGGTCATGCTTTTTCATATTCTCAAGAAGATTTTATTGCTAGATTTAGAAGAATGTTTGATGGAAGTGTCTTTTACCCTTTTGGGACAGATGATAATGGTTTGCCCACTGAAAAGCTAGTTGAGAAAATAAATAATGTTAAAAGTAAGAAAATGACAAGAGCTAAGTTTATTGAGCTTTGTTTAAAGACATTAAAAAAAATAACTCCTGAATTTGTTCAAGAATGGAAAGACATTGGAATGTCTTGTGATTTTGATGTTACTTATTCTACAATTGATGATTCTATAAGAAAGTTATCTCAAAAGTATCTTCTTGAATTATATAAGAAAGGAGAAATTTATAGAAAAGAATTCCCAACAATCTGGGATGTTCATTTTCAAACTCCTGTTGCTCAAGCTGAATTAGAGGATAAGGAAAAAGAATCTTTGTTTTCAACTATTAAATTTAAAGTAGATTCAAGGGATTTGTTGATTGCTACTACAAGGCCAGAGTTGTTAGGAGCATGTGTTGCTGTCTTTGTTAATCCAAAAGATAAGAGATATGTTAAGTTAATTGGAAAAGAAGCAGAAGTTCCTTTGTTTAATCATAAGGTTCCAATAATTGCAGATAGTTCTGCTGAAATAGATAAAGGTACTGGTGTTTTAATGATTTGTAGTTATGGTGATAGATTTGATGTTGATGCAATTAATAGACATAAGCTTATTCCAAAAGTTATTTTAAATAAAGATGGAACTTTAATGGACGGAAAGTATAAGGGTCTTAAGATTAAAGAAGCAAGAGCTAAGACTTTAGAGGATTTGGAAGCTAAGAAATTAATTACTGAGCAAAAGAAAATTACTCATGTTGTTAATGTTTATGAAAAGTCAGGGGAAGAGATTGAATTCCTTCCAACAGAACAATGGTTTATTAAAATTTTAGATAAGAAAAAAGAATTAATTGAACAAGGAAAGAAAATTAATTGGTATCCTAAACATATGTTTAAGCGTTATGAGAATTGGGTTAAAGGATTAGAGTGGGATTGGAGTATTTCTAGGGAGAGACATTTTGGAATTCCTATTCCTTTTTGGTATTGTCCTGAATGTTCTGAGATTATTCTTCCTGAAGAAAAAGAACTGCCAGTAGATCCAGTAGAAACTAAAAAGAAATGTCCTAAATGTAAAAAAGATGCAATCCCTGATGAGAGGGTTTTAGATACTTGGGCTACAAGTTCTTTGACACCACAGATTGCTTCTAGTTTGATTGGGGAGAAGGTTAGGGTTCCGTTTTCTTTAAGGCCACAAGCACATGATATTATTCGAACATGGGCATTTTATACTATTGCAAGATCTTTGATGCATGAGAAGAAACTTCCTTGGAAAGATATTGTTATTTCTGGTTTTGCAACACTTAAAGGAGAAAAAATGTCTAAGAGTAAAGGAAATGTTGTTGATCCTAAGAAGGTTTTAGAGGAATATGGTGCAGATGCATTAAGATTGTGGGCTTCAAGTCCTAAGTTAGGAACAGATTTAGATTATCAAGAAAAAGATTTAGTTACTGGAAAGAAATTTATTAATAAGTTATTGAATGCTTCTAGATTTGTTTTTATGAATTTAGAAGATTTTGATGGAAAGAAACCTAAGAAGTTGGAATTGGTTGATCAATTATTTTTAACTAAGGTTGGTCGGTTAGTTCAATCAGTTACAGATAGTTTTGTTAAGTATGAATATTCAAAAGCTAAGCAAGCAGTTGAACAATTCTTTTGGAGTGATTTTTGCGATAATTATTTAGAGATTGTTAAAAAGAGAGTTTATCAAGGAACAGGAGAAAAAAGAAAATCTGCACAATATGCTTTATATCAATCTTTATTGACAGTATTGAAATTAATTGCTCCGATAATGCCTTTTGTTACAGAGGAAGTTTATCAAGAGCATTTTAAGAAATTTGAAAAACATAAATCAATTCATATTTCTAATTGGCCTAAGCCTGAAAATATTGAACAGAAAAATTTAGATATGCTTAGCAAATTTACAAAGCTTATACAAATACTTGATGATATTAGAAAATGGAAAACAAAAGCTCAGAAGGCTATGAATTCTGAAATTATTTTAACTCTTTTGCCAGGAGTTATTGAACCAGAGTTATTAGATGACTTAAGAGATGTTATGAATGCTACTGAGATTAAGGAAGGTAAGCAGTTTAGAGTAGATTTTAAATAGCAAGTATTTCTAACGATAATATGACAATTTTAACAAAAGATGAACTAGAAGAGAAGATACTTGAACTTGATAATTATAAAGGTAGACATACTGAATTTATTTCTGTTTATGTTTCTGCAGGGTATGATGTGAATGCTGTTCAAAGACAATTATCTGGTGAGACTTCTACTGCAAAAAATATCAAATCAACTGCTACTCGTAAAAATGTTATTGAAGCCCTTGAAAAAATAATTAGACATCTTAAAACATTGAAAAAAACTCCTGAAAATGGATTGGCTTTATTTGCTGGAAATGTTTCTAAAGTTGAAGGTCAAGATGATATGCAACTTTGGATAATTGAACCTCCTCTTCCTTTAAAAGTTAGATTATATAGGTGTGATAAAGATTTTGTTTTAGATACTTTAAAAGAACAATTAGAGGTTTCAGAGATATTTGCCTTATTAGTTATGGATAGAAAAGAAGCTACTATTGGAATGTTAGAAGGAAAGAGAATTGAAATTTTACATAAGATGACTTCTGGAGTTCCTAGTAAGGTAAGGGCTGGGGGACAAAGTGCTCAAAGATTTCATAGAATTACAGAGGGACTTACAAAAGAATTTTATAAGAGAATTTCAAGTGAAATGAAAAAGATATTTTATGATAATCCTAAGCTTAAAGGAATTTTAATTGGAGGACCGATTCCTACAAAAGATGAATTTATTGATAATGAATATCTTCCTACAAAATTAAGAGAGAAAATTATTGGAAGAGTTGATCTTGGAGGAAGTGATGAATCGGGGATAAAGGAATTAGTTCAAAAGTCTCAAGAGATTTTATCTGATCAAGAAATAATTCATGAGAAAAAAGTTTTAGAAAAGTTTTTTGAAACCCTTGGGGAAAAGCCTGATTTAGCAACTCTTAAGGAAGCAAATACAAAGCAAGCATTAGAATATGGAGCAGTTGATATGTTAATTTTGTCTAAGACTCTTGACAAAGAAATTGCTTTAAACTTAAAGCAACTTGCAAAAAAGATTGATTCTAAGATTGAAACTGTTTCTATAGAGACAGAAGAAGGAAAACAATTTGAAAATCTTGGTGGAATTGGAGCAATATTGAGATTTAAAGCTCTTCAAAAATAAATTGTATTAATGGATAGGTTTTTAAATATTTTTTTCTTTATTTAACATAAATGGAATCGAAGACATATAAAATTCTTGGATTATTTTTATTGTTTGTAGGAATAATTTGGATTGTAGGAGCAATGTGGGAAGAAGGAATTATTGGATTTTTTTATTGGTTTATTAGTCCTTTTCTTCAAGGAGGAGATTATTGGGAATGGGGATTATTTGTTACACCAATTTTTTTCCTAATTGCTGGAGCATATTATTTAAAAGTTGGTATAAAACAAGTTTCTGTCAATAAATTAATTTCTTATTCAGCAGGATTTCAAGTAGCATCTTTAATAACTATAATTGTTGGATTATTGGCTACAATAATCGGGGGTATTATTTCTCCTGGAGATGGTTGGTGCATTATGCTAATTATACCTTTTGGGGTATTGGCATTAATTTTTAGTGTTATCGGATTTTTGTTATTAATTTGTGGTTGGATTAAAGGATAAAAGTTAAATTTATCTTCAAATTCTTTCTATAAATTCATTAGACATTCTTCCAGTATTATTACAATGATATACTTTATGGATTACTGAATTAAATGTTAGTTTTAGTGTCATGCCTAAATCTTCAACTATTTTTTTGTTTTCTTGTGATATTTTTAATTGAGGTGGTTTAAACATTGTTGGTTTGTATCCAAAACATTCTTCAAATATTTCTACTGCTTCTACTAAATCATAAACTTTTGATTCATTTCCAAATTCTTCATAAGTGTGGTATAATCCATGGAGACCTAGTATTTTGTTTTTGTTTTTTATTTCTTCACACCAGGATTTATTATCTGCAATACTTTTTCCATTAAACTTTGGGATAACCCATAGAATATCTGCATCATTAAGATATTTATCTTTGCAAAGTATATCTGGATGAACATCATCTATTTCTCTTGGACTTAAAGCTCTGATAAGCAAGAAATTTGATTCAATCATTATAATTGCAATTAAGATTAAAAGAAAGATAAGCATTTTTACTTTTTTTCTCATATTCTTTCTATTATGGAAAGCTTATTTAAGCATTATTGTAAAACAATGCAAGGAAATAAATCCACGCAGTGATTTACTTAAAGCATTGTTGTAAAACAATGTATAATGCTCGTCAACACAGTTACTTTGCAAGAAGACAGGGGAACTGATGTTCGTCAACCCAGTTATTTATATAAAGCATTCTTGCATTATAATTGATAACCCTTTTAAATCATAATCATTTGGATATTATAATGGAAGTATCAAGTAAAACTTTAGATGAGATTGATGAAGCTAAAGAAAAAGAAAATTTAAAGAAATTAGAAGCAGTGTTTTTTGTTTCTGGAAGATATCTTAGTATGGAGGATTTAATTTCTCTCACTGATTTGAATCCTATTATTATAAGAGAATTAATTGAAAAGCTTCAAGATAAGTTTACTAAACAGGATTCTTCAATTGAGATTGTGAGAAAAGAAGGATTATGGAAAATGGATGTTCGTGCAGAATATCAAAGTATTGTTAATAGATTGGCAACTGGAAGTGCTGAATTTTCAAAGGCAGAGCAGGAAACATTGGCAATTGTTGCATATAAACAGCCAATAAAGCAGTCTGTGATAATAAAAATAAGAGGCAATAAAGCCTATGACCATGTTAAGAAGTTTAATGATTTGGGTTTAATTAAAAAGAAAAGAACTGGACATACACACGAGTTATCTCTTGCAGAGGATTTTTTTGATTACTTTAATGTTAGTAATTATGAGGATCCTTTAAAGCAGGTTATGGTTTCTGAAGAAGAATAAAAATGGAAGCATTAACAATAATTTATCTTACGTATATTTTTTTAGCAATATATTTCTTAACTATGTTTATTCTTATTTATTTAAAAAATTGGAAGAAGATGTTTGAAGTGCCTGAAATAACAAAAGAATATTCTTTGAGCATTGTTGTTCCTTGTTTTAATGCTCAGGATACTATTGGAGAGACAATAGAAACTTTGTTGAATTCAGATTATAAAGGGCTAAAAAAAATAATTGTTGTTGATGATTGTTCAACAGATAATTCCTATAATGTGGCTAAGGAATATGAAAAAAGATATCCTCTTAAAATTAAGGTTGTTAAAACCCCTAAGAATACTGGAAGAGCTGCTGGAGCAAAGAATTATGGTGCTAAGTTTGTTAAGACAGAATTAATTGGATTTACTGATGATGATTCTAGGCCAAGAGAAAAAGCAATTAGTAATATGATTGGATTTTTTGATGAAGATGAAGTTGCAGGAGTTACTTCAAGAGTTCTTGTATTAAATAGAAAGAAGTTTCTTGAAAGATTTCAGGCAGTAGAATATAAAATTATAGCATTTACAAGAAAGTTGTTTAATTTTATTGAGTCAGTATATGTTACTAATGGTCCTTTGAGTATATATAGGAAAAAAAGATTTGATGAATGTAATGGTTTTGATACTGAGAATTGGACAGAGGATATTGAATTAACTTGGCACCTTTTATCTAAAGGATATAAAATAAGGATGGCAATGCCTGCAAAAGTATATACTATTGTTCCGAGTAAATTTAAGGCATGGTTTAAACAAAGATTAAGATGGAATGTTGGAGGTATACAATGTATGAATAAGTATAAAGGGGCTTTTTTTAAACATGGAATGTTTGGAAGGTTTATTATTCCGTTTTTTTTGTTGGCATGGTGTCTTGCAATATTTGGATTTTTAGTCTTAGTTTATAGGGTTATTAGAATGATAATTATAAGATATCTTACTGCAAGTTTATCTATTGAAGCTCAGACAGCGATTATTACTTTTAGTGAATTTAATTTAAGTCCAACTGTGTTGATGTTTTTTGGAGTATCTATTTTGGTTTTATCTATAACCTATAACCTAGTTGCATTAGCATACTCCAGAGAAAAAGATTTTAAAAAGCATGGATTGCTGACTCTTATAGGGTATATGTTTTTTTACTTAACAGCATATCCTGCAATTTTAATTGCTTCAATATATAACTTTATAATAGGTAAAAAGACTTGGAATTAAAATGAAAGGAACAACAAAACATATTTTTTGGGAAGCATTGTTGGTTACTATAGTTGTTTTTATCTGTGGAATGTTAATTGGGGCTGCTTTTGAGGGGAATAGATTAGATACAATTGAAGATTATTATACTGTTTCTGAGATTTCAATGATGGATATTTTAGCATTAAATAATCTTCTTCAGACAAATGATATTTCTTGTGAAAGTTTGGTTTTAGCAAATTCTGATTTTGCAGATAGAATTTATGAGGAAGCTAGATTATTAGAGAAATATGAAAAAGCAGGGAAGATTTCAAATGATTTAAAATTAGCACACAAAAAATATGATTTAATGAGAACTTTTTTATGGATTAATAGTATTAAGACTTTTGAAAAATGTAGAGAGGGCTATAATGTTGTTGTTTATCTGTATGAGTATGAAACTGAAGATTTAACTCAGAAGGCAGTTCAAAATGTTTGGGGGAAGGTTTTATTTGATTTAAAGCAAGAGATGGGAAGTAGTATTGTATTGATTCCAATTGCTGTTGATACTGATTTAGCTTCTTTGAATACTTTATTAAGGGATTTTGAAATTTCTCAATATCCTCTTGTTATTATAAATAATAAGGAAATGATTAAAGAAATTTCTTCTGTAGAGGATTTAAAGACATATTTAGAATAGTGTTTTTTTATCATCTAAATATTAAAAAAGACTAGCGTAATTAAAGTGTAATGGAATGTTCTAAGTGTGGGAGAGGTTATGGAAAGTTTTCAGATGTGATAACTGGAGAGGGTATTGTAAAGCTTTGTTCTAGTTGCCTTAATTCTGAAGATGCTTTTGTTGTAAAAAAGCCTACTGAAGATCAAATTCAAGGTGAAAATAAAGATACGTCTCTTTATAATAGATTATCTAGAAATAGGGGAATTGATCCCCAAGAACATAAGAAAAATATTTTTGGGAGTGTGCATAAGGAAAAATTAAAAGAGCAAGAAGTAAATCTAAGAGATTTGATTGATAAGAAGTTTGATAGTTTTGTTAAAGAAAAGAAATTGCAAAAAAGAGAAGATTTAGTTGATAATTTTCATTGGATTTTGATGAGAGCTAGAAGAAATAAGAAAATGAGTGTTATTGAATTAGCTAAGGAGATTGGAGAGTCTGAAAAAATAATTAAAATGGCTGAACAAGGAGTTCTTCCTGAAGGAGATATTAGGATTGTACAGAAATTAGAGACTATTTTGGGAATTAATTTGTTTAAGCCAGAAGTTGCTGAAATGATAAATGAAAAAAGAAGGCAATTAGGTTTTGATGAATTTTCTTCTAGAGAATTAACTATTTCAGATTTGCAAGAAATGAAAAAAGATGTTCCAAAGGAATTAGTGGTTAAGAAAGAGCCATATTGGAGAAGAGTTATGTCTAAAATTTTTAATAGTGAAGAAAAAGAGGTTGATTTTGAAGAAACAGTTCCTGGGGAAGGAGAGGGAAAGATAAACACACATAGTGATTTGCATACTGGTGTAGATGAAAAAAGAATGGGAGAATCATTAGAGTTTGATATTTTAGATGATTTGCCAGTTGAATTTGGAGATACTAGTTTAGAGATAACTGGAGAGGTTTTTAAGAAAGAAGAGATAGAAGAAGAAAGTAGAGAGGAAAAAGCAAGTCAAGAAAGAGATTTAACTAGAGAAGAGATTGATGATTTGATTTTTGGGAGAAAATAAGGCTTCTTATGAAGCAGTTAATTCAAAACCTCAAAGACAAATTGTAAGTAGAATAGAGTATCTTGTGAAAGGGGAATAAACTTCTGAGGGCAAACTTTATAAAGTAATTTTATGAATTCTTATTATGGAAGTTAAGGTTTTAAAAAGTTCAAAAGATGAAATGGAAGTTGAACTGGAGAATATGACTATTGCAGAGATTTTAAGAGTTTATTTAAATAAAGATTCAAATGTTCGTTTGGCTGTTTGGAGAAGAAAACATCCAACTGAAAATCCTGTTCTTGTGATTAAAGGTAAAAGCCCTAAAAAATCAATTAATGATGCTGTTAGTGCTGTTACAAAAGATTTAAGCAAAATAAGTGATGATTTTAGTAAATTAAAATAATTATTTTTTATTGTTCTTGAAAAACTTACTATATCTCTTTTTTAAGAAATTTTTTATCATTACAATTACTATTACTAGAAGTAATAATATTATAATTATCGCACTTGCCGTATTCATTGTTTGTATAAGGAATTTGTATAAATGTCCAAAGAAATAACCTAGTGCCATATATATTGCTGTTTTTAGAACACTTGCAATAATGCTATATCTTAGGAATTTTTTTAGTTTTACTTTTGCCATTCCTGCACTTATTAATGTCCATGAACCTGCACCTGTTATAAATTTAGATAAGAAAATACTTTTTCCTCCGTGTTTTAAAAAGAAATCATCTAATCCAAGAAGTTTGTCTTCTTTTATTTTAAACCATCCTAGGATTTTAACTGCAAATTTTTTCCTTCCAAGATATCCTAGTGAATAACCTAATAAATCTCCTATTGTGTCTGCAATTAAAATAACAAGGTATGTAATAAAAATATTGAAATAGCCTAAAGAGGATAAGAAACCTCCTAAAATTGTGATTAATGGGCCTTCTAAGATTGTTATAAGGAATAATGCAAGATATCCTTGAGCGATTAGTTTAGTAATGATTGTATCTGGTTCAAATAACATATGGTTTATTATGAATAAATACTTATTAATCTAGTGTTTTTGTTGTTTTTATGAGCAATAAAATTTCTGCTGGAAGTTTTGATTTAAATAAGTGGCTTTATGGAGGTTATGAAAAAGATGTTATAACTATGATTGCTGGAGCTCCTGGGAGTGGAAAAACTAATTTTGCAATTCTTGCTGCGTGTTCTCAGGCTAAACAAGGAAACAAAGTTATTTTTATTGATACAGAAGGAGGATTTTCTTCAGAGAGGGTTAAGCAAATTGTTGGAGTAGAAAATTTGGAAGGGATTTTAGAGAATATTTTATTATTAGAACCTACAAATTTTAGTGAACAGAAAAAATCTTTTGAAAAACTTTTAGGTCATTTAAAGAATGAGCAAGTGGGGTTGATTGTGGTTGATGGGATGGCAATGCTTTATAGGTTAGAGTTAGGAGATGCTGTGAAATCTCAGGATGATTTTAATATTAAGGAAGTAAATAGAGAAGTTGCGCGTCAAATGAGGGTTCTTTCTGAGATTGCGCGGAAGAAAAATATACCTGTTTTAATAACAAATCAAGTGTATGAAAGTTTTGTTTCAGAAGAAGATTGGAAAAAAGGAATTAAAGGAGAATTAAATATTGTTGGTGGAGATTTATTAAAATATTGGAGTAAATGTATTCTTGTTTTAGATAATCATCGAGGAAAGAGAAAAGCTTTTTTGAAAAAACATCGGAGTTTGGGTGAAAGAGAGTTAGAATTTGATATTAGAAATAAAGGAGTCTTTCGGCGTGGGTGGATTTAGTGTTACCCTTTTAAAGTAATATCTTTTAGAAAGTTTTAAATAGATTTGATTTGATGTTTTTTTATGTCCCTTAAACAAACTATAACTATGGAAGAATTAGCATCTAGTGCATATCCTTCTATTTGGGATACTTCTGTTTTTTCTTGTAATATTGATGATGCTCCTATTGAGAGGAATTTGGGTGTTAAAATTAGTATGCAGGAGAAAAGAAATGCCTATGGGGAAAAGTTTAGAAAGTTTTTGCCTCAGAGTCAATTTTATGTTTCTCAGATGGTTTTAGATGAAATTCAAGCAGGATATAATGGTCTTAAAAAGACTGCCCTTTCTGAGAATTCTACTCTTAAAAGAAGGAGACTTCTTGGATTAAGAAGGGCGAGAAAGATAGGAAAAAAACTTGCTACAAGTTTGGGTTATTCACTTCAAGAGAGAGGAAAAATTATTGATTTTAAATCACAAGATGATTATCAAAAGTTAAGAGCTAAGTATCATTATTTTATTGATAAGCATGGAGTTAGTGAGACTGATTTGGATCTTTTACTTTCTGGAATTTTATTGGCTCGTAGAGAAGGACGTTCATCTGTTATTTCTAATGATTTTGGAATTTTAAGTGCTAGAAATGATGTAGTTAATGGAAGAGAGTTAACACCCGAAGAACTTCAATTTATTATAAGAGAATCAGATAAGTTGAAGATAATGCCTGATAGAAAATAATTCTAAGATATATATTAGAGTATTCGTATATAATATAAAGTTGTAAGAATTGTTTTAGGTATGGTGGAGAATATTAAATTTGAAGCTGTAAAAAAAGCAGCAGAGGTTAGTTTTAAGATTAGAAATCTGAAAGATATTTCTAAATTAGATGGGAGTTCTCCTCCAAGTATTTTTATTGGGAGTAAATTACAATACCCTTTGGTTAATGTTGGTATTATGAGTCCTTTGGATAGAACCAAGAATGCTTGGATATATGATGATGAAAAGTATTGGGCAGATAAGAATTTTGAGATAAGTGAGGTTATTCATTTGAGAAATAGTCTTTTGAACTCTAGATTTCAGAGTAAGGTTACAGATACTAGATTAAATAAGAAGTTTGTGAATATTGCTCAAGAAATTGCAGTTGCTTCTAAACCAGTTGATATTGAAATTGAATTAAAAAATAGAGTTAGGTTTGGTAGAAATAAGGACCAAATATTAACTCCTCATGGAATGAGGGCTCCTTTGAAAAAAGCAAAGGTGACTTCAAATATTAAAGTAGATAGAAGTGTGGATAAAGTAATTAATGATGAGCTTAAAGCTAATGAAGCTATTACTATGCTGTATAATAGGAATTTTACAGAATATACTTTGAATAAGATTTTGTCTGTTGGGGTTCTTGGTTTGAAAAAGAATAAAAGATTAGTTCCTACTCGTTGGAGTATTACTGCTACAGATGATATGCTTGCTAGGTATTTACATAAACAAGTAAGGGATTATCCTTGGATTAGGGATTTTGAATTGCATGTTGGAGAGTTTATGGGAAATAGTTATTTGATATTAATGTTTCCTGGGGTTTGGAGTTATGAATTGTTTGAGTTGTATATGCCTGGGAGTTCATGGAATCCTACTTCTCAAATAAAGGCTTCTACTGATATGGAAGGTTATCAAGGTAGGAAGAGTTATGCATTTAATACTGTGGGAGGTTATTATGCTGCTAGACTTCCTATTTTACAATATTTACATAATAAAAAAAGACAAGCAAGTGTTTTAACTGTAAGAATTGAAAGTGCTTCTTATTGGGCTTCTTTAGGGGTTTGGGTATGTCGAGAGTCTATACGAAAGGCATTAAACTCTAGAACTCTTAAATTTAAAGATAGGGAAGAGTTAGTTAATAGTGCTAAAGCTATTTCAAAAACAAAATATAAATTTGATATAACTGACATAATAAAACAAAGTAAGTTATTGAAACAGTTGAAAACACAAAAGAATTTGAGGGAATTTTTTTAATTTTTAGAAAATAATGAAAAGATTGATTACTTTTTATTACAATAATGCTTATTAATAGAATTTCTTTATATTTTTTATGACAACTCCAAGACGGCGAAGAAGTATTACTCCTGTGTTAAAAGGAGCTGGTCTTTTGGAAGAAAAAGCTACTTCTCCTAGTGGAAAGTATACAACCCCTTTAACTAATACTAAGCCTTCTAGTAAAGAGCCTACAGGAGATTATCCTGCTGTTGAACCTAGGGCTTTGGATAGTAAACTTGATGAAATTTTTCCTGATGAGGGTGTTCCAGTTCAACGTGAACCAGTGGTTGCTAAAGTAGTTCAATCAAGATATTATGTTATTCCGGTTACTGAACAAAAAGATGCTTCTTGGGGAGAAATAGAGCTTGCTGATCCTAATGCAAAATTTAATGTTCCTGCTGAAAGTTGGGGATATCAAGTTATTAGAAAAGAAGTTTTAACTGGGGAGTATGGCGAAGTTATTCTTAAACCAGTTCCAGGGTTTTTACAAAGAGTTTATTTTGGAGTGGAGCATAAAAGAAAAGATTTGGATAAAAATGTTGAATTGTATGAAGAACAGTTAAAAGGATTAAATTCTCAGAAGTCTCTTTTAGAAGAACAAATTAAAGGGATTGGTCTTGCAATTAAGACAGATAAAAATTTGAAAGAATTTATGTTTAAAAGTGATTTGGAAAGATTTGTTGAATTGGAGGCTGGGAAAAGATTGGGAATTAAGGACCCTAAGGTTAAGGTTGTTAGGAGGTAATAGTTTTTATGAGTTTTAGGGATGATTTATTGGAAAAGGGAATTAAAGGAGGATATTATGTTTCTAGGAAGGATGAAGGACATATGTATTGTGTTAGAGATATTTCTAGTCCAGGAATTTTTGATAAAAAGATTTTAATGGTTGATAGTTATAGATGGAATAAAGGTAAATTTAAAGGGTTTAAACAAGAGAGATTGAATTTGTTAGGTTGTTTGTTTGATAGGGGAGCTATTCCAAGGGAAATAAAGGAATTTGAGTCAGAATATAAGGAATATGAAAGACATATGTTGAAAGATCTTAAATGAATTTTTTTTGCACGTTCTAAAAAATAAATCCTATCACTTCTGAGTAATCCTATTAAATTTCTAAGTGGTTACTCATGCTTAAATATTGATTTAGGTCTTATTATTTATGGAATTAAAAGGGGTTGAACAAATTGAGTTTTTGAATGAAAAAGAGAGAGCTTATTTAGTTGATAAGATTTCAAATTCTTCTTTTTACATTGAGAAATTTGGTGAGTTAGATGCTAGGTCTGAAGAACGAATGATTGTTTCAATTTTCTTAAAGCTTCAGAGCCATTAATCTATTTCTTTTTTCTTTTGTTTTTTTAGATAGCTTTTTATAATGTATTTCTTTAGATAAAATATGGTAAAAAAGAGTGTTAAATCTAAAGTGGTTAATGGAAAGAGAGTGCGAAGATCTCATAAGAATTGTGGTGGAGGATTTTATTTCCTAGGTTTTTTAGGAGCTGCGATTTACTATGTTTCAACTGCTAATGGATTTTGGATGGGAGTTTTAGGAATTTTGAAGTCATTTGTATGGCCTGCTTTTTTAGTTTTTGAAGTAATGAAGTTTTTAGGTGCTTGAAGAGTTTTGCTCTTATTTTATATCTCATAAAAACTTAAATATTATTTATCTTAATGAAATATATGCCTGAAAAGAATTTGTGTGAAGGAGAGTTTTGGTATGATGAGAAAAAGATTGAAGGAGTTATGATAGATTGGTTTAAGTCGCGAGGATTTAAAATTGCAAAAGAAACTTATACAAGAGGTGGGGTTGATATTAAAGCTATAGGGGAGGAGAGTATTTATCTTGTGGAAGTAAAAGGTTATCCTCGTCCAAAGTCTAAAAATGTTTTAAGAAATGCTCAAAAAAGAGCATGGTTTCTTTTTGCTATAGGACAAATATGCACAAGAATGGGGAGTACTCCTCGCAATGTAAAATATGCTTTGGTTTTTCCTGATTTTGATTATTATGAAACTCGTTCATTAAAACTGAAATTAGGTAGACAAAGATTAGGATTAGAAATATTTTTAATTAATGAAAAAAGAGAATTAAGAAAACTTGCTCCTAATTCAAATAAATTTGAAAAACTTGATTGGCTTTGTCAAGGAAGATTGTTTTGAGAAGGTTTTAAATAATTCTTAATTCTAGAATAAATATGTTAAAAAAAGTTTTAGTTGGGGGAATTGTATTAGTTATTTTGCTAATTATAATTACTTTGTGGATTATTTTTCCTTTTGATTCAGTTTCAGATGTTGAGGTTTGTTCTTGTACTGAGGATTTAGATTGTGGAGATTTTAATACTCAAGAGGATGCTCAGGTTTGTTTTGAATATTGTGGTCCAGAGGATGTTCATAGATTAGATGGGAATAAAGATGGTGTTGTTTGTGAGAGTTTGGTTTGAGGGGGAAAAGGATTAAATAAAAGATGGATAAGGAAAGAATAAAAGCCACAACTCCTAATTACCCAATTTTTTCCCAATAACATACCTTTATAAGGCTTCATTGAAGAAGGATTATATGGGATTTAATGATAGAGATAGACCAAGAAGTAGAGATGGCGGATTTAACCGAGATAGAGGTAGATCTGGAGGAAGAAGTGGTGGATTTGGTGGTAGAGGCGGAAGAAGTGGAGGCTTTGGAGATCGAAGGCCTGTTGAAATGCATGATGCTATTTGTGATAAATGTAAAAAAGAATGTCAAGTTCCATTTAAACCATCAGGAGGAAAACCGGTTTTATGTTCAGATTGTTTTAAAGGTACAGATAGAGGTTCAAGTTCACGTTCAAGTTTTAGTCCAAGAACAGATAGGGCTCCAGCTGGAATATCTCAAGAACAATTTAAGCAGATTAATACAAAACTTGATAAAATTCTAAAAGTATTAGCTGACCTTGAAATGGACGAAGAAGAAGTTGAAGAAGAAGAGGATGAAGAAGAGGAAGTTAAAGAAGAGAAAGATGATGAGAAGGATAATGAAGAAGTTGAAGAAGAAGATGATGATGATGATGATGAAGTTGATGAAAAGAAAAAATAAAAAATTACTCTGAATTCTAAGATAAAATGACAAATAGATATACTGCTCAAGACATAGAATATATTTCAAGAGCTTATTTGAGTTCCTCTTTAGATGAATTGTCAAGGGAATTAGATAGAACTTCTTATGGTCTTGCTGTGAAAATGCGTAATCTTGCTAGAGAAGGAAGATTAGATAAGTATATTGTCTGGGATATTACTCGTGTAGAAATAAAAGCCAATAAAGGTAAAGGAGATGTTAAAGGTCAGAAAAAAAGATGGAAGGTTAAGGCTAGGGAGAAGAAGAGGTTGGAGAAACAAAACATTTAAATATAAGAAAATCTTACTTTCTTACAATGGAAATAACTAAAATAAGTTCTAAAGGACAAATTGTAATTCCTTTAAAGATAAGAAGTGAGCTTGGAATTGATGAAGGTTCTGTTGTGGCAGTTGAAATAGTAAAAAATATGGTTGTATTAAAGAAAATAGAACTTGATTTAGTGAAACAATTTGAAAATAGTTTAGCAGATGTAAAAAAAGGCAAGATAAAAAGAGTTGCTTAATGTTCTTTTAATAATTTTAGTAGGTATTTTTTAAATTCTGGAAGAAATTTTATAATTTTATTAATTGTTTTTTGTTGTTCTTTTTTCCCTCCAAA
>CAZDZI010000002.1:0-28582 GCA_964509925.1 Candidatus Woesearchaeota archaeon | reverse complement strand
AAGGAGATATGAAAATGTTTGAAAAACAAGTTAAAAAAATGAATCTTTGGGATGTTGCCTTACTTAAGGTATCAATTGCTGCTTTTGTGTTGTTTGTGATAACAATATGGCCTTTAGCAATGGATTGGGTTCATTCTGTGAGTCCTTGGTATTTCTTAATTATATCTCTTGTTACAGTTGTAATAGTTCAGTTTAGAATCTGGAGATAAAAATAGTATTTCTTCTTTCATTGATGATTTAAAACCCAGATAAACTAGCAATTTCACTATGAACTATATTCATTAAACCTTTCTGATTAGAATATAGGGGTTTTCCTATTTTGACATCAACTCTTGATCGGGGTCTTAATGATTGATAGTGTATTCCGATTGGGATGATTGGAATTGTGATGTGGTATTCTTCTTCTGTTTGTCTTAATAAGTTTAATGCTAGATTAAATTCATTATCTCGGATAACTCCCATTTTTTGAGAGTTTCTTGTTCCTTCTGGATGGACAATAACAATCTCTTCATTTGCATATAGCCATTTCATGTATTCTGTTGCAAAAGAATTCATGTCTCTTGCTTTTTTTATTAAAGCTTTTCTTTTATTTTTTGTTTTTTGAGATTTTATGTCTTTTTTCCTTACTACTCTTATCCCCCCCATTGATTCTAAAGGTTTTGGAAGAGAATATTTCATTACCCAGTTTGCAGGCATTCTTATTGTTTTGTTTAAGATATATCCTTCAACAAGAATATCTCTGAATGCTTGATGTTTTGGCATTAATAAGGCAGGACTTGTTCGTGGTAAGTTTTCAATTCCTTGATAATGGATATTATGATATAAAGAAATTAAAGAATCTGTGCAATGCTTGGCTAAGAAATATATTATATTATTTCTTTTTAGTTCCATGAAAGTTTTTTGATAGTTCTATTTATAAAAATTATTGTAGTCTATTTTTTCTTCCTGGGTCTACCTTTTCGTTCCCTAGAGAAAATACCAACTAACTTATCATCTATTTTGATTGTTTTATATTTTGATTTGTTCTTTTGACTTATACAACTTCTTCTCACAATGTCTTCAATTTGTTCTTTTAATGAGAAATAATTTTTGTCTGCACGTTTCTTTAAAATTGTTTTTTCTTCGTCTGAGATGTCGATTGTTTGAGAGGGCATTTTATTTTTTACAATGACAGATTGCTTCCCCTTTTACACATTTGTATGTTTGGTAGTTTAAATTATTTAGACCACAGGTTGTTTTACACATTATAGTATTAAATTCATTATCAACACATAATTGTTGTGAAGAAATTTTTACAATATCTGAAGATAAAGCTTCTTCTAATTTTGTTGAGATATCTATTTTAGATAAGAGATAAATAATAATGGTTATTACAAGTATCCAGAATAAAATTTTATATACATTTGTCCTTTTTCTTAAATGCCTTTTTGTGTACTTTCTGTAATCCTTCATTTTTTCTTCACATATACCTTTTGTACTTTGAATGATTTGTAAATTCCTTCAAGAATATCTGTTCCAGCATAACCTGCTAATAATGATAATCTCGGGTCAAAGTCAAATATAATTCCAATAAATACACCTATTATTACTGCAATAATAACAGTGATTAAATAATATGGCCATAGAATTCTTCGTCTAAGAGAAAGAGCTTTTAGTAATCCAACTACTCCCCTTGTTAGTCCTCCAACACCTCCTAATATTCCTGCTAAAATTATTGGTTCAACCATCTTTTAGATTAATAGAATAAGTGATTTAAATAATTAACTAGGATATAATTATCTTTAAATAGGAATTAAATTGTGAGTTTTTATGAATGATACAGAATATTTTGAGAGATTGGCAGCATTTGTTTCATATAAAATGGGAACTAAGAAAGGTAGTCTTACTAAGGTAGCAAAAGATTTGCATCCTAAGTTTAGAGGAGAATTTTCAACAACATATAATTTTCTAATGAATGTTCGAAAAGGTCATGGATTATCTTTACTTCAAGGACCTGTAGAAGCTAGGACTTCATTATTATTAACTTATTTTGGAGTAGAAGAAGGAGATCAAATAATAACTGATTCAAAAGAGTATTTTGGAGATAGATTTTTTACTGGTAATGGAGATATTTCTTTTAAGGTTAGTGGAAATGAAAGAGAGGTTATGAGAAGTTTAGTTGAAGATAAAATATATGGTGCTAATTCTCTTCCTTTAAATAATGAAGTAATATCTATTTGTAAGGGTCTTGTAAGGAGACTTAATGGTAATAGTAATGAATGAAAAACAATTTAGATGTCTTGAGGAAAATTGTGGAGGGCCATTAGCAGAGATGGTTGTATCTTCTACTTCTAGAGATTATGATACAATTGAATATGAGTGCCAAAGATGTTCTAAAAAGTTTTTTAGAAAACATTATCCTAATGCTGATTTTTCTCATATTGAACAACAGAATTTGATTAAGAGAGTTAGGCAGATTTAATTATTGTGATTCAGCTATTCTTTTCCTATATTCTTCAATTCTTTTTTTATTACTAGGACATTCAGGATTAAAGCAGAAGAACCAAGGTTTTTTTCCTTTTCGTAATGTCATTAACATTTTAAATCCACATTCCTCACAGATTTTGTCTGTCTTTTTTATAACTCCATTTGGAGGAAGAGAGAAAGTATTTTTACAATCAGGGTAAGCATTACAGGCAATAAAGTGTTTTCTGTTTTTTTTGCTGTAAGTTATTGCTAAATGTCCCTTTTTACATTTAGGGCAAAGCATTATTTCATTTTCTATTTTTTGTTGAGCTCTATATGCAACATTGGCAGCTACAAGCTCATTTCCAATTTGTGTTTGAGTTTTTTTGAAATCTTGAGATATTTTTGTAATTGTTTTTTTTGCTTTGTCTAATATTTTTTGTTCTTCTTTTAATAGATTAGATTTTTTTGCTTCTTCAATTTCTTGCATGTCTGTTTCAAATTCTCTTGTTAGTTCTTCTTCTATGATTGTAGGAGAGTGTTTTTCTAAAGTTTTAATCAAAGACATTCCTAGGGGTGTTGCTTTTATTGATTGATCTTGAATATATCCCCTATCATAAAGAGTTTCTAAGATATTGGCTCTTGTTGCTTTTGTTCCAATGTTTCTTTTTTCAAGTTCTGAGAGTATTGATGCAGGAGAATATCTTCTTGGAGGTGTTGTTTCTTTTTCTTCAATTCTTTGGTCAATTACATCAACTTCACCTTCCATATCTGGGATTTTTTCTTCTTTTACTGTTCTTGGATAGATTTCCATCCAAGCTTTTTTAACAATTTGATTTCCATTAGCAGTGAAATCTAATTTATCAACAGTAGCTTTAATGTTTTTCTTATCTATTAGAGCATCTTCACAAAATAATGCTAAGAATCTTTTTACAATTAAATTATATATTTTTTCATCTTGGTCATTTAATACTTGATGATTTCCAGTTGGATAAATAGATGGATGAGCTGGGTCTGATTTTTTCCCTTCTATTGGTTTATCTTTTTTAATTAAATGTTCTACTTTGAATTCTTTTGCAAGTTTTTTTAGAATTGCTTTGTATCCTATTGCTTCTGGAAGTTTTTGAGATGAAGTTCTTGGATAAGAGATTAATCCAGCTAAATATAGTGTTTGAGCTATTTGTAATGTTTTAGAGGGAGTTATTCCATATAGTTTGTATGCTTCTGTTTGTAGTGTTGTTAAGTTAAATGGTGGATTAGGAGGAATTGATTGTTGGGTTTTTTTTGTTTTTGCTATTGCTTTTTTTCCTTTTAGATTTTTAAACTTTTCAAGCTCTTTTTTGTCAAAGATGTCTTTAGGATGTTTTAATTCTAATTGGTTTTTACCATCATCTGCTGTTATGAAGATTTGCCAATAGGGATTTGGTTTAAATTTAAGAATTTCTCTTTCTCTTTGAACAATTAGATTTAATGAAGGTCCTTGAACCCTTCCAATAGACATTATTTTGAATTTGCCTGTTGATTTTATTGCAGCCATTAATTCTCTTGATAAGTTTATTCCATAATACCAATCTAAGTAATGTCTTGTTTCTCCTGCAATTCCTTGATTCCAATTTAATGTTGGTTTTTTATTTTCATAGGATTCATTTAGTTCATCTGTTGTTAAGGTAGAGAATTTCATTCTATTTGCATCTTTTTGTCCACAAAGAAATCTTACAACATTTAATCCAATAACTTCTCCTTCAACATCAAAATCTGTTGCAATTGTTATTGAACTAGCATTTTTACATAGTTTTAAGATTGTATCATAGTATCTTTTTGTGAAATCTTTTTTTCTAACCATAAAATTGGGTTTCCATTCAACATTAAATACTGGAGTTCCTTTTTCTTTTGAAGTTAGGGTGAATAAATGTCCAACTGCAGAAGCAATAACTATTTTTTTGCCTTTTCTATCTACTTCATAATATGAAACTTTTTGATTAGAATATGTTTCGGTTTTCCCTAATGCTGAAGCTATTTTAGCTGCTGCTTGAGGTTTTTCTGTTATTATTAATTCATATCCTTTTGATTTAAGAGTTATTTTTGGGATAAGATATTTTACTGCTTTTGTTGTTGTTCTTTTTTTAGATTTTCTCTTTGTTGGTTTTCTTTTTGTCTTTTTTTCAACTATTTCTTTTTTGTCTAGTTCATGGTATTCTTTTTCAATTGAATGATTATCAATTATTGGGGTTTTTATTATTTTTTCAGTTGTTCTTTTGTTGTCAGAAATAATTTCTCTTTCTTGTTTTTCTGTTGAACGCTTGTAATCTTCTTCAACAGGGAAGTATCCTTCTGCAGATTTTTCAGACGAGCTTTTTTTCTCTTGTTTTGGCATTTGTAAGACACCTACGGTTTCTTGTCAGTCAACTTCCCTTAAGTTAGCTTCAAGCGTGATTTAGGTTATAATTAAGTTTAGAAGTGAGTTTTTATAATTTTGCTTAAATTTCAATAATTTTACCTTTTTTCCCTATATTTATTACTCTTGTTTTTCCTATTTTTTCTTCTATTCCTTCTGCTTCATGGATATGTCCTGAAAGCATAATGTCTGGCTTGAATTCTTTTATTGCTTTTCTTATTCCTTTGCTTCCTTGAAATCCAGAGAATTCTGCTTTTGATTTAAATGGATGAGTATGAGTTACCATTATTTTTTTCTTTATGTTTTTTACTCCTTTGTGGGCTTTGCTTAGTGTTTTAAAGAATTGAGATTCTGTCATTGGAGACATTCCAAAGTCTGCGCCCCCTGCTCCAAAGATTCCAACATTGTTTTTTATTATTGAATATCCATGGAGATTTTTTGCATGTGGACTATACATTTCTGTAAGAAAATCAATTGTTGCTAATGATTCGTGATTTCCATGTAAAAGTAAAACTGGTTTTTTTAGTTTCATAAAAGGCCCGATTAATCCTTTAGTATCTGTATCAAACATTGTTAAATCTCCTGCAAGGATGACTAGGTCTACCTTTTCTTTTTTAGCTTTTGCTGCAAGTTTTTTTGCTAATCCTTTATCTCCATGTAGGTCTCCTGCTGCTAGTATTTTTGTTTTTTTCATTGTATATATTATAAATAATACTATTTAATAAATATTATGAAATATGGTTTTTTCATTGTAATCTAGGAGTGAATATATAGTTTCCAATACATTTATAATGTCATTCCTTTCTGAATATATACATTAAAACACATACCTTAAAATGAAAGACAATTTTGACATCTTTTTTAGAAGAAAGCCAGCTTTAATGTTGGTTTCATTGAAAAAGAATAATCGAATGAGGTATGGTAGTATTTTGGCTAAAGAAGTAGATTGTACATACAGTCATGCTGTGAAGATTCTACAGACTTTAGAGATTTTGAAGTTAGTTGAGTTTGAAAAAAAGGGGCGAATTAAATTGATACAACTGACTAAGAAAGGTCGAGACGTTGCTGATGCGATTGAAAATATTCAGAAACTGATTAAATAACTACCGCCCCATATGATGTTCTAGTAGAAGAGAAAAGTTTTTTATATTTTTTAATCTCTTTTATATTTTTTTAATGAAAAGTTTGTAATAGTGGAATTTAAATAATTCTTAATAATTGTTTTAATATGGTGATGCAGTTGGGTTTCTTTTTTGCCCCTTGGGGTACTCTTCGAGCAGAAAAAAAGAAACTACAATGGTAGAAAAACTATAATAGTATAAAATGGTGATGCAATATAGAGTAAAAGGTTCTGTGAGATGGAGAAAATATTCTGGAAAGGATAAATTAAAGGAAAGTGTTTCTAAGTATGATTTTAGATTGTTAAATAAAGATAAGACAAAAGTGTTGGTGGATAAGGGTAGTTATGCTAAAGTTTTAAAGAGATTTAGACAAATAGAGTTTTTTAAAAGAAAATAAGAAAGAAAAATTAAAAAAAGAAAAATAAAAAAGGTGTGTTTATTTTTTAGTTACTTCTAGGATTGCTTTTAATGCAACTACAAATCCAGCAGCACCAACAAACGCTACAAAGTTTTGAAGTACAGCTAGTAGATAAGTATTTATTGCAGGTATTACCGCAATAGTTACAGCACCAACATTCATTAAAGCAATGATTGCTACTAATAGTTTAACTACGTTTCCACTAGTTATGTTTAAGAAACCTACTAATAAACCAAGCACTACTAAAGTTAATCCTATATAAGCAAATCCAGCAACAGCAGGAACAAGTCCAGCAACTACTGCCAAGATAATACCTATAATAAATGATGCTTTACCAACCATCTCCATGTCATTTTTTTTCTTAGCCATTATACACCCCCTTTGTTAACTATATATTGTATTATATATTTAAAAACACTTCGGAAAAGGCAAAAGGTTAAGTTTTTTAAAGAAATTATCTCTAGATTAATTAATGGCTTTGTAGCTTCCCAATGGGATAACCTAAAGGTTACGAGAACCTCTAACGAGGTGACCTTCTCTTTTAGGCCTCAGCCCGAGAGGCTTCATAACCAATAATGGCTTTGTAGCTCAGCCTGGTTAGAGCACCAGACTCTTAATCTGGGTGTCGAGGGTTCAAATCCCTTCAAGGCCATTTTCATTTTCCAAAACATTAATATATGTTTTTTAGCATAGATCTTTATGAGAAAACTAATGATTTTATTGGCAATCTTATTAATGATTAGTTTTGTAAGTGCCCATTATATGAATGATGGACATATTGGGTATGAAAAAAGAGTTGAAGAGGGAATATATGAAGTAAGAAATGGTGGGCAACTTGAGGTTAAAGTGGGAGAGGATCATAGAACAACTTTAAAGATTAAAGGTATTGAAGCTTATTCAGATTTAGAGATAATTTCTGATTTTTTTTTGGATAAACTTCTTTTAAAGTCTAAATTGCCTAGTGGTAGAAATATTAGAATAAATGTGATGCCAAATAATGCTTCAAATAGAGCTTTGCAAGAAATTGGGTTGAAAAATTGTACAGAAAATTGTGAAATAGAATTAAAGCTTGTTGGAAAAGAAAATCAGATGAGATTTGTTTATGAGGTTAGGGTTGAGAAACACTCAAAATTCTTAGGATTATTTCAAGCTAAGATGAAAGTACAAGTCCAAGTAGATGCTGAATCTGGAGAAATTGTAAGGGTTGGAAAGTCTTGGTGGTCCTTTTTAGCTGTTGAATCTGAAGAATAGTTTTTTATTCTCTTAAAAAGAAATAGATTATTCCTAGAACTATTGAAATAGATATTGGAATAGCAAGATATTTTGTTTGGTCTTGTGGAAAAAATAATATTGAAAGTAATGACAGAAAAATAATTAGTGGAATGGCTTTTTTAATAAATTCTTTTGTATTGTCTATGAATTTCATCTGTAGTCTCTTTTAGTGTATCCACATTTAGTGCATTTAAAGAATTTTGTTTCTGATTCATCAGATGCACGAGTTTGAACTGTCCAGAAATATGATTTTTCATTTCCACATTTTTTGCATTTTTCTGTTACTATTGGTAGAGTTGAACCTTCTTTCTCAGATATTACTGCAACTTCTTTTCTTTCATCAATTTTTTCAGAAGTTCTTAATTTAATAATTTTTCCCTTAGAAGAATAGGTACATCTAGGACATCCTAGATTTTTCTTTTTCATTATTAAAACTGCACCGCATTTGGGACAAAATTCCATTTTAAGGTTAGCTTAGTTTGATTTTTAAAGTTTTAGTTTTTGATGATGTCTTATTTTTATATAAATCTTAATAAATTAATATTTGTGTTTAAATTAATGCCTAAATTAGAGACATTTAAAGATATTTTAGATATTCATGTGGGAGAAATAAAGAGTGATTTTAGTGATAATCTTAAGGCATTATTTTTGTATGGGAGTTTTTCATATGGGAATCTTGATAGGAGAACAGAAGATTATGAATCTTTGAATGGTAAAAAAGGATTATTAGATTCAAAACCAGATTTTGTTCTTGTTGTTGAGGATATTCAAAAGGGGCTTCACCAAGTTTCTAAAAAAGATTCTTGGAGGCTTGGTAATCCAGAGAAATTAATGAGGTTGGGTTGTGAAAGTCCTTTTTATTTTAATTTCTTTACAAATGGAGATTATGAGGTTGCAAGGCCAGAGGATAGTGAAAGAATAAAGTTACCTTATAAAATTGGAGTTGTTTCTTTAGGAGATTTTTTAACTGATTCTGAGAATTTTGGGGGGAGTATTTATCTTCCATCAAGACTTAGTAAGCATTTTAATATTTTATCTGTAGATAAATCTGTTGCAGAAAAAGTTTCTGAGAGAATTTCTAAGATAAGGGATTTTTATGTTGATTTAGCATTATCAATTACTCCTTCAAATTTTACTGGAGAGGAATTTACAAGAAAATATCTTGCAACTACTTATTTAGCAGAAGCATATAGGGTTTTTGATTTATTTTCTATTCCTTTTATTAGAAAACCTAAGTATTTATCTATTTTAGAAAAACAAGTTTATGATGTTCATTCTGAGGAAGTAGTTCCTATGAGACATAAATTAAAAGAAATGCTTGAGCCTAAGTTATTGGCCCTGCCTTCTGTTGAAAGAGTTTCAGAAGGAAAGGATTTTTTTGATTCGCAATTTTCGAATGAAAATCCAAGAGGTTTTTTAAGAAATGTGGCAAAATTTGTGAAGTTTAATTTATCTACACTTCATAATTCATATAAGAATTGGGTTACGAATAATGCAGGAGGAGCAAGTAGTTTTGGTTATGTTTTTAGAAAATTTTTAAGATAATTAGTTTTCGTGGCAAAAGCCTTTTTCTGACTTTTGTCTTAGTGGTTCGAAAAAGATTAGTTTTCCCCATCCAATATAGGGAGCTATTCTGAAAACAGCTCTTCCAATAATTTGATTTTCATTAATTTCTTTTTCAACACTTAATTGTCCGTTATTATTATCTCCAATAGTAGAGAATATTCTTTCTCCATTGTTTTCTTGGATATTAATTATTCTATGTATTATTGGATTTTTTTGATTGCCTTCAAAGATTATTACATCTCCTATTTGGAGTTTTTCTGGAGCTGTTCCTACTATGAATAGAATGTCTCCTTTATTGAAACCTTTTTTAAATGGAAATTTTTGAAAATCTAATTTGTTTATAATTAAATCAGAATATTTGTCATTATGTTTTTCATACCAATCATCATAATTAGAAAATAAATTTCCATCATGATACATTGAACATGATTCAACTATTGCTAAGGGTAAAATTGTTCCTGTTGCTAGATTTAGTACAGGAAAAAATATTAATTTAATAAATAAAAATAAAAATATTATAGAGAATAACCATCCTTTCCATGAATCATCTTTCCATAATAAAAACCAAAATTTACTCCAGTATTTTTTCACCTTTTTTTTGAATTTCTTCATATTAATTTATAGAAATATAGTTTTTATGTGTTTTGTTACAATAATGCTTAAATATGCTTGGAGAGGTTAAGAAATATGGGAGAAACCGAACAATTAAGAGAAGCAACTAAAAAACCAGAACCTTTGGGAGCGAAATAAAATGAGAATTATGTTTTACCAAGAGTCTAAAGAAGTAACTCTTGGGGGAGATGACTATGATGTTCAACATCTTCATTTAGTTCGAGAAAGACATCCAGGCAGTAAATTGGCATTTAGAATTGGACTTTCAAAAACTGGAAAATCTGCAACATTTGATTCTGGAGATGTTAAATTTCATCCAGAAACATTTTATGATGCTAGAAAAGCAAGAAAGATTTATGATTCTATAAGTTCATCTTATGGTTTTGCTATGGCTGTTGAAGAATTTAGAAGAGTTTCTAAAAGATAATTATTAATTCACCAAAATATTTAAATAGTGTATATTGTGTGTGTATACATATAAGTATATACAAAAATGGATTTATTTGACAACACAATTTTATGCAAGAAGTGCGATTCTAAAATGAAGAAAGTAAAACTTGTTAAAAATGGTTATTTATTGAGGGCAATGCTTTGTCCTAAATGTAGTTTTAAGATTATTCATCCATTAGATGAGCAAGATTATTCTAAATACATAAACTTAAAAAACAAAGAATTTAGAGTAAAGATGAGATTGGTTGGAAATAGTTATGCTGTTTCAATACCAAAAGAGATAGTCTCTTTTATGAAATATCAAGAAAATATTATGAATGATATGGTTAGATTATGTTTTGAAGAAGCAGGCAGAGTAAGTTTAAATTTTAATGATTTAGAAAACTAAAATGGCAGAAGAAAAAAAATCAGTTAAGTTAAATGTTGCAGAAGCATTACAAGATGATGCATATAAAGGAATTGCTAGAATAGATGCAGAAGTAATGAGGCAATTAGGAATTCGAAGAGGAGATGTTATTCTTATTAAAGGAAATAGAGAGACAGTTGCTATTGCAGATAGAGCATATCCTGCAGATGTGGGAGAAGGAACAATAAGATTTGATGGTATATTAAGAAGAAATGCAAGGGCTGGAATTGGAGATATTGTTACAATTAGTAAAGCAGAAGTTAGAGAAGCTAAAAAGGTTATGATTGCTCCTGCTCAAAAAGGAATTATGATTCAAGGTGATCCAGAGAATCTTAAAAAAGGATTGCTTGGAAGAACTCTTATTAAAGGTGATGTAGTTGTTTTAGGTGGAGTTCAAAGAAGAAGAGATTTGTTTTCTGAAATGGGTCTTGGAGAAGAGTTTGGAAATATGTTTGGAGATGAAATGGGGAATATGTTTGGAAATCTTGGAGGAGGAATTGCTCAAATTAAGTTTTTAGTTGTTAATACTAATCCTAATCAACCTGTTATTATAAGTGAAAATACTGAATTGACTTTAAGTTCTAAAGCAGTTGAAATTTCTGATGAAAAAATACCAGAAATTACTTATGAGGATATTGGAGGATTAAGTGAAGAAATTAAAAAGGTTAGAGAAATGGTTGAGATTCCATTGAAGCATCCAGAAATTTTTAATCGGCTTGGAGTTGAAGCACCTAAAGGAGTTTTATTACATGGTCCTTCAGGAACTGGTAAGACTTTATTGGCCAAGGCTGTTGCAAATGAAACAGATGCTAATTTTATTTTACTTAATGGTCCTGAAATTATGTCAAAGTTTTATGGTGAATCAGAGAAAAAGATAAGAGATATTTTTGAAGAAGCTGAAAAGACAGCTCCTGCAATTATTTTTATTGATGAGATTGATGCTGTTGCTCCTAAGAGAGAAGATGTTCATGGAGAAGTAGAGAGAAGAGTTGTTTCTCAGATTTTGACTATGATGGATGGTATGAAATCTAGAGGAAAGGTTATTGTTATTGGAGCTACTAATAGAGTTAATGCTCTTGACCCTGCTTTAAGAAGGCCAGGAAGATTTGATAGGGAAATTGAAGTTGGTGTTCCAGATAAAAAAGGAAGATTACAAGTCCTTAAAATTCATTCAAGAGGAATGCCTTTGAAAAATGTTAAGATTGAAGAGCTTGCAAGTTTAACTCATGGGTTTGTTGGTGCAGATTTAGAAGCTTTAACTAAAGAAGCGGCTATGAATGTTTTAAGAAAATATCTTCCGCAAATGAAATTAGATGAAGATGAACAAATTCCTCCAGAGATCTTAGAAAAATTAATTATTAAGCATAGTGATTTTACTGATGCTCTTAAATCTGTAAGACCTTCAGCTATGAGAGAAGTGTTTGTTGAAGCTCCTAATGTTTCTTGGAATGATGTTGGAGGATTAGAAAAGGTAAAGCAAGAACTTTCAGAGGCTGTTGAGTGGCCATTAAAACATCCAGAGGCATTTAAGAGAATTGGGATTAGACCTGCAAGGGGAATTTTACTTTATGGTCCATCAGGAACTGGTAAGACTTTATTGGCTAAGGCTGTTGCAAAAGAATCAGAAGCTAATTTTATTCAGATTAAAGGGCCAGAGTTATTGTCTAAGTGGGTTGGAGAATCAGAAGAAGGCGTAAGGAAAGTTTTTGAGAGAGCAAGGCAAGTTTCTCCGTGTATTGTGTTTTTTGATGAAATTGATTCCTTGGCTGGAAAGAGAGGGCAAGATGCAGGAAATAAAGTTACTGAAAGAGTTTTAAATCAAATTTTAGCTGAAATGGACGGGTTAGAAGATTTAAATGATGTTTTAGTTATTGCGGCAACCAATAGACCAGATATGCTTGATAGTGCTTTGTTAAGGCCTGGAAGATTTGATAAAATATTATTAGTTAATGCTCCTGAAGAAAAAGGAAGAGAGATTATTTTGAATATTCATACTGGTAAAATGCCTCTTAATAAAAATGTTAATATTAAGAAAATAGCAGAAGAAACAGATGGTTATACTGGGGCTGATTTAGAATCTGTTGCAAGAGAAGCTGGGTTATTAGCATTGAGAGAAAATATTGAGGCTAAGGAAGTTAGTAAAAAACATTTTGATGAGTCTCTTAAAAAAGTTAAACCAAGTGTTACAAAGAATACAATTAATGTGTATAAAAAAGTTGAAGAGGATTATCTTAAAAATGCTAGGGCTGCAGTTCCAATGGCTGAGAGTTATTTGGGATAGTTTTAAAATGGTAATTAAAATAAAATGAGTTTTTTTGGTGAAGATCCTGTTGATGAATTAGTAAGAAATTTTTTTGGAGGAAATCAAGTAAGAAGGATCCAGCAGGAGGAGTTTATTTCAGGAGAACAAGAAGATAGAAATATTGATTTTGTAGAATCTAAAAATAATATTTTTGTAATTTTCGAATTAGCTGGCTATTCAAAAGAAGATATAGAGGTTAATATAAAAGGAAGTAAGTTAAAAATTATAGCAAGTAAAAAATCTTCTGATTACATTAAGAGTTATTTAACTAAAAGATTTAATGATGGAGTTACAATTAGAAAAGTTTTGCCTAAAATGATTAATACAAAAAATTTTAATTATACTTTTAAAAATGGAGTTTTAGAATTAGTGTTTAAAAAATGAATGAAAATAAAAAAATAGAATTACAAGTTGCAGAATCTTTACAAGAAGATGTTGGAAAAGGAATTGCTAGAATTTCTTCTAAAATAATGAATGAGTTAGGAATTATCTCTGGAGATTTAGTTGAGATTAAAGGGAAATCTAAAACTATTGTTAAAGTAATGAGAGATTTGGATAAAGGAGAAAGTTTTTTGATTAAGATTAATGGAACTATTAGGGCTAATGCAAATATTTCTATTGGAGAGAAAGTTGAAGTTGTTAAGACAATGGCAGTGGATGCAAAATTTATTACTCTGTCCCCAACTCAAGAAGGTATTAAATTTAGTAATGATCCTACTGAATATTTTCATATGAAGTTGTTACATAAACCTTTCACATTAGCACAAAAGATTGTTATTGATGTTTTTGGAACTAGATTAAATTATGTTGTTTCTAAAACTTCTCCAAAAGGAAATGTTTTGGTAACTCCTGCAACTAAAATTATTGTTTCAGATGATGTTGTTTCTGGGGATTTATCGTCTACGGGAATAACTTATGAAGATATTGGTGGTTTGAAAAATGAAATTGAATTAGTTAGAGAAATGATTGAACTTCCTATGAAGAATCCAGAGGTTTTTGAAAAATTAGGTGTTGGTTCTCCTAAAGGAGTTTTATTAACTGGACCTCCTGGTACTGGTAAAACTTTATTGGCTAAAGCTGTAGCTACAGAAACAGATGCTAGTTTTTATTCAATTGCTGGTCCAGAAATAATGTCTAAGTATTATGGAGAATCAGAAAAACATATTAGAGAGATTTTTGAAAAAGCTTCAAAGAATTCCCCTGCTATAATTTTTATTGATGAGATAGATTCAATTGCTCCTAAAAGAGGAGAAGGGATTGATCAAACTGAAAAGAGAATTGTTGCACAATTATTAACTTTAATGGATGGTTTGAAATCTAGAGGACAAGTAGTTGTTATGGCTGCAACAAATAGGCCAGAGGATATTGATGAAGCTTTAAGAAGGCCTGGAAGATTTGATAGAGAGTTAAGAATTAATCCTCCTGATGAAAAAGGTAGAAAAGAAATTTTAAGAATTCATACTCGAGGTATGCCTTTAGGTAAAGATGTTGATTTTAATGAACTTGCAGATAGAACAATTGGTTATACTGGAGCAGACTTAGAAGTTTTAAGTAAGGAAGCTGGTTTAAAGGCTGTTAAACCTCATTTTTCTAAATTAAAAAATATGCAGGATAAGATTCCTACTGAAATTTTAGATAAAATTAAAGTAACTAAAGAAAATTTTAATGATGCTTTAAGAATGGTTGAGCCTTCTGCAATGAGGGAGGTTTTAATTAATAAACCAAATGTTAAATGGGAAGATGTTGGAGGATTAGAAGAGGCTAAAGAGAAATTAAGAGAATTAGTTGAGTTGCCTTTGTTAAGACCAGATTTATTTATTAAAGCTGGAATAAAGCCTTCTAAAGGGATTCTTCTTACTGGTTCTCCTGGTACTGGTAAAACTTTATTAGCTAAAGCTGTTGCAAATGAAGCAAATGCAAATTTTATTTCAGTTAAGGGTCCTGAATTAGTTAGTAAATGGGTTGGTGAGAGCGAAAAACATATTAGGGAAGTTTTTAAAAAAGCAAGACAGGTTGCTCCTGCAATTATTTTCTTTGATGAATTTGATTCAATTTCTAAACTAAGAGGTGGAGGATTAGGAGATTCTACGGAAAAGATTGTAAATCAATTATTAACTGAATTAGATGGTGTTGAAGAATTAGAAAAAGTGGTTATAATTGCTGCAACAAATAGAATGGATTTAATTGATCCTGCTTTGCTTCGTCCAGGAAGAATTGATTCAATTGTTAGGTTAGGAGTTCCAGATAAGAATACTAGGAAGAAGATTTTTGAGGTGCATACTAGGAAAATGCCTCTTGAAAAAGATGTAAAAATTGATTTTTATGTTGAACAAACTTGTGATTGGAATGGTGCAGAAATAGAAGCTATTTGTAGAAATGCTGGAGTAAATGCTATTAAGAGGGTTTATTCTTCTAAGAAAGAACAAAATTTAACAATTAGAAAAGAAGATTTTGATTTTGCATTAAAAGAAGTTAGCAAGTCTATTGGAAAACAAATAATCAAGAATGGTTTAGATAAAAAAGTTATTTCTAAGAATAAAAAATAAGATAATTAATGTATATAAGAAAGTTGAAGAGGATTATCTTAAAAATGCAAAAGCAGCAATACCTACTGCTGAAAGTTATTTAGGTTAGTGATACCACTTTAAAGTTACTATTACAATAATCTTTATATAGTTCTAAGGGAGTGAATTTTTATGGGAATTAAGAAATATTTGGTTTCTGCAGCATTAGTTTTAAGTGCTGGATTAAGTGGTTGTAAATCAAATATTTCTAGAATAAATCAATTAGAAAGCAGAGTAGTCTTATTAGAGCAAGAAAATAAGAGATTAAGTGGGGCTGTTAGAGAACAAGATACTATTTCTCCTAAAACTAAAACATTTGTTATTCCTAACTTAGAAGGAGTTGATGTTCCTAAAGAAGTTAAAAAAGTATTAGATAATGAAAAATCTAAGATTGTTGCTACCTCTAAATCTTATATTAAACCTGCACAAGTAAAAAGCAAATTATTTTGTGAACCAAGAGGAGAATTTGGAGCAGAGGGTGGAGGAAAATTTATTTTAGGATGGAGAAATATTACTTCAGATAGGGCAAGTGGAAATGAAGCTAGTTTTTTCTATGTTGGAGATTTAGAAGGAACTATTGGTTATGATAATTTTGGGGTTAAAGGACGAGTGGTTGTGAATACTCCCACTGGAAAGAGGGCGAGATTTTATGATGAGTATAGTCATTTAAATGAAGATTTTGATTTAAGAGAGTTACATGTTTTTTATAATGATGAAAAATTTGGAGATTTTAAATTTGGAAAGTTTAGATTACCATTGGGAACAGAAAATGAGGAGGAGCATTCACCTTGGAGAGAATCACTCCTTGAAACTTATTTGAATAGAGGAGGAAGATATGATATTGGAGCAATGGTAGATAAGAAATTCTTTAATGATTTTTTGAGAGCTAGGTTGGCTATTACAGGGGGAACAAGAGGAGAGTTAGATACTAATAGTGCTGTTATGATTTCAGGAGATTTAGGAATTAATTGGAAAGGGTTACAGTTAGGGGTTTGGGGAAGAAGTGGGACAATGGAAACTACACCAATTAAGGAAGATGCTCAGGCTGTTGGATTGTATGCTGAATTAATTAAAAAAGCATGGAGATTTAGAGGAAAATGTGGATTGTTAAAACAAGGATTAAGGACTACTGAGTTTAAAGATGCTGATTTAGAGAATTTAGGTTATAATGATTATGAAGCAGAGCTTTTATTTTGGGAAAGAGATAATGGGGGAGGAACTAGAACTATTCCTGCTTGGAGTGTTAGGTTGGATGTACCTGTTATAAGAGATGGAAGGTTGAAAGTTTTTTCAGAGTTTAGTCAGATAAGGGATAAAGAGGATCCTTTTGAAAAAACAAGAGAAAGATTAACACTAGGAGTAGATTATATTCTTCATTATGATAAAAATTGTAAGATTTATGTTGTTGTAGGAGCTAGCTTAGATAATTGTAGAAGTAATGGACGTCCTTATTTAGATATGGAAGAGGAATTAGATGAAAGAAATGGTCATCAGAGTTTTTTTGTAGAATTAAATTATAAATTTTAAGCAGAAGTAATAATTGTTTTATCTTCTTCTAATAAAACTGTGTGCTCTGCTTGAGCAACTTTTCTTTTTGATGTTTCTATTAATTGGGGGAATTGGTGTAAGTTTCCTTGTTCTTCAAGTTGTTTTAATGCAATTAGTGCTTTAGTTCCAAAGATTTTTACAAGCCATCTAGAACAAAAAGGAAGTGTCCCATATTCATCAATAATATGTTCAAGAACTTCTCTAGCTATTGGGCTTCTTACATTTTTAGAATTTATCATAAGATAGATTCCAGAGGGTTTTCCATCATGAACTTTTCCATTTCCTGCTGTTACAAATGGTTCAATAGCATAAATTCCTGGTTTTAGAATTTGATTTTTATTGTCATTTATATTTGGAATTGTTATTCCTGCATGCAAGTCATATTGCTCTATTTCATGGCCTGAAAGATTTACAACAGGATTAAGATTATTTGACATAATTGTTCTATGGATTTCTTTTCCAATTTCATCTGTTGACATTCCTGCTTTGATAAGAGATGTTGCATTATTTAGTGCTTTTTCTGCTGTAGTGATAAGATTATTGTTTTCTGCATTTCCTTCTAAGTCAAGAGAGAAAGCAGTGTCTGATATCCAACCATCAATTTGAACTCCTAAATCTATTTTTAATAATCCATAAGCAAGAGTTTTGTCGTCGTGAGAAGGAGTATAGTGAGCAGCAATTTCATTTATGCTTAGATTTGTGGGAAAAGCTAGTTCTCCTCCTAAATCTTTTATTTGTTGTTCAATTTTTTCAGCAATTTCTAATAAAGGCATGCCTGGTTTGATAATACTTCTAGCATATTCTTTAACTTGAGATGATATTTTTCCTGCTTTTAGAACTTTTGATTTATCCATTTTTATTTAATGATAGATTTACTTTTAAGTCTTCTTGATTTTGGAATAAAGTTTCCTATTTTTTCTTCTGAAGCTTTTCCTGTTCCTAAAAAATCATCTTTGTATTTCATAATTAAAAATCCTTTTTTGCCTGTTTTTATGTTTAGTTCTTGTCCTTGCATCCATTTTTGTAATAGTTCGTCGTCTAATTCAAATATATTTTTTGTAAATTGGTCTTTGAGAATTTGAGTTCCTTCAATGCTTAGTCTAATTTGTTTTTGTCCTTGTCTGTCTCTGAATATTTTAGCAAAATAAATTCCAACTCTTTCTATTTGTGTTAATTGTTCTAATTCTTTAATTTCTTTGGGAAACATATTTCCTTGAAAAATAAATATTTTTTCTTCGCCTCTTTTGTTTAGTATTCCTGGGATTTTATTTATTCCAAATTGATCTTTTAAAAGATTTTCTATTTTTGTTTTTTCTTTTTTAGTTAATATGTGTATGTTGTTCATTTTAGTTTTGTAAATTTAGCTAAAAAGAATCCTTCTGTATTAGCAACATGAGGATAAACTCTACATGATAGTTGAACATCCTCTGCGTATTCTTTTTCTTGCCATTTAGTTATTCCTTTTCTTGTAGGAATTGGAAGATTGATTGTTTCAATCTTTATTTTGTCTTTAAAAGTTTCTAGGGCGAAATTTACTACTTCTTCATTTTCTTCAGGCGCGTGAGTGCATGTACTGTAAATTATTACCCCGCCTTTTTTTAAAAGGTTAAATGCAGATTCAAATAAATTTTTTTGAATTTTTGAGAGAGTTGTTATTGTTCTTGGATTCCACATGCTATATGTTTTATAAGATGAACGAAGTGTTCCTTCTCCTGAGCAAGGTGCATCTAAAAGAATTCTATCTATTTTTATTTCTTGTTTTTTTAATCTATTGCAAAGAGTCATTCCATCTTTTTTTGTGATTATTGTATTTGTAACTCCACAACGTTCTGTATTGGCTGCGAGAATTTTAATTCTTCCTAAATTTAATTCATTTGCAATAATTGTTCCTGTATTCTTCATCTTTGCTGCTATCTGGGTTGTTTTTGAACCTGGGGCTGCGCATAGGTCAAGAATTAATTCATCTTCTTTTGGTTCAAGAACCATTACTGGAAGCATACTTGCAAGTTCTTGGATATAATAGTATCCTAGTAAATGTTCTAATGCTCTTCCTAACTCGCCTGGTTGCAATTCATTTTCAATAATCATAACTTCTGGATAGTCTGTGAAGGGTTGAGTTATTTTCCAGTTGTAAGTTTCAAGCTTCTTTTTTAATTCATCTGGGGAAATTTTTAATGTATTGCATCTAATTGAACGAACTGGTTGTTTTTTTAGGATTTCTAAATATGCTTTAAAATCTTTTTCTTCTGGGAGAAGTTGTTTTATTCTTTGAATAAATAATGGTTTAAGTTCTGGTTTTCTTCTTTCATTTGTTTTGCTCATTAAAATTCTCCCAAGGTCATTTGTTTTTTTCCTTCTATTATTTCTTTAAGATTAACATTAAATACTTGAAAAATATTTTCAACTGCTGGGAGGATTTGTCTTTCAAGATAGTATTCAATATTGTATTCTCCTTTTTCTGTTGGAAGTTTTACTTTGTCTCTCACTAGTTTTGCTTTTTTTCCATTTTCAACTTCTGCAATATAATATTCAATTAGATTTCCTTGAGATACTGGGGTTTCTTGTTCTATCATTTTTCTAGCTGCAATAACATGAGGAGATATTGCCTTGTATTCTGAAAGAGGTTTTTTTAATTGAGTTTTAATAATTAATTCTTTTAGATTTACTTGTCTTTGTTTTATCTTTTTTACAATGTCTTTAACTAATTCTAGTGCTTTTTTTTCATTTCCATCTGCTAGTATCAATCTTAATACTTTGTCTTGAGTTTTTCTTGATAATTGACACCAATCTCTTCTTACTGTTTCAAATCCTCTGATTTTTAATTCTCCTTCTTTATCAAGCATAGCATATTTCTTTTTTGCTCCTGTAATTCCTGCTCTTGTTGTAACCCATAAACCTCTTTTATAGAAATCTTCTAATTCTAATTCCATTAATCCTGGAAGTTCATCATTAAGTTTTTTTAATAAGGTTTTAATCTCTGATTCTTTTTTGTTTTGCATTAAAAATCCAACAGAATCAGTATCGCCAAATATTACTTCATATCCTTCTTTTTTTATTTTTTCAATTGTGTCTTGGTTGTATTTTCTTACAAATGCTAAAATAGATGCAGAGGATTCTATTGAATAATATCTAGCTCCAAAGAATCCAATATATCCGTGGACTGAGGCTGAAAGAACTTTGAATGCATTACTTCTAGCTTTTGTTATTGTATTTGGATTTTTTTTGTATTCTTGTTTGAATTGTTTTCTTTTATTGAAGATTTCATGAAGTAATTGAGGAAAGAATCCTGGAGTTTTAGAGAAATAAAATTGATGGGGTTTTCCTTTAAGTGTTAGTTCTGGAGATTCAAATGCTGATTTTTCTTTTTCTGGAAGAAGAGTTCCTTTTGATAAATTGTGGGTTATGATAATGCTAGTGTGCATGGAAGTGAAGTCAAACATTGCAATGTTTTCATAAAGTCCTGGAGTTGGGGAATAAACAAATGCGCCTTTTACTCCTCCGCTTTGACGTCTTTCCCCTATTTCATTATAACCTGGACGTTTTTCTGGGATTTCATTGTGTTTTTCTAGATTATGTAAGATATAGGATTCAACAAACTTTGATAGTCCTGCTCTAGAGATATTAAAGATTGGTTCTTGAACTATTTTAGAGAATTCTATTAAATCAGGCCAGAATTTTTCAAATAATCCTTGAACTAATACTGAATCATGTAAATTATATTTATAATATTCTTGCCAGTCTTTATGTTTTAGTGTTGAGGAGTGTTTAAATTCAAATTTCTTTTTTGTATCTCCTAGAAATTCTTTTGAAACTTCATTTAAGGATAGTGTTTCAGATTTCATATATTGTGCATAAGCTGTTCTAATGAATTTTAATAAGTCTAAATGAACAATCCCTTTTATTTTAGCAGATATTTCACGCCCTCTTGAAAATTTTGGAACTGAATTATCTAATCCTAAATTTAATCTTACTTTTAATTTATCTGCTCTTGCTTTTAAGTAGGGTAAATCAAAGCCATCTGAATAATATCCTAGTAAAAAGTCAGGAGATATTTTTTTAACATATTTTGTGAATTTTTTTAATAATTCTTTTTCATTTTCAACATATTCAACATATGGTAGTTTTGATGTTTTTTCTTCTGGTGTTTTCCAAGTGATTACTTTTTTGAAATTATCTGAAACTAGGGAAATCATTAGTATTTCTCCTTCTCCTATTTTAAGTTCATCACATTCTAGGTCAAATGAAAGTGTTTTTGGTTTGAATGGTTTGTCTTTAATTGGTTTAAAAGAATCAACTTTAATACAGAAATCAACATCTAACGAAGAATCAATTCCTCCAAATTCATTTGAATTGTTTAACATTTCTCCTTGAACTTCATACCATGTTAATGGAGTGAGTTTTTTTTCCATAATATAGTGGGTTATATATCCTAAATCATGGCCTCTACGTTTTTCAATTTCATCCATTCCTAGTTTTTCTGCAATATCCTGTAAATCTTTGTAGTTTGTTGCAAATATTTTTAGTGCTTTTACTGGTTTATCTAAGAAATTTTTATTGTGTAATTCTACTTTTTCTACTTTGGTTTCTCTGCCTTTTACATTTAGTTTAATTTTGCTTATTTTCTTGATTATTTTTTGTATTTTCTTGTCATTTACATCTTTTTTTAATATAGCCCATAGAAATACATCACAAGAGTCAATTATGCATATTCTCTTGTTTTTACTATCTCTTCCTATGATTTTTGCATAGTTTTTACCTTCGAAATCAAAGTAATCATAATCTATTGGAATGAAGTCTAATTTCATGAAAAATTAAAGAATTCTCTGTTTTTATAGTTTAGTTCATATGTTTTATATTGTTGAGCGTAAGGTTTATATACCACTATGTAGTGACATTGGTATGGGAAGAGTAAGTAAAAGACAAATATATGAAGAATGGGTTGAATTTCATTTAAATCCAGATAATTATTCAGAGAGAGAAATTGATTCATTAAATGGTAAGCTTGCAAGATTCTTTGGGGAAGATAGAAAGGCTCAGAAAGGATTTTTAGAGAGAGTAGACGAGGAAGTTTATAATAGAAAAAGAAGTTCTCAAAGAGTAGGTTATGATACTGCTTGGGTTGAAGCCCATAAGGAAAATGAAGAATTTGATGCTAAAAGAGATAATTTAAGAGAAGGAGATATATTTAAAAGAAGAGTGATTAAAAATATTAGATTATATTCTCAACATTGTAAGAGATTAGGGCAAGTTCCTGAAGAGGGAGTTGAAAGAAAAATATATGATCTCGGAGTTTTTTTAATAGAACAAGGGAGTAAACAATAAATGGCAAGAAAAGAAACAAAATCTATTGATTCATTACCTGTTATTAATTTATTAAAACCGACTATTGGTTCACTCCCTAGAATAAATCTTTTAGATGAATTATCAATGGTTAATCAAACTTTAGGATTTGGTTATGATAGTGAAATGTGTGAACATTCTTTAAGAGGATGTGAAGGAGCAGATTGTTTGGGGTTGAGAAATCTTTATTGTTATAATAATGGAGAAGGTTGTAGTATCAAGGCAAAAAAAGATAGATTAGCTATAAGCTAATTTGTAGATTATAGTTAAATATTTATATTATTCTTTCTGAGTTATTCTATGGGATTAAGTATTCGAGAAATTATACCAAGAAGGGAAATTCAAATAACTGAACTTAATGGTAAAACTGTTTGTGTTGATGCATTTAATATTCTTTATCAATTTCTTACTAGTGTGAGGCAAGTAGATGGAACTCCTTTAATGGATAGTCAACAAAGAATTACAAGCCATTTGTCTGGATTATTTTATAGAAATATTAATTTGTTAAATGAAGGTATTAAATTAGTTTATGTTTTTGATGGTGATGCTCCTGCTCTTAAAGCTAAAACTCATAAAAAAAGAAAAGGTGTAAGAGATATGGCTTCTGAAAGATATGAAGAAGCTAAACAATCTGAAGATATTGGAGCAATGAAAAGATATAGTTCTCAAATGATTAGATTAAATGATGAAATGATTAAAGAGAGTAAAGAATTGTTAGTTGCTATGGGGATTCCTGTTGTTCAAGCTCCTTCAGAAGGAGAGGCTGAAGCTGCGTATCTTTGCAAAACTAAAAAAGAAATTTATGCTTCTGTTTCACAAGATTATGATTCTTTATTATTTGGAGCTCCAATACTTGTTAGAAATTTAACAATGGCTAGAAGAAGAAAAACTTATTCTGGGTATATTGAAGTTAATCCTGAATTAATGGATTTAGATAAAATATTAAATGGTTTAGAGATTAATTTAGACCAATTAATTTGTTTAGGCATTTTGGTTGGAACAGATTATAATCCTAAAGGAGTTCCTGGAATTGGTCCTAAGAAAGCATTACAATTAGTTCAAAGATTTAAACAACCTGTATTAATTTTTAAAGAGGTTAAGGAAAAGATTTATTCTCTTCCTGAAGAAGATCAATTTAATTGGCAAGAGATATTTGAATTATTTCATAAACATGAGGTTGTTGATGCTGATTTTAAGTTTGGGAAAATAGATGAAGATAAGATTAAGGAGATATTAGTTGAGAGACATGAGTTTTCAGAAGACAGGGTTGAGAAACAACTTGAGAAGTTAAGAAGTATTAAAGAGAAAGCAAAACAGAAAACTTTGTTTTAATTATAAGCTGATGCCTTTTTTTCTTGCTAATTTTTCTATTGCTTTCATTGCTCTAATATATTGATAATATTGTTTATATTCTGGAGTTCCTTTTGCTGGAATATGTCCTATTTTAGAAGTTATTGTACTAACCATTCCTGAATAAGCATGATATTTTTGTCTTAATTCTGCGGTTGTTCTTCTTGTTTGTTCTCTTTGTTGAGCTTGTTGTTGTGTTTGTTGTTTTCTATCTCTTGTGAGTTCGGTTAGTCTTCTTGCTTCTTTTTCTCGTTGAGTTCTTTCTTGATTTCTGGCTCTTTGAATTTCAATTTTTCTAGTCCAGTCTTCTTGTCTAGTTTTAGATGCCTCTCTTTTTCTTTGTTCGTCCCAATATTTTTTTCTTGCTTTTTCAGCTTCTTTTTGGCTTTTATTTATTTTATTATTAGAATTAGATAATGGGTCAGGGCCTATTTTTGGTTTTTTGAGTTTTTTTTTAATTATTGCAATTATCATCCATAGAATAAAAAAGGCAATTCCAGTGAACAAAACTATTTCTTTTTCATAAACCCAATCAGTGAAACTTACTATTATTAATAATGCTCCAAATATTAAGAAAATTAATATTCCAACTTTCCATAATAAAATTCCTATTCCTGTAAGGACTATAATAGTTATAATTAATGTGAGGATTTCTCCTTCTAATCCTAGATTAAAGAAAAAATCTCCTATATCAAAATTTAGTGTGTTTATTCCATAAACAATTAGCATTGAAATTGCAAAAGAGATTAATCCAGAGACTTTTTTATTAGGTCCTCCATATCTATCTTTTAAAACTCTGTCTAGGATAAAATTAAGCAGAACAAATGAAATAATGAATGTGGCTATAAGCAACATATTTTCAAATCCAAATGCATCTAAAAATTCACCAATTGATACCATCTTTTTATGGTTATATTTGGGAAGTTATTTTTATAAATTTATGTAAATTGGTTATAAGGTTGGTATGTTGTAATTATCCAGTAGTAAGATTTAAATAGTTTAAATAATGCAGTTTATTATGGTAAATAATCAAAGAATATTAAATATTAAATCATTTGTTCAAAAATATATAAACAAAGGTTGGGATTTAACTAAAAAAGTTCAGTTCAAGGCTTTTACAAGTAAATGTGCAAAAAAAAGTTTGGATTTAACTAAAAAAGTTGCAGGTTATGCTTGGGATAATAAAAAGATTTCTAGTGTTGGAGCTGTAGCATTAGGTTCTGTATTTGCTTTTTATACTATTAAAGGAGCTCATCCAAATCCATTATTTCAAAGAGAGATTAAAGGAAGACAATTAGTTTATTATCAAGGTAAAGGACCTTTTTGGAATAAAAGAAATGAAATGATTATTCATGATAATGGAAGTGTTTATACTCTTGTTGATTCTGATGGAGAGGGAAATTTAAATTATAAAGATAATAGAGTAAATCCAGAACAGAGAATAGAAGAGTATGAAGTAAGAGATCCTTGTGGTGTTTCTCAAATTGTGACAAGAGATTCTGTTTTGGAGGGAAAAGTAAGCCCAAAAGTTGCTAATGCTTTTTGGGATGCAAATAGACTTTATAATGAATCTCTTGGGGATATTTCTAAAGAATTAAATAAAGAGTATGAAGAAAGATTTGCTAGTGTTGGTAAACTTTTTGAATAAGTTACTAAAGTAGATAGGTTTAAAATTATTATTTCTTTTGGTATTTTATGGTTCAAAGAGCATTTAGTGTTTTAGGAAATATAGCAATAATTAATTTTTCTGATAAATATAAAGGAAGTAAAAAGAAGTTTGCTGAGAAGGTTCTAAAAGATACTAGTGCTACAACGGTTTTGGAGAAGAGTGGAAAGTTTGCAGGAAGGCTTAGGAAGATGCAGACTAAACATTTAGTTGGTGAGAAAACAAAAGAAGTATTGTATAAAGAGAATGATTGTGCGTTTAGATTTAATATTGATGATACTTATTTTAGTCCTAGATTAAGTAATGAGAGAAAGGAAATTGCTTCTAAGATTAAAAAGGGAGATGAAGTATTAGTTATGTTTGCGGGTGTTGCTCCTTTTTCTATTGTTATTGGTAAGAAAAGTAAAGCTAAGAAAGTTTATTCTAATGAGATTAATAGAAAAGCAAATAAATATGCTGAGAAAAATATTGTTAGAAATAAATTAAAAGATAAAGTTGAATTATTATCTGGAGATATTAGGAAGTTAGTAGATAAGATAAAAGATGGGTTGAGTGTTAAGGGTATTAAGGTTCCCTTACAGTTTGATGTGATTGTTATGCCTCGTCCCCAATTAAAAGATAGTTTTTTGAAAGAAGCGTTTAAGTTAAGTAAGAAAGGAACTAGAATTTATTATTATGATTTTTGTAAGATTGATGAAATAGATAATGTTGTTGCAAAAGTTTTAGATGAAGCAAAAAAAGCTAAGAAGAAAATTAAGATTGTTAATGTAAAAAAAGCAGGGGAAATTGCTCCTTATAAGGCAAGGATTAGAATAGATTTTAAAGTTTTAAATTAAGTTGTAGAATATTTTGTTTTTTTTGAGGATTCTGCATAGTTAATTATTTGCCCCACTGTTAAATGATTTATTGGTTCTCCAGGATTGCCAGGCATAGGTTTATTGTTTGGTAATTTATATTTGTCTTCAAGATCCCACATAAGTTCTACAACTTCGGAATCATTTATGTTTAAATCTCTTAGTGAGTCATTTTCTTTTATTTCTGCTGTTGCTGGTGAAAAAGGGATGTTGGATTCTTGTATCTTTTTTATCTTTCTTATTATAAATTCTTTTAATTCACTTTGAACTGTTGTGTCAATTGTTTTTGTCATCTAAAATTAGGAGAAAGTTTATTTTTAAAGATTATTGTTATTAGAATTATAGTCTTTTTTCAACTTTAACTGCTGTTGGAGCTTCTCCTCCATGCCAAGTAAATCTTGGTCTCATTCTCATGGGATAAATTCTTTCTGAATTATCGTCTAGAATTATTGCTGAACCCTTTAAACTTGGGAGTTCATCCATGTGTTGTTTTATAGTATCTAGTAAATAAGATTGCATAATATAATTTAATGCTTGAACATCTGGTTGAGAAGTTACTCTGTGGGCAATAACAATATCTGATTGAGTCATTACATCTTTATGGATTTGTCCTGGTTGTTGTGTTGCGAGGACTAATGAAACTCCTGGTTGACGTCCTTCTCTTAATAATTGAATTAAAGCATCTGTTGCAATTGTTTTTCCTTTTAGGGGGAGGAATTCATGGGCTTCATCAATAAAAATCCAAACTAAAGGATATTCTTTTTTTTCTTCACTTGCAGAAATGTCTAGTCCTTTTGAAACAGCTTTTATTTCTTCTGATTTACGTGCAGACATTCTTTGATTGAATATTTTTCTAGAGATAAGACTAATAACTAATGCACGAACATTAAATGCTCCTACTGAATTGTAAACACTTAGATCCATTATTGTTGTTTTACCTGCATTAATTAATTCTTCTACTTTTGTTGGGGATTCACCTTCTTTTGCAAAAACCCCCCAAGTATTTGCCGCTTCAAATAATCCAATTGCAGCATCTTTGGTTTCTTTTGAAGCTCTTGTTTCTTTTTCAAGAATGTTTATTATTGTATTAAGATCATAATCTTCTTGTTCTTCTTTTATTTTGTTTAATGTTCTTTGAATTAAAACTGAGACAGGATTGATTAAGTCTAATCCAAATGTGAGTATCCAATCTTCTGCTTGCATTTCTTTTATATCTAATGCAAAACTTTGGTCTACAGGGATTCCTTTTTCTTGATAATCATCATAGTGGCCAGATGGAACAAATACTTTTACTGGGAGATTTTTTCCTTTTAATCCCCAGCTTTCTAATAACTCTCTGTCTTTTTCATTAGGATATTTCATTGTCCAATAAATTCCCATTGTATCAAAGATTAAAGAACCAATGTTTTGACTTACTTCTTTTGGAAGGTCTGAAATTTCTTCTGCAATAACTCCTAGGGTGTATGATTTTCCTGAACCTCTCTTTCCTGCCACTAAGATTACATGGCTTTTTGCTACATCCATTAATATTTTATTACTTAATGAAGTATATTGTCCCATTTTTACATAGCCTTTTCCAATAAGAGTTAGTCCTTTTTTTTCAAGAGCTATTTTATCAGCTTTATTTCTTCCTATAGTTATATCATAACTCATGTTAATTAGTATGCTCTTTTTTATTTATCATTCTTTTTAGAGGATATGTTAACTTTTAATCTTTTTGATATTTAAAAGATATTAAAATTGTTTTATTATTAATCTTTTTTAAAAATAAGAATTTTACCAAAACATTTTTAAAAGATTCTTACTCTTGTTTTTTATGGAAAATAATGAATCTCCAAAAATAGGTGATGAGAAGAAATTTGAGAAACCTGTGGAAGTGCATCATTCTCATTATCATAAAAAGTCTTTAGGGGAAAAATTAATGAAAAATCCTTGGATGACTTCTAGTATTTTTTTAGGTGTTGTTGTTTTGATTCTTATGATTAATATGTTTGCTGGAGGTATGACTGGAGGCGTTGTGGGAGTATCAGAAGATGTTGCGGCTCAAAAAGTATTGGATTTTGTTAATGGGCAAACCGGAGGAGGAGTTACATTAGTTGAAGTTAAAGAAAATTCAGGTTTATATGAGGTTTTTGTTGAATATAGGGGAGATAAGATTCCTTTGTATATTACTAAGGACGGAGAGAATTTAATTCAAGGAATTACTCCTTTATCAAGTTTTGAAGAACAAAAAGAACCAGCTCCTACAGAAGTTACTAAATCTGACAAGCCAA
>CAZDZI010000001.1:41891-60733 GCA_964509925.1 Candidatus Woesearchaeota archaeon | reverse complement strand
AATAGCCCCTCCAGGATTCGAACCTGGGTCACAAGCTTCAAAGGCTTGTATACTTGACCACTGTACTAAGGGGCTTTAACAAGGCTCCAAAAATCATTTAACAAAATGTTTAAGGGACTCTGAAAATTAGAAATATAATTAATTTATAAGCTTAACTAATCATTAAAAACCCGTTCATAAAAGACTTTTCTATTAACCTCTTGTTTCTGAGGGGTTTTTCTAAAATACTTTCTCCAATCAAAAGGTTCATACTTTTCTCCAACCATTGAAGCTGCTAATTTTTTAAATTCCTTAGTTCCACGAGATTTAGGTTTCCATTCAGTAGAAGGGATAAAATTAGACTGAGCTTCTAAAACTTTTATATCATGAGGAATAACCGCTAAAATAGGAACACTCGCAGTTCCTTCTATTTCATCTAAAGTAAGCTCAAAATCCTTGTCATAAACTTTATTTAAAATAATTCCATTAACTTTATTTCCTCTTTCAATTGCTCTATTCAATGACTTAAGAGTATTGCTCAAAGTTGAATGATCAGGAGTTGTTACAAAAAATATTTCATCAGAAGCATACAACGTAGCTAATCCCTCCTCAGTTAAAGTTGGAGGAGAATCCAATAAAATAAAATCATATCTTTTTTTCAATGTCTTAATTTTATCTTTTAATTTAAGAAAATTAACTCTATTCTTTGAAAATAAACTTGCAGGAATAATATCTAAATCTCCCACAGCATAAATAGCATCATCAATCTTAGCTTTTCTAGCAAAAACATCATGTAAAGTTATTTCTGGATCAATAAGATTAAAATGTATTCCTAAATTTGGAGCTGAAAAATTAGCATCCACTAGAAGCACTTTTTTTCCAAACTCTGCCAAACTAGACCCTAAAGCAGAAACAACAGAAGTTTTTCCAACACCCCCTTTTAGGCTCATAACACCTATTACTTTACCCATATTAAAAACAATGAATAATTGTTTAAATAACTTGCCTACTCCTGAACACAAGGTTTAAAAAACAAGATTACAACTTATTAAAATGCCAAAAACTAAAGAAACAGAAACAAAAGACAAGGTAAAGACTCCTGAAAAGGAATCTAATACTAAAGTAACAGCTTCTAAAACAAAAGAAAAAGAAAAAGAAACTACTAAAGAAAAATCTAAAAAAATCTCACAAGCTAATTTTGAAAAAAAAGTAATTGAATTAGCTGAAAAAGGCTTGACTTCAGAAAAAATAGGAGAAGAATTAAGAAAACAAGGAATTCATCCAAAAGATTTCACTAAAAAAATATCAAAAATACTTAAAGAAAAAGAGAAATACATAAACCCGGATTTAAAAAATATTGGAGAAAAGCTAGAAAAAATAAAAACCCATTATGCAAAAAACAAGCAAGACAAAAGAGCTATGAGAGAAAAAGATAGAATCTTCTCACAAATAAGAAAGCTCAAAAAGTACTTTAAAGTAGCAATAAAATAATTTAAATCAATTTTTCTTTTTGTAATATAACTATTCTTAAAAATGGAAAAAAGAGGAAATTCATTAGAAGCAGAGATAAAAAAGACTGTTCAAAAATTTCTAGAAAAATCAAAAAATAAAGAAATTGAAGTAATAAGTCATTTTGATACAGATGGAATAAGTTCTGCAGCAATTATGATTAAAACCCTTAAAAAACTTGATAAAAAATTCTCAATTAAAATTGTAAAAAGACTTGAAGAAAACTTTATTCAAACATTATCAGAAAACAAAATAACATTATTCTTAGATTTAGCTTCAGGAAATTTAAATAACATTGCAGATTCAAAATTAAAAGATGTTTTCATAATAGACCACCACGAAATAATTCAAGATATCCCAAAAAATATTGAAATAATAAATCCAGAACTTCATGAAAAACAAAAAATAAGTTCTTCAGGATTAACTTATTTATTTTGTAAAGAAATAGATAATAACAATAAAGAATTTGCAAAATTAGCAGTTTTAGGAATGATTGGAGATTGTTTAGATAAAGAAATTGACAAACTAAATCATGACATCTTAAATGATGGAGAAGTAATAAAAAAAAGAGGTTTACTCCTTTATCCTTCAACTCGTCCATTAAATAGAACCTTAGAATTTTCTTCTAACCCTTATATCCCAGGAGTTACAGGAAATGTAGAAGGAGTATTAGAATTACTAAGAGAAACAGGATTAAATCCAACAAAACAAGGTTACCCCAGTTTAATTCAATTAAATGAAGAAGAAATGGCAAAACTAGTAACTGCAATAATGTTAAGAAATCCAAAAGCAAATAACAAAGAAATAATTGGAGATATTTTCCTTCTTAAAATGTATAATAAACTAGAAGACGCAAGAGAACTGAGTGCAAAAATAAATGCTTGTTCAAAATTAGGAGAAAGCCACATTGCACTTCAACTATGCATGGAAATTCCAAAGATAAGTAAAAAAGCCGAATCAATCCATGTAAAGTACAAACAAAGAATTGTATCTGCATTAAAATATGCAAATAATAGTGAAAAAATTCAAGGAAACGGCTTTGCAATAATCAATGCAAAAAATAATATCCAAGATACAATGATTGGAACAACAATAAGCATTATTTCAAATTCATTAATATATGAACAAGGAACAGTTCTTATTGGAATGGCATATTATGATGATAAAATAAAAGTCTCTGCAAGAAATGTTGGAAGAGATGGAAGAAATGTCAGAGAAATACTTAATTGCGTTGTTGACAAAATAGGTGGAGAAGTTGGAGGTCATGAATTTGCAGCAGGATGTATGATTTCTCAAAACAAAGAAAAAGAATTCTTAGATGATTTAAAAAAACAATTAGAAATAGAATTAGTAAAAATATAATTATTCATGAAACATTATAACAACCTTTAAAACCTCCCTCCTTCTCAATATTTTATGGAATTAGAAGTTGGCGAAATTGTACTATGCACAGTAGATAAAATTCAAAAAACAATTGTATTTGTAAAAATAGAAAATCTAGGAAAAGTAGTAGAAGGAAGCATTATCATGAGTGAAATTGCTCCTGGAAGAATAAGAAATATTAGGGACTATGTTGTTCCAAAAAAGAAAATAGTTTGTAAAATTTTAAGAATCTTAGGAGACAGAATTGATTTATCATTAAGAAGAGTTACCTTAAAAGAAAAAAAAGAGGTAATGGAACAAGAAAAACAAGAAAGAAGTTATGTTAGTATCCTGAAAAGTGTTCTTGGAGACAAAACAAAAGAAATTGTAGAAGAAATTCAAAAACAAGAAAGATTATATAATTTCTTTGAAGAAGCTAAAAAAGATTCAAAGAAAATTGAAAAATTAATAGGAAAAAAAGATTCAGAAAAAATATTAGAAATATTGAACTCTCAAAAAAATAAAAAATCAATATTAAAAAAATCATTTATTTTAAAAACAACTCAACCAAACGGAGTAATCTTAATAAAAGAAATTTTAGGTAAAATAAAAGAAGCAGAAATTAGCTACATCTCAGCAGGAAAATATACAATTAAAACTGAATCTGAAGATTTAAAAAAAGCAGATAATAAACTACAGGAAATATTAAATGAAATTTCAGAAAAAGCTAAAAAAAATAATATGCAATTCAAAACAAATGAAAAATCAAAATGAAACTAAAAAAATGTTCTCAATGTGATCATTACACATTAAAAAATTCTTGTCCAAAATGTAATGAAAAATCAAAAGATGCTCATTACAAATTCATTAAAATTCGAAATGCTCCTCGTCCTATAAAAGAGTAGCCTGTTTATTTTCTAATAAAGCCTTTCCATAAACTCCATCATATCCTGGCTTAACTTTTATCTTTCCTTCTCTATTCTTTAATATTAATTCAATAAGTTTCTCATCAACTTTTTTCTCAAGAAACTTTTCTTTAGAAACATTCAACAAAATCTCAAATTCATTTTCAAAATTCTCAATTAAACTATCATAAACACTCCAAACCCTTTTACTCTGCATTCCAACCCCAGAATTCAAAGAAATTATTTCATGCAATGGAAGTAAAGTGTAATATGACTTAGCATTCTTAGGAATATCTTTATTATCTGATAATTCATCTGCCCTGTAATCAACCCCAACAGTTAATCCTTTTCCACATTTAGGACAAATCCCTTTCAATTCTTTTGTTTTTTCAGAACCACAAGAAAAATCACAATCACTATGCCCATCATAATGGTACTTTCCATAAGCAGGATCTGTTTCAATTGTAGCAATAAAACTATTTTCTCTTATTTGTTTTATTAATTCTAAATAAGAATCTACTTTATGAAAAATAGTTGCTTCTCTTCCTAATCTAAATGGCCAAAAACTATGAGAATCAGAAAAACTAACAACAGACCTATTTGCTATTTCTTTAATTTTCCAATTCATCAAGGGATTTGAAGAAATTCCAGTCTCTATAGCATGAATATGATTTATCTGCTCTCCAAAGGCTTCTCTTAAAGAATTAAACCCACTCTTACTCCCCAATACCCCAAAATAAGGAGTCCAAATATGTGCAGGAATAACTTCTATATCCTTAGAAATTTCCATCATATCTTTAACAAATTGCTCACAAGAAATTTTAAAAATAGGTCTCCCATCATAATCCCTTCTTCCTTTAGTATCTAAATAAGCATTAATCTTATCAGCTACTTCAATACTTGGAAGCAACAAAACCAAATGAACTCTTCTCCCACGACCTCCCTCAGCTTTGCTTGGTTGAGTATAAATCAAGGAAATCTCCCCAGTTATAATAAAAGGAAAATCATTATAATAATAAAATCCATTCTTCTCAACTAATTTATCTTTTATTTCCTGTATCCAAACAGGATGAGAAAAATCTCCTGTTCCAAGCAAATGCAAGCCCTTAATCCTAGCCCATTTAACTAAATTAGGGATTGTTAATTTATTAGAACAAGCCCTTGAAAACCTAGAATGAATATGTAAATCCGCTATCATCCAATCTTTATCCATAAAAAAATAATGAGGACAATCTTTTTAAACTTAATATCCCAAAAAAATAAATGGAAAGAGTATTAGTTTTAATCAAACCTGACGGGCTAATAAAAAGTCTTACAGGAGATATTATCTCAAAATTATCAGAAACAACCTTAAAAATTGTAGGAGCAAAAATAGTAAATGTTTCTAAAGAACTTGCAGAACAACACTATGCAGAATTAAAAGAATCTAAACCTAAAATTTTTGAAGAAACTCTAAAATACATTATGGGAGAATTCCATACAAACAGAGTTCTTGCTTTAGTATACAAAGGAGAAAATGCAGTAGAAAAAGTAAGACAAATTGCAGGGAAAACAAACCCTGAAGAAGCAGAATCAACTTCAATAAGAGGAAAATATGGAAGAATTAATTCTAAAACAGGTGTATTTGAAAATGTAGTTCATGCTTCAGATTCTCCAGAAAATGCAGAAAAAGAAATATCCCTCTGGTTTGATACAACTGAAATAGTAGAATAGTCTTTTTTTAGACAATCAAGGTTTAAATATCAAAATAATTTTTATTTAAAATGGAACAAGAAAAACTTCAAGAATTAATTACTTCTTTTCAATTAAAAAATGACCTGACAGAAAATAAAAACATCTGGGCAGGACATGCGAAGATAGGTTTTAGAAATAAACCAAGCATTGAAGAAACCAAAAGTATTCTCTTAAAATACTTTGACCAATTTATTGAAGAATTTGAACCTACTCCTTCAGAACTTAAAGAAATACTAATTCAATGGGAAGGATATCATCCCTTTCAAAAAGTTCGTGAAATAGACCAACCAATGTTTATTTGTAAAACAGGGAATAAAATAACAGTTGCAGTTATATGGCCTTGGCAAATAAAAGAAGGAGTCGCTAGTTTAATGATTTACAATAAAGATATATTAAACTAAATTTTTCTATACAAAGTAACTGCGTTAACAAATATCAATAATAAAAATTAAAGTTCGTCTACAACACCTTTATCTGATACAAAGAATATTGCCTCATTATCTGGTAAATTAGGACTATCTATTAATTTAGAAACTCTACTTCCTTTTTTACCTCTTCTCAAATACATCCTATAAGTAGAAGCATGTCCAACAATATTTCCTCCAATAGCAGTTGTAGGATCTCCAAACATCTGAGCAGGATTAGCCATAACTTGATTAGTAACATAAACAGCCAAATTATGAGTCTCAGCTAATTTCATTAAATCATGTAAATATCTATTTAATTTCTGTTGCCTATCTGCTAATTGTCCTCTTCCAGCAAACTCTGCTCTAAAATGTGCAGTCAAAGAATCAATAATTACTAATTTAATTGGCTCTCCTTTTTTAATCATCTCTCCAACTTTCTCTAATAAAAGAACCTGATGATCTGAATTAAATGCTCTTGCAACAAAAATATTCTTTAATACTTTTTCAGGATTAGCTCCTAGTCCTTCTGCAATTTGCTTAATCCTAGAAGGTCTAAATGTTCCTTCAGTATCAATAAACACAGCTTTTCCATTAGCTCCTCCTTGTTCTTTTGGAAGTTGAGTATTTACAGCTAGGCATAACCCTAGCTGAGTTTTTCCAGAACCATAAGCCCCAAAGGCTTCGGTTATAGATCTGGATTCAATCCCTTTTCCACCCAAGAGTTCATTTAAATTTTGACTTCCTGTTGTAATATTAACAATATTCTCTCTTTTCTTAGCATATTCCATTCCATCCTGAAATCCTAAATCTAATAAATTTCTAGCTGCCTGTATTGCCTTCCTTGCAACAGCACTTCCCACCCCAGCAGTATCAGCAAGAACAGCAGGACTCATTACAGCCAAAGACATTAAATCAAATATCCCAGCAGATTCTAATTTAGATGCAACAGCAGGACCTATCCCTGGCAAATCAGTTAATTGAGGTTCTTTTTTTGCTTCCCCAGAAACAGCTTTCTTAATTTCTTCAGCATCTTTAACTTCTTCAGAATCATTTTCTTCAATTTCTTTTTTAACAACCATATTAAATCAAAAAAGTCCGAGTATATAAAGATTATTTGTCTTCTAGACATATATTAGAATATAGTAGAAGATTTCATAATAAAAAGAATTACATCTGCAATTAAAAACATAACAAGAACATTTGTTTCAGATAAACTTCCAGTAATGATATTTCCAGAAGATCGAAGTTTAAACGGATAAAAAGGTTTAATTCCCTCTATAGTAAAACTATCTGCAATTAAATGACTTGAAAATCCAAGAAAAAATCCTAAAGCAACTAAAGGGAAAATCAAAGCAAGAAAAAAAGTTACTAAAATCAAAAAACTAAAACTATGTAACATACCTCTATGTCTTGAAATCCATTGAATTGGACGAAATAACAAATGATTTCCCATTTTTGAATTCTTACTATCAATATCAGGAACATATGTAGCAAATAATGCAATTATTAAAAATAAAAAAGGCGACTCAACATATTGAACCAACAATAAACCTAAAAACAAAGTGATAGCTAAATGAGTTTTAATTAACATTCTTTTAAAGTTTATTTAATAATTCATCAAGATTTAACTCTTGGACTGAATCAATAATAAACTCTTGATTATTAAAAAATTTATTAGTTCTCACTGCTCCAGAAAAAATCATTTCATTCCCTAAAAGATTTTGTTTTTGTTGAGATAACAAAGAAACATCATCTAAAGCTGTTAATCCTATCTCTCCTAATTTCTCATGAAATAAAACAGCCCTAATAGTTTCAGTCCCATCATCCAAAACAATATTAATTAATGCTCTTTTTTCAGCAAGCACTTTTCCATGCTCTTGACACATATAACCATCTCCCTCTGGAACTGCTTTCTTTTTACATTCAGGACAAACATAAAAAAATCTAGGGTCAAATGCTTGAACAATAAATGCCCGAACACTATTATTTTCCATTGGTTTAAAATCAATAATTTGTTTTTCTTTAACAATCTTCTCTGTTCTTACTTCACCTAATTCTTCTTTGCTTAATTTTAATTCAGAAAAACTTCCTAAATGAATCTCATTATCCCTAACACTTCCACTTGCAATTTCTACCACACTCCCTTCTTTAATTTTTCCTTCTTCAATCAATGAAATATGGTTTGTATCCCATAAAACAACCTTAATATTAGAAGTATCATCTGCTAAAACAAAATTAGCCACCTTATTAGTTTTGCCTTGTCTTTCAAAAGTCCTTACAGGAAATAAATTTATTACCTTTCCAACAAGATTTGCTTTTCTCATCCCAGGCAATAATTCATCAATCTTTAACTTCTCCTCATCAAAACTAATTCCAAGCTCAGCAGTTACAACTTGAGCTGCCCCCTCCTTACTAATTAATCCAGAAAGTTTAGCAATTTTAGCTTCTACTTTTCTATCAATCTCTTCCTTTGAAAGCCCAGAAGCTTTAGCAATTCTATTTAAAATCTTATCATAATTTCCATCAACCATTCATGACCAAAAACTTTATTCTTTTTAAGTATTATTATACAAAAAAGTGTAGAATACAATCTTAGCTAATTTTTATTCAAAATGTCATAAAACTTATAAAGACCTTTAGTCAAATCCTATTATGGGAACTGCGTTAATAACAATAAAAATAATGCCAGAATCACTAGATGTAGACTTAGAAGCTCTAAAATCTAAAGCAAAAGAAACTATAGAGAAAAATGAAGGAAAAGTTAGTGGGACAAAAGAAGAACCAGTAGCTTTTGGATTAAAATCAGTAATAATAAGTTTTTCTTTAGATGAAAATAAAGAACTTGAACCATTAGAAAAAGAACTTAACACAGAAGAAGTTAGCTCTGTTCAAGTTATAGATATGAGACGAGCATTTGGCTAAATAAAATGATTCCAGAAGAACAAATAAAAGAAATAAAAGAAAAATTAGTGCAACATATTAATTCTACTTTTCCAGAAGATAAAAAAGAACTTGCAGCAAACCAAATACAAAATATGGACAAAAAGCAACTAGAAGCTTTTTTAGTTCAAAACAAAATGATTTCTCAAACAGAATCTACAAACCCTCAAGAAGAAATCCAAAACCCGCCAGAAGAAACACCTCAATGTATATTCTGCTCAATAATCCAAGAAAAAGTTCCTTCATATAAAATTGATGAAAACAAAGACGCAATTGCAATCATTGAAATAAATCCTATTTCTCAAGGACATATATTAATCATACCAAAAGAACACATAGAAACACAAGACAAACTTCCTCAATCTGCTTTTTCCTTAGCTAAAAAAATATCAAAAAAACTTAAAACAAAATTCAAACCCAAAGAAGTTAAAATGTTATTTTCAAATGTCTTAGGGCATGAAATAATTAATCTTCTTCCAATCTACGATAACGAAACTCTTGCTTCTCCAAAAAAACATCTAGAAGAAGAAGCACTTCTAAAACTTCAAAAAAAATTAGAAAAAAAATCAAAACTTAAACTTATAAAAAAACCAAAAACTAAAAAAATTCAAAATAAAAAAGAAATGGCCTGGCTTCCAAGGAGAATGCCATAAACAAAAAGAACAAATGAAATTAAGAATACTGGAACAAAAGGTATTCCTTGTTTGATTTTAATCTTATTTAATTTCTTCTTAATTAATCTTATTTCCTTTTCATTTAATCCATCCCAAGTAGCCTTAATTATTTTATTCCCAACTTTAGTATTTTTATACAACCAATCTCCTTCTCTTAATTTACTAACTCCCACTTCTTTTACCATACATGCTTCATCAATTGTCCTAGAATAAACAAATAGCAAAGGAAATATAAAACAAAATAATGAAAGATACAAAAACATTAAACCAAATAAAAAAGCCAATAACAATAAAACTATTCCGAACACTAACATAAAATATAAAATAATTTTAACTTGTCTAAATTGTTTAGGAAACTCTTTTCTAAACTCTTTAAAATTCCTAAACATTAAAACAACACTCCAGACTAACCCATAAAAAGCCCCAAAAATTAAAAATAAAATAAAGAAATTCAAAAAATAATTAAGATTCAAAATAAAACTTTCTGACATTGGCAATATAGCTCCAAGAGCTATCATTAATTTAGCGTCCCCTCCTGCAAACATTCTAGAATAATAAAAAAAGTTTCCAAGAACAAAAAATATTCCTAATCCAATAAGCCCTTGATAAAATAATCCAAAACCATTATTTGAAAACAATCCAAAAAAGAACCTAAATCCAATAGCAAAAATAATCAATGAAAAATTAAGCCAATTAGCCACCTCACGAGTTCTTAAATCCTGTATAGTAGCAAAAATAATCCAAATTAAAGCCAATGAAACTAAAAATATAATCTCTATCATAATTAAAAGAACACGAATCAGTTTAAAACTATTTTGCTTTCTTAAAAACTAAAGTTCTAGAACGTCCACCTTTTTTATAAGGATGTTTTTTCTTCTCTTTACGTTTATCCTTTCTCTTATTACGTCTCTCAGAATCTTGTCTTGCCATTTTAAAGAATTAACCTTATTGTGAAGCAGGTATAGAAGCTTGTGCAATCAATGATTCACAATCTGCTGCAAGTGAAGGACACTTTTCTATTCCATACTTTCCATATCTTGTAAAATTTGTAGCAAAGTTGTAACAAGTATCTTTTTCTGGATCACCTTCTGCAGGAATTAATTCTCTTTCTTGCGTACAAAATCCATAAACACTCTTTTGAGAACAAGCAGCAACACAACCATTTGAAACACTATCTACATTCTGAGAAGATAGAAATGGGAGAAGTTTACTCCATCCAATAGTAAATCCAAGAATCAACATTACAAGTACAGCTATCCCTAAAATAATAAGAATAATTGCATTTGTTGACAACCCTTGACCTCTTTTGTTTTCCATATTTAATTTAGTATTTGTTTATTTATAAACATTTCTTAGTCTAAAAAATATCTAACTCGAAATAAAACCACATCTTCTCCAAACCAAGGAGAATATACATTTGTTTCTTCAACAACTCTTCTTCCTCCAATTTGAGTTATCCCTGTTCCTTGTTCTAAATTAATATTAGCTTCTTGAATTTTATCTAATCCACTAAAAGCATTTCCCCTCTTATTTGTATCAGTTATATAGAAAGTTAGTAAAGCAAAAATACAAACTGCTAAAACACCCATGACTAACAAAGTTATTGGCAAATCACCTTTTTTATTTTTCATTTTTACTAATCCAATTATTTATTTTTTCTTTATTCAGACTATTTAACTCAAAAGCCATATTTGTCTTAGCCTTAACTTCCTTATCTAACTCAAAACTAACACCTGAAGTTGTTTTATCAGCAAAATTTTTTATTGCTCCTTCTTGAGCTAAAACATCTGCCAAAAATACAAAAAAGGTTAAAGAAACAATTATAATTATAGTTGCAACTATCCACGTCATTGTTTCACTTATTTGAGCTCTTTTAAATTTTAACATTTTTTTCAGTTTTTCTAACTACTGTCAATACTTCTACCAATATTTGTTTTCCTTGATTATCTACAGAATAAAATCTTTTTTCACTCCCCTTAACAACTCTCTGAAACTTCCCTTCTTCTTGTAAAAAATATTGTTCTTTCCAAGCATAATTTCCTTTACTAAAATTAAAAATAGATTCTTCTAAATTCTCAACATTAAAAAAATTAACTTCAATATAAAATTGAGGTTGTTCCAATTTTTGGGCCTCTAAATTTAATCCACAAATAATTAAAAAATTACTTTTAAATTCTTCATTTAATTCTTGAACAATCTTACCATTTTCAGAAATACAATCAGCAACTCTATTTCCCAAAACTTCTGCTTCCCATTGCCTCACATCTGTTGGATAATTAAAATAAGCTGCAATCATAGCATATATTCCTACTGCTACAAGTATTAAAATTACAAACCAATATACTGAAATCATTTGCTCTGCTTTTTTATTTTTCATTTTTTATGCACCTTAAATAAAATCCCATTATCTTGAGGTATTGGGGAATCTACCTTTAAATCATTAAAATAAGAATAAGAATATCCACTATCTTTAGATAATTTAACTGTGACAAACCCCTCTTTTATTCTCACTATTTCAGATAAATGCTCTTCTCCCCAATCTTCTCTAACTATTTTAATTGCATCTTCCATATTCAAATAAATCTCTGCTTCAGGTTCAACAGAATCAATAATCAAAGCAATTTGTTTTGCATAACTTTCTTCAATATTCAAAACACCGCTCCCAGCCCTTGCAATAAAAAGAATTAATATTGTAAGATAAATTAAATTTAATACAATAAAAATAACATTCTCCATTAATATTTGTGCTTTTTTACTTTTCATTTTAAGATAAAGATTTTATCTCAATACATTTAAGAGATTTATAATTCTTTGATTTAAATTCCATAAGGCTCGGAGGATTAAATGCTCTTCCAGAACTTCCCTTAATCATTGGGGCAACAAGAACTCCTCCTGCAACCCCTCCTGCTGTAGCTCCTCCAATCACAATTACTGCTCCAACAGCAGAGACTAAAGAAGCTCCCAGAGTAAAAGGGGTTAATAAAACTCCTGCAGTAATTGCTCCAACAACTGCTGCCCCAGTTAAAACCCAAGCAGTAGTACTAACCTCACTCTTTATAGACATAATAAGAATCTGAGTTTTATCTAAATCTGTATTTCCCCAGCTAGTTGCTCCAACAGTCTGCTCCCCAGAACTTGTTTCAATATTGTATTGAGTTAAATAATCATCAGGATTTTTTGTTCCAAGAAGATATTCAGAATAAGTTGTTTGTTTTCCAGGAATATTCTTAGTTAAATAAGTCTTATAAAAATCATCCTTGCTTAATTTTCCCCCATTATCTGCAAATATCTTCTTAACACTTTCATCAAAAACTATCTGAGAACAAATAGAACAATAAGAATTGCTTGTCCAATCAACTTCTCCAAGATAATCAACTTTCCCTTCTCCATACATCCACCAACAATCATACATATCATTAGCTAAAAATTCATAAACATCTTCTTTTGTTCTAACATCCACCACCCTTTGAGGGGTGGACATTCTCTTATTACTCTTTGTAGAAGATGCAGTAACATAAACAAAATTTGTTTTACAATTCAAAGGCAAAGTCTGTCCTCCAATTAAAGAATTTCCTCTTAATACAACAGAATCATGACAAATTTGTTTATCTGCGGTTTCTATTGGACTTAATTGAAAAATAAAAAACAAAATAATAACAAAACTAATAATTAATATTATCATAACTACTATTTGCTTTGTTGTTAATTCTCCTCTTTTATTATATAATATACTCCTCATTACATAACCCCCATTCGATTTAAAGTGTAATAAATTCCAGCAGCAGCCATAATAAAAAATGCCATCCAAATACTATATTTAATTAATTGATCCATATCCATTTTATTTTTCAGAGACTTTTACATCTCCTCTAACCCCCTGAAATTTATTAACCATAACTGCTTTTGAAGGCCCAACTAAAATTTCTATTTCTTTTGAATAATCTACCAAATATTGACTAGCAAAACAAGCCCCGCTTTCATCACACTCTTCTGCTTGTCTTTCTCTTTCTCCTTTCCAAGGATACCCAAACCAAACATCATCACAAATACAAAGACAATTAACTCCATTGCAAGCATTTGGTTTAACTTCTTGACCAGTAAAACTAAACAAAGACCATCCTTTTGGAACAAATAAAGAAATTCCATCAGGATTAACCTTTCCTCCATTATGAATTCTTTCAATTTCAGGACCTATTTTATTATCTCCAAATAAAGTATTTTCAGCTTCTGCTTTTCTCTGAGCATTAACTTTATTAAAATAAATAGAACTTAATAAATAAACTAAAAACACTAAACAAATAACAGCTATAACAATTTTCACAACAGTTGATGCTAATAAAAATCCTTTCCTATTCATCTTAAAACCCCTAAAACTAATTCAGCAGAAGTTTCAAAAAGATTTTGAAAAAAACTTATTACCTTTCCTCCAAAAAAAGCACCTATTGCAACTATAACAACAATAACAACAAGAACTCCAAGAATAATTTTAATTAAATTATTAGTAGCTAATTCAGCCATTTTATTTTCCTACAAAAATTCCTTTTAATTTATCAATCAATCCAGCTCCACCTTGTCTTAAAAAATATGCTGAAATAACCAACACAACTAACACTGCAACAGCAATTAAAATCCATGGCAAATATTCACTCACTATCCCTCTCTTTTTCATAATTATATCTAACAAAAATAATTAATAAACTTATCTATATCAAATTCCCAAGAACAACACTACCAAGTATAAACAATGCCAATGTTGCTAATAATGCAGTTATAAAATACAATATAACTCCCGTCTTCAAATTCTTTCCAGTCTTATTTGTCTTCTCTAATTTATCTTGCCCAGAATCAATCACTACCAAAGTTCCTGTTAAAATAAAAATCATTTGTATAATATAAATTCCAATAGCAATCTGCAAGTAATAAGGAGGAATCATATTTTGCAAATTAAAAATATCTAAGAGAGTTCCTATATTTCCAAATTGTGAAGCTCCTCCTCCCTCTGCTAATTGAGCCAAGTTTAATTTATTTAAAATAGAAGTAATCATTACAGCTAATCCAACAACAACACCAGATAATAATGGAGCTAAAAAAGTCATATTACTTTTCATATCTGAAATAATCTCTGCAAGCAAATCCTTTAATCTTTCTGAAATCTTTTGAATATTTTTAACATACTGTGAAATACTCATTAAACTTGTTGCAGCAATATTTAATCCCTTTTTAGCAGACTCCACCAATATCCTCATACTTGTAGCAATTAAATCAGAAGGATAATATGCAATTGCTCCTCTTCTTTGATTAAAAATAGCATCCTCAACCCCCATACCCATTTGTTGAATATTATAATTAACCCTCTTAAAAAAATCTTCAGTCTTTAATCCTTTAGAAGATTCAGCGACTTTAGAAAAAACAAGCTCAGCAGGCATACCATTTCCTAACCTATTACCCATTTGAAATAAAGAACTATTAAATTCTCTCTCTAAACTATTTGTATTCTCTCTTTCCTTAATTAACTCCTTTGTTCTAGCAGAAGAAGCAAGTGAAAAAAACAAAGCCAACCCTAAAGGGATAAACAAACTAAGTATCAAAGCTCCAGTTCCAAAAGGTCCAGCAAAACCAGTCCCAGTTGGTTTAAAATCAAAAAGATAATCTTCTCCTAAAAAACCTAATCCTAATTCAGCAAAAGTGTAATCTTGTTGCAATCCTAAAATTGCTGGAACAGGAGTATATTGAAAAATCAATGGAAGTAATCCAATTAATAAAAAAGGTAAACAAATTAAAAATGCTTTAAAATACGGAGCCTTACTTTTATATTTAGGATATAGAGGATTTCTTTCTAATAAACTAGATTCTCCATGTCCTCCAGGACGTAAAAACATAATTTTCTCAGTAAGATAAAATACCAAAAACGGAATCAATAAATTAAACAAAATAAAAACATGAACCCACTTAATTAATCCCCCGATCATTGCACTTGCCAAAGGTAATAATGCTAATCCTAAAGTTGGAAGAACTACTCCCAACATATAAACATTAGTCAAAGGACTTCTAACATTATGTGTAAACCTCAACATTTTATCATAAACACCATCTAAAACCACTTGCAAACCTTTCTCCAAAATCTGAACTCTTCTAGCATTATCTGGTTCAAATAAACTACTTTCAATTAAATGAAAACTTTCAATAAATTCAGGAGAATAATCTCTCCATGTTTCTAAATAATTATCTAAACTCTCTTTTATTGTTGAAAATCTTCCAACTTGAACATTATAAAATACTTTTCGAAAATCTAAAGCTAAAGGAGGTTGAAGATGTTCTGAAGCAAAAGCAATTGCCTTTTCCAAATTAGGTGTATGCCTCATATAAACTACTAAATACAAAATTGCAGGAACCATTTGACTACTTGCTTTTAATCTCCATTGATTTGCTAATCTTTGAGGATAATCATTAGTAAATTTAAATAAAAATAAAGAAGCCAAAACCATTAAAATGAAAAATAAAAAAGGAAAACTTCCAAAACTTCCTCCAATCAAAGCTACTGCAACAGATATTAATAATCCTAAAAGAAACACAGTAACAAAAGTCATAACACTCAAGGTTAATGCTTGCCAAGGTTCTATATCAAGATGAGCAACCTCTAAATGTTTCCTAATTTTAGCCTTATCTTTTTCAGATACTTTTAATTTAATTATACTTCCAAGACTATGACACCATCTTTCATACCTAGACAAATCAGGAGCCATCTCTTGTTTAAATTGAACATACTCTCGACTATAATTAACATTTTGCTTAGGAGCACTTTTTATTTGAGACTCAATTCTACTAGCATGTTTCTTAAGAATATCTTTTACATCAACCATCTTTTTTAATCAATAAAAAGTAATGAAAATTAATTAATAAATGTTTATACTTCCGAAGGTTTTTGTTTTAACATAATCTTCGTTACCCTTTCCTTCCCTTCACTTTCTTATTCAACCACTTCTGCCATTCTGGAAAAACCCTCTCACTTAATGGCAATCCAACTTCTTGAATAATTTTACTAGAAATATCATGAAAAGCATAATTAGACAAAGCATTAAAAGGAGCTTCTAAAAGTCCCTTATCACCTATTCCCTCTGAAACATCTACAATCTCTTTCTTTATCTTAGCTCTTAAAAGAATATTATCATAAACAGCGTCCCAATTACCTGCCCAACCCTTAACATTTGAAGCAATGTCTTTTACTATTTCACTATCTCCATTAATCAAATCTTCTGTTACTTCTAACTCATCTTTTTCCACACTATATTTAAGCAAATCAACAAACCCTTGTTCAGCAGCAGGATCTTTCTTCCAATGTTTTCTAACTTCAGTAATCTGAAGTAATCTTTTAAAAGAATTTAATCCATCAGGAGATTTAATTGGATTTGCAATTGCAATAATATCTGTAGCCTTAAAACTAGTAGCAGGGACTTCTAAATCATTAACAACTCTATCAAAAACACCATAAGGAGAAGCTCCATGAATTGTACCTGCAACCACATTTGCCAAAGCACCAACCCTCATAGCCTCATATAAAGCCTTAGCCTCCTTACTTCTAACTTCTCCTATAATTAAACTTGAATCTCCCAACCTTAAACTAGTTCTAATTCCATCTTCTGCAGAAACTTCAGCCCCGGTTTTTAATAAAGCACTTCTAACTTTCATTCTTAAAATATCATAATTTAATTTTCTAAGAGACTCAACAGGCAATTCTAAAGAATCTTCAATAACAATAACCCTATACTTAGGGATTATTTCAAGCATTAAACTTCCTAACAAAGAAGTTTTACCTGAACTTCTCGTTCCAGCAACTAATAAGGTTCTACTCCCATCAATTAAAAAGCTTAATAATCCTGCAGCAAAAGGATTCACCATACGATTCTTAATAAATAAAGGAAGTGTCCAAGGACTCTCCCTATGCCTTCTAATAGCATAAGCCAATCCATCTGGAGACAAAGGTTTTTGGATAATTGCAATTCTAGCTCTTAATTTTCCTATTTCTAATTGAGTATCTAAAATAGGATTTGCCTCATCTAAAGGTCTTCCAGAAATCATTCTAAACTTAGCAGCCCAAGAATTAACATCTTCTTGACTTGGAAGAATATTTGTAACACACTCTGCATAAGATTGATGTTTTAAATAAATTGGAGTTTGAGGAATTGGAGCATTTAAAACAATATCCTGCAAATTAATATCCTGTAATAAAACTTCTATTAATCCAAACCCAATGGTGTGTCTAACAAGAATAGTAGCTAATTTATTCAAATCATTATAACTTAATTTAATCCCCTTATTACTAGCTAAATCCTGCAATAAATCTTTAGAGATATTCAAAAATACTTGCCTTATCCTATCGGTATCTGTAAATTCTTCTGCTTTTGGTTGATGTTCAATTAAAACACTTCTAGCTAAATTTAAAAGCATATTATGTTCCTCACTTAATGAATTTTCAGGGGGAGAAATATGATAAATTGCTTTAGGCTCATCTTCTTTTTTTAAAATAGTAATTAAAGATTCATCGTAAGTTCCTTCTCCAATTTTATATTGATCAAGAATCTCTCCTTCTTCTGGCAAATCCATAACTAATCTAGTAAAAGTAAAATTAGGGATTACATCTGGCTTAAAAATATGATGATATACCTCTCTATCTCCTTTTTTATATCCTTCTTCATAAGGAACAAATCTTTTAATTAATTCAGTTTTATTAAAAATTCCTAAAAGCTTTTCTAAAAAATAAAGATAATTTCTTTGATCTTGTTTACAAGAATCATCTATTTTATCTAAGAAAATTTTAGCTTCAATAAAGAGTCTTTTAATTTCACTATGTGCAGCCAAAGGATCTTGTTTTAACATTATTAAAAAAGCAAACAAATCATTATATCTCTGAGAAAAAAATTGCTCACAGTTTGTAATAAGTTTTTCATAAGAAAGAACTTTCTCTTGCTTAAGGAAAAAAACATAAAGTCTTGCTATTTCCAACAAAATTGTAGTTTCATGAAAATCATAATTATAATTCTTTTGCTGAACAAAAACAATTCTTGAAACATTTGGATTTTCAATTAAAGAATCAATTGTTTTTTCCATTACTTCTGGGTAATCAGAAAGACTCGGCACATACAAAGCTCCTAAATAATTAATGTATAAAACATCTTCTCCACCTTCTCTTTGCACCTCAGATGAATACAACGGGGTCCCCTCTTTAAATTGCATGTTAGTGTAATTTCCTACCAAAATTTATTTCAATGTTGATTTTGAGTTTAAATTGCATGTTAGTGTAATTTCCTACCAAAATTTATTTCAATGTTGATTTT
>CAZDZI010000001.1:21433-41791 GCA_964509925.1 Candidatus Woesearchaeota archaeon | reverse complement strand
TTTAAATTGCATGTTAGTGTAATTTCCTACCAAAATTTATTTCAATGTTGATTTTGAGTTTAAATTGCATAGAAACAAAAAGATATAACACTTTAATAATTTTTAGATAATAATCACAACAAATTTAAACCACATTAACATCTATTTTTTATGGCTGAAGAAGGGGTAGACTATAGTGGACAGATTTTCTCTGAAGTAAATACAAAAGTAAGAGATATTGAAGAAAAACAAAGAATCCTAAAAGACAGAACACTCTTAATAGGACAGAATTTGATAGAAACAAAAGAAAGAAATGAGGAAAAAATATTAGAAATTAAAAAAGATTTAGAAATCCTAAAACAAAAAGTAGAAAGAGTTGTTTCATTTATGGAAACAATCTCAGGAGAATTCTCAAAGTTTGCTAGAAAAGATGACTTAGAAATATTAGCAAAACAAGCAAGAATGTTCCAACCATTTAAATAAAAAATTCAGAAAAGTTAAAAAACAAATAAAAACTAATAATTACAATGGATATACAAATTAAAAAAGGGAAGTTGACTGACAAGAAACCGCTCGTGACCTTTAGGTTACAGGTGTCTTACAAATGAGTACACTCGAACAAGTTATGCAATTAAAAAGCCAAGGGATGGCAGATGACCAAATAGTTGCAAACTTACAACAGCAAGGAATTTCTCCAAAAGAAATTACAGACTCAATCAATCAAGCTCAAATTAAAAGTGCTGTTTCATCTGAAAATTCAGAAGCTGCACAATATGAAGCTCCTTCACCTATTGCTAGCGCTGGACAAGAAGCAACATATACTCCTCAAACACAAGAAACAGGAACTGCTCCAAGTCAAGAATACTATCCAGAACAAGGATATGCTCCACAACCAGCAGGAATAGATTCTGATACAATAATTGAAATAGCAAATCAAGTATTTGCAGAAAAAATAAGAAAAACAGAAAAAACAATGGATGAATTAAATGAACTTAAAACACTCTCTAAAGTTAAATTAGAAGGAATAGATGAAAGATTAAAAAAAATTGAAAGAATAATAGATACAATCCAAATAAAAATTCTTGAAAAAGTTGGCTCTTATGGAGAAGAATTGAAAAGCACAAAAAAAGAAGTAGCAATGATGCAAGACACATTTAGAAAAACAAATAAAAAACATTCTTCAAAGAAAACTCATTCTAAAAAGAAATAAAATTAATTTTTAATTACTATTTACCTGGAACCGGTGCCCAAGGGAAAAAAGGTCCAGGAACTGGGTCTTTATCCTCTTTACTTCCTCCAACAACTACTGCAACTAAAATTATAATAAATAACAAACCTAAAATAAGGGGCCAATAATCAGAAAACCAATACCCTATTCCTCCTCCAAAAACATCACTAGATTGAATTAAAATTACTATCACGATTAAAGCACTAACTCCAAATAAGACATAAGGTACCCAAGTAGCCTTAGGAACAAATAATCCTGTAAGAATCAATATTGCTAAAATAATTGCTAACCCAATTCCCACTCTTGGAAAAATCTCTGAGAAAAACACAGGAACAAAATCAAATTGTAATGCTAATAATCCAACAGCTAATGCAATAAGACCATTAACCATTTTAGTTTCTTCAAAAAGTTTAAGTCGTGAAAGAATACCAAACACCAAAGCAAATATTAATAAAAAAGGTAGTAAATAACTAAAAAATCCTGCTTGTCCTAAAGAATCTAAAAAACTTCCAATTGCACTTCCATCAGAATATCCATAGAATGCAAGAGTCACAAATTTATCTAACATATTAAATTAAATTAAATATGATTTAAATACCTTTTTATTTTCAACTACTCTTTCCACTAGTTGTTTTTAAGGCCATTGCAATAGCTGCTGCCACCACAACAAGGAAAAACACATTAGTCCAAAAAAATCCACTCCACTCTTGTTTAAACAACCAATCAGACAAAGGAGTTAAAACCCCTGTAGCCCAAAGAACTCCTGAAACAACAGCAATTAATAACACTACCATTAAAGGAATTTTCATTTTTCCTAAATCTACCTTATCTGAACCAGAAAGAAATCCCCAAAGTATCAAACCCACAAAAGTAACAACTAAAGCCACAGTAAGGAATAATACTAAATTATTAACAACCTCAACAGGATAAGTAAATGTAATAAAAATCAAACCAATAATAAATGCAACTAAAGAATTAAGTTGTTTCTTATCACTTCCCAATAATTTTGTTTTTTCAAGAATAGCAAATACAATAAAAAAAACTAATAAAAAAGGTAAAGCAAATCTGGTAAATAGCCAATGTTGTAAAATTGTTTCTGCCATTTAGAACTAAATTAAATCTTCTGCTGCAAAATCTTCTAGTTCTGTTTCACTAGGGCTTGGCAATGCTGATTTATTTATAATGAAAATATCACTTATAGCTTTCACAAATTGATGAGGGATAATAACTCCTCTTGCTCCTCCAATCAAAGAAACAATGCTTCCTCCCACTTTTATCCTCCAACTATCAACCTTATTTTCAATTAAATTAGCTTCTTCTATTTCCCCAAAATAGTCTCCTGAATCTGTATAAACCTTTGTTCCAAGAACTTCTGTAACCTTTTTTATTCTCATAATTAAATTTATTGAAACTTGTTTAAATACTTTTCCGTTATATAATTGATACATCTAAACTATATAATAAAGTTTATAAAAAAACATCTCTTAAAGAAAATTATGTTTACTAAAAAAGAATTACTTTGGGTAGTGATTATCACAATAATTTTATCTATTTCAATAAGCCTCATCAACACCTGGCAAACCTTTTTTATAACCCTACTAGCAATATTCTTAATTTTAGCATTAAATATCCTTGCAAAAAAACTAACAGCATATTATCTAGATTCAAAAATAAGAATAAAACCATGGGAAATTAAAAGATATGGCTTTAAACCAGAACAACATTTCAAAAAACCATTCCCAGCAGGAATTTTTCTTCCAATAATTATCTCTGCTCTTACATTTAGTAACCTAATTTGGATGGCTTCATTAATTTTTGAAGTAAAACCAAAAATATACAAAGCAGTAAAAAGACATGGAATTTATTCTTTTTCAGAAATTACAGAAAATCAAATAGGATTAATTGCTGCAGCAGGAATTTTTGCTAACCTAGTATTTGCCATAATCGGATATTTAGCAGGTTGGCCAATTTTTACAAAACTAAGTGTATGGTATGCATTTTTCAACATGCTTCCAATATCTGATTTAGATGGAAATAAAATTTTCTTTGGAAATTTAATACTTTGGAGCTTTTTAGCTTCTCTAGTAGTAATCGCAGTAGGCTATGCGCTTTTACTAGTATAATTAAAATAATTTAAAAAATGGATTTTTTAGAAGGCATCTCTCCACGAGAATATCAACAAAAGATTTTTGAAATATGTATAGAAAAGAATTGTTTAGTTGTACTTCCAACAGGATTAGGAAAAACCCTAATTGCATTAATGTTAACTATTGAAAGAATGAAAAAATATCCAGGAGAAAAAGTAGTAATTCTTGCTCCAACAAAACCATTAGCAGAACAACACCAAATTTCATTTAAAAAATATCTTCCAGAATTATTTGCAGAAATTGAGCTATTTACTGGAGCAATAAATGCAAATAAAAGAAAAAAACTATGGCAAAATTCAGACATCATCTTTTCAACCCCTCAATGTGTTGCAAATGATATAAAAAAAGGACTATATTCCCTAAATGATGTTTGTCTTCTTGTAGAAGATGAAGCACATAGATGCGTAAAAAATTATGACTACAATTACATAGCTCAAAAATATAAAAATACATCAACAAATCCAAGAATCTTAGGATTAACTGCATCTCCAGGAAGTGAAAAATCTAAAATAAAAGACATCTGTAAAAATCTTTTTATCGAAGCTGTTGAACTAAGAACAAGAGATTCGCCAGATGTAAAACAATACCTACAAGAACTAAAATTTGAAAAAATAATGGTAGATTTTCCTCCAGAATTCCAAGAAATAAAACATGTTTTATTAAAATTATTTAATCGCTATGTTGAAGAACTTAGAATGAGAAAAGTTCTTTTTGGCCCTGCTACCAAAACTGGACTGATTTATCTTCAAAAAAAACTAATAGGTAACTTAGCAAAAGCAGGAAGCAACAAAAATTGGAATTATTTATTGGGCATAAGTGCATGTGCACAAGCAGTAAAACTCCAACATGCATTAGAACTACTTGAAACTCAAACTCTTCAAGGTTTTAATAAATATTTACAAAAACTTTTCAAAGAAGCAACAAATAAAAAAAGTAAAGGGGTTGTAAAACTAGTTGCAAAACCAGAATTTAATTTTATTTTTATGTCTTCTAATGAACTTCTTGCAAAAAATCAAGAACATCCAAAAATTGCAGAACTAATAAATCTAATAAAAAGAGAAAAAGAAAACAATGAAAATCTCAAGATGATAATCTTCACACAATTCAGAGAAACTGCAACAAACATCTGTAAAAAAATAAATGAACTTCCTAAAATAACCTCAAAAGTTTTTGTTGGACAAGCAAAAAAATCAGAATCTGGTTTAAGCCAAAAACAACAAAAAAAGATAATTGAAGAATTTTCCGAGGGTAAAATTGATATTTTATGTGCAACATGCATTGCTGAAGAAGGCCTTGACATACCTGAAGTTAGTGCAGTAGTATTTTATGAACCAATTCCCAGTGCAATAAGAACAATTCAAAGAACAGGAAGAACAGCAAGACTTTCTAAAGGAAAATTAATTATGCTAATAACAAAAAAAACTCGTGATGAAACTTACTTTTATGTTTCCAAAAATCGTGAAAAAACCATGCACAGTGCAATAGATGAAATTAAAAAAGATTTAACAAATGGAAAAACATTTAAATCTGCTCAAAAAAAATTATTCTAATGGCGCCATTATTAAATATATTCTCAAAAAGAAAAACAATAATTAAGCAAGAACCTCAAAAAGAAAAAATAATTATAGATTATCGTGAAAAAAATTGTTTAATTGCATCTGAACTAGTTAAAATGGGTTTTATAATAGAATTTAAAGAACTAAAAGTTGCAGATTATATTGTTAGAGGTGTTGCAATTGAAAGAAAAACCACATCTGATTTTATTAGCTCAATGATTAATAGAAGATTGTTAAAACAATTAGAGGAAATACAACAATATAAGGATAGATTACTAATTGTCGAAGGAATGAAGGAACAAGAACTATATTCAGATAATAATTTAACAGGGATAAACCCAAACGCAATAAGAGGGTTTCTTCTATCAATTCTTTTAAAACATAAAATTCCAATAATCTTTACGAAAGATTATGCAGACACTGCAAAATTTATTTCAGTTCTAGCTAAAAAGAAAAACAAACAAGAAGCTCCACTAAACCTTTCAAAAAAAATACTAAATAAAAAACAAAGACTTCAATTTATTTTAGAAAGCTTCCCAGGAATAGGTCCAAAAAACGCTCAAAAGCTCCTGAATCAATTTAAAACACTAAACAATATCTCTAACGCTTCTCACGAAGAACTTAAAGAAATTCTAGGTAAAAAAGCAGACTCTCTATATGAATTAATCCATTATAAATATTAATTCTTAAACTCTCTTATCATCTACATGTTGCCATAATAAAATGCCAACCGGTTCCCTAGAACTAGAATTCTCTGATTGTGATCTCCCACTATCTCCTAATGGGATAACTTGCAAGTATTTTGCTCCATCAGAAGGCATTGCACTAACCCGATATAACCTATCTAAATGATTTGTTATTGGGTCAACACTTTCAAAACAACAATCAACAATTGGTTCCCCAGAATCAACATAATCCCCAAGAGTTCTTAATCCAACATCTCTTTTATTTTCCATTAAAATATAAATAAACAATTTTCTTTTTTAAAGAAATCTATACAAAAAGATATATTTTAGAAAACAAAAACCATATAAAAGAATGATTACTTTTTTAATTATATTTTTATTATTCAGGCAAAAGTGTAAACAAACTATAATCTTTAATCATTGCTAACTCTTTAACATCTTCTAATTTAACATCTAAAATTTTCTTTTCAAACTTATAAAAATCTTCAGCATTTCCCTCAACTTCAGCTAATAAAAGTGAAACCATAACCCCTTGTGAATCATCCATTGAAATTTTATAATTTCCAATTATCTGTTTTTTAACTTCATTCATTTCTTCTTCTGTTAAATTTTTATAAACTTTTTCAAATTCTTCAAGAATTAATTTTTTAACTTTTTCTACATTTTCCTTATTAGTTCCAATATAAATATAATTATATGAAAAATCTTTTCCAAGACTACAATCTCCTATAACAGCATAAGCTAAATTTCTCTTTTCTCTAATTTCTTCATGTAATCTAGAAGACATTCCTTCAGCCATTAATGTACTAAGAACCTGTGCAGAATATGCTTTTTTATCTTTTAACAAAGGCACATGATATGCAAAAACCATATTAGCTTGGTCGATTCCTTTTCTATTTTCAGTTTTAATTTCATTCTTAAATTTAACCTTAAGTTCAGGCACCTTTGCCACTTCATTTCCAAAATTATTTTCAGCAAAACTAACAATCTCCTCAAAATTAGCATCCCCCACAACAGCTAAAATAAGATTATCTGGAGAATAAACTTGTTTAAACTTTTCAATCATCTTTTCCCTATTAATAGAATTCATTGTTTCAATAGTTCCACTCAAAGGTAACCCAAAAGGATTTTCAAACAAAGATTTATGCATTTCATCAAAAACATACCTCCTTGGATTATCATGATGCATTTTAATTTCTTCAAAAATAACTTGTCTTTCTTTCTCTATTTCTTTTTCATCAAACTTTGGATTCTTAATCATATCTCCCAAAACATCTAATGCCACAGGCAATTGATCACTTGGCATCTTGCACCAAAAAGCAGTTATATTCTCAGAAGTAAATCCATTTAAATCTCCTCCATTTCTTTCAATTTCTTCTGCAATTTGCTTAGAATTTCTCTTATCTGTCCCTTTATATAATAAATGCTCAATAAAATGGGAAATTCCTTTTTCCTCAGAACTCTCATTAATCCCTCCCTGTCTAACTGCAAAAGCAACACTAACCACAGGAAGATTTCTCTTTTCAAAAAGAATAGTCATACCATTCTTCAAAACCTTTCTCTTAAATTCTACTTTCATACTTTATCTTAAAATCCAAAAACCTAATCCGCCTATAACAATAAGAATTGCTAAAACCAATAAAACCCATTTAAACACTCCACCCTTCTTTGGTTCAACTGGTTCATTAGTCATTGTTTGAGCCCCAGGAGCAACAGGAGCACTTGGTTTTTGAACTTGTACTTGTTCCATATTTAAAATACCTCTATTTTATTATTATAAAAAACATTTACTTCTTTATAAAATTAATTACTTTTGAAAAACAATATATCTTTCAGACCCTAATTCAAAATCTTCTAAAATCTTAAAATTATCCTTAATAAAATTTATTGCCCAATCACGTTTCACCCTAAACAATTGTTTCTTAAACAAACTTCTAGTAGCAAAACTTACAACAAACCTATCAAATAAAGGGACAACTTCTTCTAATAATTTCTTAGAATAATTTCTTTCCAACATTTCAAGAGAATCAATTGCCTTAAATAAAAAACCTATCCTTGGCTTTTTTTGCTTTTTAATAATTTCCTTAACTTTACCTAAATCAAACAAACTTACATGAACTGCATTAGAATTAGAAAAATTATTTTTTTCAAAATAAAAATTCATAACATCAACTAATTGTCCCACACCTTCAATTGCAAGATAATTAACTTTCTTCCCTATCTTCTTAAAAAATTCATAAGAAATTCCATTTATTCCAGCCCCTAAATCAACAACACTAACTTCATTAAAATCCCTTAATAACCTAAGGTAAAGTTCTTCATAAAAATCAAACCTTTCTTTTGTTGAAACATGTTTTGTTAAAAACCATTCAGAATCTTTATCCTTTGGAGTCATTATTTTTCTTCCCATAAAAGCAGAAAAAACTTTTCTTAACAAATCACGAGTCAATCTAATCTTCTCTTCCTCACTTACCTGTCTTTTTTCAAAAACCTTAAAGGCCTTTTCAACATCTTCCTTAGGTAAATCTGAAAATTCTTTTTTCTTAATTATTTTTTGATAAGTTTCGTCCTTCATTAAATTTTTAAGTTAAGTTAATTTAAATACTATATGGCTTCAACAAACCAATCCCCCCAATATTGTAAAGCACAAGGAAGATTTCTAGCAGCTCAAACAAATGAAGAAAAGGTAACAGCATTAAAAGAAATGATTCAAGAATGCCCAAAACATAAATCTTCTGAAAAAATGTTAGCAAACCTAACAACTCGTTTAAAAAAACTTCTTGAAAAACAAATAAAAGATAAAAAATCAGGCAAAGGAGGAAAAGCAGGAATAAAAAAAGAAGACATGCAAGCAGTAATTATAGGATTCACAAACTCAGGCAAATCAACTTTAATTTCAAAATTAACAAATGCTAAACCAAAAATCAGTAAAGTGAAATTCTCCACAACCACTTCCACAGTAGGAATGATGGGTTATGCTGGAACAAACATACAATTAGTAGAAGTTCCTTCAATTGAATCAGATTTTTATGACAAAGGCATAGTTCACACAGCAGATACAATTATACTCTTAGTAAATAAAATAAAAGAAATTGAAGAAATAAAAAAACAAATAGGAAAAATAAATGCAAAACTAATAATCGCATTTAATAAAATAGCTCCCTTTTATGAAGATGAAAGAAAAATCTCTGCAACTCTTTCATCAAAAAGACATAATTTTGTAATAATTTCTACAATCAATAAAGAAGGCTTAGAAAAATTAAAAGAAAAAATATTTGAAAGCTTTGACAAAATAAGAATTTTCACCAAAGAACCAAGAAAAGAAAAATCTTCTCGTCCAATAATTCTTGAACCATTATCAACAGTAGAAAATGTTGCAGAAAAAATTCTTAAAGGATTTTCTAAAAAAGTAAAAGAAACAAAAATCTGGGGACCTAGTTCTAAATTCCTTGGACAAAAAGTAGGATTAAAACATAAACTAAAAGATTTAGATGTTGTTGAATTTAAAACAAAATGAAAAATAACCAAATACCCAAAGGGGCACAAAAGGTCACAAACAAAATAATAGAGATATCTATTCTAATCATCTTCATTGCAATATTTGTTCTTAGTATAATGTATCAAGAAAACATTAAATCATTGATTTCAAAAGAAATTTTAATCTACGGAATAATTACAATTTTTCTACTTTCTTTCTTATTAGATTTTATCCCCCAATATATTACCCCTCACCTATTAATCATTCAATCAAAAATATTAGAACTCCCAAGCATGCTAACATTCTCCCTAATTATTTTAGGGGCAATTTTAGGTTCAGTAGTTGGATTTGAAATAGGTAAAAAATACGGAAGAAAAATTATAAAAAAAATATATAGTAAAAAAGGATATAATCTCTTACAAAAAAGAGTTAAAAAATATGGTAAATGGGTTATTGCCTTAGCTGCAGTATCTCCAATTCCATATATTCCAATTATCTTTGGTTCATTAGGAGTTAAAAAAAAGACATTTTCAATCTATGGACTTATTCCAAGAATAATTGGTTTAGTGCTCTTCGCTCTATTTGTAAGCTTCTTTTGATAATTTTTCTAACATAACTTTATTTTTCTGAAAAATCTTTAATAAATCTGAAATTTCTCTAGCAACAGCCATTTTTAAATCAAGAGGATGAATCTTATTATTAACAAAATCCTCTTCAACCTCATTATAACTCAAATATTCTAAATTTCCACCATATTTCTCTGGACGTTCAACAACAAATTTTCCTTTTTTATCTTTTTTAAGAGTCATAATCACATATTTCAAAAAAGCCATAACCCCATTATCTGGATTTCCTGCAACCATCTCTGCTCCCTTTAATTTATCTTGCACGGTTTTTTCATCATCTAACAAATCAATCTTAGATTTTTCATCACTTGCAGACATTTTCTTTCCAATTAATCCAGGAACCATGGGATTCATAATCTCTATTCTTTGTTTATATCCTAATTTAGGCAAATTTTCTCTAGCTAACACCATAATTTTCCTTTGGTCCACTCCCCCCAGTTGAGCATCAACTTGAAGATGTTCTTCATCAATTGCTTGCATTAAAGGATAAATTAATCCAGAAAGTTTTGGATTCTTTTCCATTTTAACAACATCTGAAGCAGCCTTAGTAGAATCATGAACAGATACTAAACTACTTATTTTTAAAACATCAAAAACATAATCCATTTTCAATTGAAAATCTCTTCCCCTAACAAATTCTAATTCTTTTGTATCTACTCCCAATGCCTGAATCATTAAAGGAATAACTGCAGCATAATAATTATATCTTTTATCTAAAACATCCCAAGGAGTATTATCTAAAGACGCATGTAAATCTGCTAAAAGAATCTTAACTTTAAATCCTGCTTTTAATAAATCAGCAATTTTTAATGCTGGAAGAAGATAACCAACATGTGGTCTTCCAGTAGGGGCAGTTCCCCAATAAACCACTGGTTTTTTCTTTTCTTTAAGAAGATTCTTTAATTCATCCTCCCCAATTATCTCTTGAGTATTTCTTTTAACTAATTCAAACTTATCTATCTTCTCAACCATAATTAATTATATAATTCCCAACTTATAAATTTATTCAATGTTAATTGAAATTGTCATGTTTCTCTTACTTGGAATCTTAGCTGGAACATTCACAGGCATGATTCCCGGAATTCACATAAATCTTATTGGAGCTTTCTTAATTTCAGCATCTGCAACATTCTTTTTTTCAATCAACCCAACATTTCTAGTTGTATTTATCACAAGCATGGCTATAACTCATACATTCATTGATTTTATCCCTTCTATCTTTTTAGGATGCCCAGACACAGACACCGAACTTGCAATTCTTCCTGGACATGAAATGTTGAAACAAGGAAAAGCATATGAAGCAATTATCTTAACCACCTATGGAAGTCTAGCTGCAATTGCAGTATTGGGAATAATTCTTGTTCCAGCAATATTTATAATTTCAAAAACATATGATCTAATTAGAGAATTAATTCCATTTCTTTTAATCTTTGTTTCAATTATTCTTTTATCTATTGAAAGAAAAAAACTCCCAGCAATACTTGTTTTCTTATTAACTGGAATTTTAGGGGTAGTCATACTTAATCTAGATATAAGAGAACCCTTGCTCCCCCTATTAACTGGCCTTTTTGGAAGTTCCATGTTAATAAGGAGTATAAAAAATAAAACAAAAATTCCTCCTCAAATAATTTCAAAACCAGAAACAAATATCCTCAAACCATTATTAGGAGCAATCATTGCTTCTCCTCTTTGTAGTTTTCTCCCTGGATTGGGAAGTGGCCAAGCAGCAATCATTGGAAACTTAATTTCAAAAACAGATAGAAAAGGTTTCTTGGCATTATTAGGAGCAACCAATACTCTAGTTATGGGTTTTTCATTTATTTCTTTATATGTTATTTCAAAAACACGAACAGGAGCAGCTGCAGCAGTACAAAATTTAGTTGGAACACTAAATTGGGAAATTTTTATCTTAATAATAATCACCATATTTGTAAGTGGAATTATTTCATTTTTCTTAACCTTATTTATAGCTAAAATTATTTCAACAAAACTTGACAAAATAAATTATACTAAATTATCTTATATAACTCTAAGTTTATTATCCTTGGTTGTATTTCTTGTTTCAGGACCTATAGGGTTTTTAGTTTTAATCACTTCAACAATAACAGGAATTTATTGTATTTTATTAAATGTCAGAAGAACAAACATGATGGGTTGTTTACTTATTCCAGTAATAATCTTTTATCTTTTCTAGAACCATTTATCAAGGCCTTCCTGCTTTTCTAATTCTTTCCCAAAAATAGAATCAATATATTCTTTTGTTAATTGCAATGATTGTTTAATATAAGGAGAAAGGTTATATTTCTCTGCTAAATTTAATGCAGGTTCTAAATATTTTTTAATTCCTCCTTCGTGAATTGTAAAGATTATTTTTCCACTACATTTAGAACAAACTCCTTTCAACGGAGGACGTCTTAGAATTTCATTACAAGCAACACACCTAAACCCTTGCATTGAAAACTTTCTCAAATTACCTTTCATATCTCTCATAAAATGCCTTTCAATAATTAATCTAGCAGTATCAGAAGTGTCTGCAGCCCTTAATCTTTCTACTAATTCCATTTGATGTTGTACTTTTTCCTGCATTGTTCCCAATAACTTATAATTTGAACAAACAACCCCTTCATTAAAATTTGCAGTATCATGCGTAAAACCCAATCCAACAAAAGGATCTTTTCCTTCTGCTAAAACATCCTTACAATTCCTAATCCCTTTTACTTCAGAAGAATGTTTACCTTGTTCTGCAAGCTGATAAAGTTCTAAAGGATATTCTCTAACAAATTCAAAATCTAAAATTTGATCATCTACTTCACCAGCATCAATTTTAGCATTTAAAACTAAAGGAGCATCTTGTGTTCCTCCCCTATGACTTGGAAGAAACTTCCGAGAAAAATTCAACAAAACATCTCCCAAGAGCATAATTGCAGATTCATCTCCATCACAATCTCTTCTAACAGCAGCATGCATATATGGAGAAGTCATAAGTCCTTGAGTATTAGAAAAACCAATAATTCTACAAACAACACCTGCACAATTATGAGGTGCCATAAAAACCCCTAAATGTCCAATTAAATCATCTCTATTTTTAACATTATAAAAATTCTCTAACCCATAAAAACGTTTTAATTCCTCGTCAACAAATTGAGTAATTTTAACAAAAACATCATCTGCCCTTTCATCAGGAGATTCAGGAGAACTAGGAAGCAAAATATCATGAGGCATAATTTCAACAATTTGCTCATCATTAACTAAAATATTTCCATCTATATCCTTATCATACCCTAACTCTTTTAATTTTAAAATACTAACACCAATTTCCTTAGGTTTAAAAGAAACAAGAGGAAGTTCAGTTCCATCAAATCTTATTGTTCCATCCTTATTTACTTGCAACCCATGTTTAGCTCTTAAAATTCCCTTACAAAGATGCTCCATTTGTTTTCCTTCAGAAGCCACTCCTCGAACACCTTTAATTAAAAGCGGCACTTCATGTTTTTCTAAACCTAATTTCTTCATAGCTTTTTCAAAATAATATCCAATATCTAAATCAACTCTACAATATGGATTTCCTTCTCTTTCAGATTGAGAACAAGACTTCTCAAACCTTTTTTCTTTAATATCATAAAAATAATATTTTTGCTTAGTCTTTTCTCCACACACTTCACAAAGATTGTAAATAGTTTCTTTATCACATTTTTCACAATAAAACAAAGGAAAATCACCCCTAACTTTTCCAACTTCACAAGCAGTTTGAACACTCCTTAATCTTCCACCTTCCTTTCCAACAGGAAACAAAACATTAGGACTTCCTTGTAATTTTCTAAGTTTAGCTTTTTCAGGACGACCCATTCTAGTCCCAATAAAATCTCCAGCCTTATTCTTAATTTTAAAATCAGAGAGATCATTAATAATTTCCAAAACATTCTTATCTACAAAATAATTTTCTTCACTAATAACTTCATTAAGAAAACATTCTCCTGAATCTAACAAACTCAAATCCACTCCAAGATTCACAAATAAACTCTTACTATCTTTTATACTTAAAACAACATTCTCAATAGTTACTTTATGTTCTACTCCTAATAATTCCAAAGCTCTTTTACCCAACTCAAATTTTTCTTGTTCTGTTTTATTAAATGGAAAAATAAGTTTTCCATCTCTAATCACAGCATGCTTTAACCAACTAATAAAATTCCTAAATTCTTCTTTAGAAATTTCAGTCCAATAACAAATATATTCTGGGTGTAATGGAATCCCAAATTTCCTACTTAATAAAATAGCTTCTTCAAAAGAAACATTAAAACAATTAATCTTTCTCTCTTCTTCAGCATCCTTTTCTCTTAATTCTAATTTCCACCACTCTTCAACATAACCTGGTTTAGGCAAAACAGCATTTCTATTAACAACATCACTAAAAGGAAATAAAATATCTCCAGAATAAATTATCTCCTCTACATCTGGATACAACCTAGTTGCTTCTTCTTTAGTTTTAACCTTCACAACATTTCCATTAACTAATTTAACAATTGGCCCATCAATTGAATCACATGCAGCAACCACACATCCTTTAGTAGGTTTTTCAATTTTAAGTTGAGTTCCCATAGCAATAAATTTATCTGTAATAGCCATTGTAGCAGGATGAACAGACACAGCAGAAAAACCATCTACCCTACTTCTCCCATACCTAAACCTAAAAGCTCCTGACCTAGAAGGATGCCCAAAAACAGGCCTTCCTGCAACCAAATCCCTCAAATAAGTAGCAGACACATCAGCACTTTTACTTTTACCTTCTGTCAATTTTTCATGCATTTCAATATATTCTTTTAAAAAATCAAAACCAGTACTTTTAATTCCATTTGCTTTTGCTTTATTTAACAACCTCAATCCTTTTGCAGCTTTTTGTGCCAAACCCTCTGCCATAATTAAACAAAAACCACTTCTCAAAAAATTAGTATCTACTCTCTCTAGATTTTTATAATTTGGAACCTCTAATTTTTCAGAAGGATCTCCTGCAACTTGGATAGGCATATTCCTTGCTAAAAATAATGTTTCTTCTTCTGTAGGCATATATTGTAAATTAGTGATACGATCATGAAAATGTTCTAATTCTGCCCAAACCCTTTTAATTTCATCCTCAGTAGGATCATATTTAGCATAACCAAAAAGTTCCCTTAAATAATCAATTAACATCAAAACAACACAAGAAGCAGTTGTACCTGCTGAACGAATAGGCCCTGAAAAATTAACAACAAAATAATCTTTTCCCTCTTTTGTTTTTCCTAATTTTAATCCAGTATAACCTTCTAAAGGAGAAGCAACAACTGCAATAGTAGCATATGCAAAACCCACTCTAATCCCTGCATCAATGGCTTCAAGCAAACTAGAAAACTTACAAAACTTTTGCTTTGCAACTTCTTCTGCAATCTTAAAAACAACAGTAGGATCTAATTTTCCATATTGTTTTTCTAATTCAATAATTCTATTTGCCACCCCACTACCTTGCATTTGAGGATAAATCGTAGAAATAAGACCAACAACTTTTTCAGCCATAGTCATAGCCAAAGGGATCTCCACCTTGTTAACAGGATCTAATCCAGTATTCTTAGCCTTTGTAGCCATTTCATAAACTAAATCCACATTCTTTTTCAAATCTTTAAAATATTGTTCTGTATTCATGATTCAAAATCCAAAATTTTAACTTCCCTTGTTTTTAAATTAAACATAGGAACCTTACAATGATCAGGAACATTTCCAAACTTCTCTTGATAAGGTGTCATTGCCTCCCAACAAGAAACAGAAATAAGTAAAATATTATTATAATAACTAACACCACATTTATGCGTATGAGCAGAAACAAAAATATCTGGAATTTTTTTAATGAATAATTTATCTTCTTCATGAGGATAATATTGTGTAGATGCATGTGTTGGAGCTAAATGTCTATTCTTCAATAAATACTTCATAATTTCTTCTGGACAATTCATTCCATTTTTAATAATCAAACTAGGAACATTATTTGCATAATAAGGAAAAGAAAATCCATGATAACTCAAAACATCAAAACCAGAAAACATCTCCCCCCCACCAATATTTACCATACTAGGATTTTCAATAAAAGTAACATTTTCCAATTGATATAAAGACCAAGCATATTTTTCATCAAAAACAGGCTGAGGTTCCATAATTCTAACCCCATCATGATTTCCAGGAGAAATAATTATCTCAATATGTTTTGGAATTTGATCTAATAACTTTGCTAACTCAGAAAATTGGTCCTCTAAATCCTTAATCTCCAAATCTTTTTCTTGATTAGGGTAATTTCCCACACCAGTTACAATATCTCCAACAAGAAAAAGATACTTTATTTTAGCCACCTCTGGAGTATAAGGAACCTTTCCCCCAAGATAATCAATAAATTTAAGGAAATTCTCTTTTAAAAATAATTTACTACCAAAATGTAAATCTCCAATAAACAAAGCACATTCTTCTTTATCTCCTTTTTTTCTAAGAGGCAAAGAAGAATCAGGAAAAACAACATCATTCGCAAAAATAATTTCATTGTTTCCACTTCCTTTTATCCCAATAACAGAATCTAAAACAATTTCTTCAGCCTTTTCCAAAAGCTCAGGTTTATTTTGATTAATTAAAACCTTTATTTTTCCAGTTAAATCTTCTACTTCAAAAAGAATATTTTTATTTTTAGTTACTCTTTTATCAGAAACAATACCAATAATAGAAATTCCTTGTCTATTCCCAGAAATTTTATTTATTGAAACAAGATTATCTAAATCAGCTCTTTCTTGTAGAGCAGAACTCATAAAAGATAGTCTTGATTTAAAATATTTAACAAAATCTTTAACCTCTAATTTTTTATTTGCAACAGGCATTCTAGGAGAAACCCTAACTTTACTAATTTCTTTTATCTCTAAATCCTTTTCTCTCTCCTTTTCTATAGAAACTTCTTTAGAAATTTCAATACTTAATCCTAATTTAATCTTAAGACTCTCAAAACTTTTTTGTTTTTCTTCTGACAAACTAGAAAGAATACTTGTAACCTGATCCCTATTATCAATAATCACATTTTTTGTTAAAACTTTTTTATTTGTTTTATTTTTTATCTGATTAATAATTAATTTAACAGATTCAATGTCCTTGGTTTCACTAAATAAATTTAAAATTTCATTGTCTACTAATAAACCATTTTCAAAACAAAACCTTAATATTTCTTTTGAGTCCATGAATATTATTTATAATCTAAGATCTCTTCGATAATTATTTTAGCCTTAGTAGTAATCTCGGGTGTTATAGCTAATCTAATCTCTCTAGTTCTTCCTCCCCTCCCTTTTGAAACAACCCTAACATTAATAATTCCCAACATGTCAAATTCTTGAATAATATCACTAACCCTTCTTTGAGTTAAAACTTCACATTTATTTTTATTACAAATATCCATATACAAATTATAAACATCTCCAGTAAAAATAGAATTCTCTTTATTTTGTTCAGATAATTTAATAATAGAATAAAGAACAAATTGAAATTGTTTTGGTTCTGTCCTAACAATATCTAAAATCTTATCTTTCTCAATTTTATGGTTTGCGTCATCTATGTGTTTTTGCCCAATTTTAACACTCCCATCTCTTTCACATAATTCTCCTGCAACTCTCAACAAATCTAATGCCCTTCTTGCATCACCATGCTCCCTAGCAGCAAAAGCAGCACACTTAGCAATCACCCCATCATCAATAACCCCATCATGAAAAGCCATATCAGATCTTTTCTTTAATATTTCTTGTAACTGCAAAGCATTGTATGGAGGAAACACTATTTCTTCTTCTGATAATGAACTTCTTACTCTAGGATCCACTTGCTCTAAAAAAGTTAAATCATTACTAATTCCCACCACACAAATCTGAGTTTGACTTAACTCTGAATTAAGTCTAGTTAAATTATACAAAAAATCACTTGAAATTTTCTTAACTGTTTGATCAATTTCATCTAAAATCAAAACCAATAATTGTTTTTCCTTATCAATTAACTCAACAAATTTACTATAAACTGCTTGAGTAGGCAAACCAGTAGTATGAACCTTTCCCCCTAATTTTTCAATTAAAGCAGCTAATATTCTATATTCTGTATCTGCTACTTTTTTTAACTTACAATTCAAATACTCAATTCTTAATTTAACCCCATTATTCTTTGCTGCCCTCTTTAATAATTCATCTTTTACATAATTAACAGATAATGTTTTTCCTGTTCCTGTTTTTCCATATAAAAATAAATTACTTGTTTTTTCCCCTCTTAACACTGGAGCTAAAATAGAAGCAACTTGTTTAATTTGCTCATCCCTATGTGGAATTTCTTCAGGGTTATAACTATTTTGAAGGATAAATTTATCTTTAAAAATTTTATTTTCATCGAATGAATCAAAAATGTTATCTAATTTTACCATCTTTTTTATTTTTATTTTAATCTTAATTTTTATTTAAAGCTTTATATTCTCTAAAATATCTATTACCCCCACACCAAGATTTCCATTGGAAAAAACTTAAGCGCAAATCATTACTCTCGAGAAAAACTAGTTTTATTATATAAAGGATTATAACTACTAAAAAAGAAAGACACCTTAATTTCTTATGGAGATAATATTTACTTTTATAATATATAATCTAATAAATATAAAATAATCTAAATATTTTTCTAATAACAATAATAAGAATAATAATAATAATAATAATAATAATAATATACTACTACTACTACTACTACTACTACTTATATACTATAATATATATATATTTATAATAAAAAAATTAAAAAAAAATTTTCATTTTTCTTTTTAAATACTTCTATAGGAAACCAAGGGGTGGGGGAGTTATATATATATTCTTAAATTCATATAATTTTACAGATAACTTTATAAATAATATTCCTCTATTTTTAACATGCAAGCAGAAAAACATCCTTTTGGAGTAATTTTAGGAAAAATGATTGTTACAAAAGAAGGTAAAAGACTAGGTTTTGTTAAAGATGCCTTATTTGAAACAAGATCTGGAGAATTAATTAACCTTGTTGTTAAAGATGCTACTTCATATACAAAAAATCTTAATTTAGAAAGAAGTTCTACAAAAGAATTACTTTTACCTTATTCAGCTATTATTGCTATGGGTGATTTTGTAATTGTTTCTGAAGAAGACTTAATTTAAGAGATGTCTATTTTTTAAAACATAAATATTTAAAAATGATATTTTCAATAATTATTACATGAAATTAGTAGGTTTTAACTTTACAAAAATAGCAGTAGAAAAAACATCAGATTCTTATAAAAATCTAAAATTAGACACTAAAATAGATATTTCTACAATAGATTCAATAGATTCACCTTTTTTTAAGGGAGAAGAAGACTTAATTAAGGTAAAATTTGTTTATACAATCGAATACCAACCAAATATCGCTAAAATAGAACTTGGAGGAGATCTTCTCCTTGGAGTAAAAAAAACAATTTCTAAAGGAGTTATTGAAGGTTGGAAAAACAAAAAACTACCAGAAGAATTCAGAATTCTAATTTTTAATCTTATTCTTAAAAAAGCAAATGTAAAGGCTCTTGAATTAGAAGAACAAATAGGCCTACCCTTACATATTCCTATGCCTTCTTTAAAAAAACCAGAGAAAAAAGAGTAAATGACCCTTAAGATTTCTACTTTGCCTTGTGCAATCCCTTGTTACCATTGTGATAGAAACCCTTCTTCTATACATAAAAACTCTAATCCTTGTCCAAGTAAGGACATTGAGCAAGCAAAAGACCTTGGATATTGCACTTATGCTCTTATGGACAATGCCTGGGCAACAATAACACAAAACGACATATTTCCAATAGGTTCTGAAGTAATTCTTAAAAGAGATCCTTCAAAATCAATATTTACTGAGATAGCCAATCTAAAAGGACTGGGAAAGGTAGTAATAGAAGGTTCTAACGTAACTCAAGAATTCTAGACAAAGTATATAAATTCTAATACCGAATAACTTTAATGAAAATATCTAAACAAAAAAGAGACAAAATTTTTGAACAAATACTTGCACATCTTTATTCTATAAATCCAAGACCAACTTTTGCAGCCCACATAGCAAAAGAATTAGCCAGAGACGAGGAATTCATTAAAAAACTATTATTAGAGCTAAAAAAGAAAAAATTAACAATAGAGATAAAGAAAAATCCAAAAGGAATTGATTATGTTAGACGTTCTAGATGGAGGCTCAGCGATAAGGCTTATGAAGCATACAAACAAAACCAATAAACTTAATATACTCTATATGATCTAAAATAAAATGGATCATGTACGTGAAGCTTTTGAGAAGGTAAAACAAGATATGGCCTTCTTAAAACAAGAGTTAGATTTCTTAAGAAATGCATTGACAGATACTAGAAACCAAATGATAGATATCTGTACAATATTACAAAATTTACATAAAAAAACAGAGAACATCCAAAAAGAGCAAAAAGACCTTGTTTCGACACATAACCTTCAAAATCAGACAACTTCGACACATACTTCGACACATAACACCTCTTTTAAGCCTGTAAAACCCCAAATATTGCCTATTTCCACTGGAAATGGAGGGGTTCCAACAGACAGACAGACAGACAGACAGACAGACAGACA
>CAZDZI010000001.1:0-21333 GCA_964509925.1 Candidatus Woesearchaeota archaeon | reverse complement strand
CTGGAAATGGAGGGGTTCCAACAGACAGACAGACAGACAGACAGACAGACAGACAAACGCAAAATACACAAAAAATCAAGGATAATTCTGTTGACAATGCTATTGAAATTCTTAATTCTCTTGATAGTATAAAAAAGGAGATTAGGTTAAAGTTTAGACGCTTAACAGAACAAGAAATGCTTATTTTTTCTATGATATATCAATTAGAAGAAGAAAAAGGCGCACCAGACTATAAAACAATAGCAATAAAGCTTAAGCTAACAGAGAGTTCAATAAGAGATTATGTTGGAAGATTAATTAAAAAAGGTATTCCCGTCGAGAAAGAAAAGATTAATAATAAAACTATACAATTAAAGATTTCTAATAATTTAAAGAAAATAGTTAATTTACCGACGATAATGCAGTTAAGAGACCTTTAGAATTAAAGTAGAAACTAAGTTATTCGGTGTAACCTTTAACTAGTATATCTCTCACTAACTCATGGTTTATTTTTCCTTTTAAACCCCTAAATTTTGGCTTTTTAGCGTGTAATAGTGTTATTTTTGGTCTTTACTCACTTTTCATCTTTTTTCTTTATTTACTTTGAATTTTTCTTAGGAGTTTCCCTCACTTTTAACCTAAAAATAAGCAAAATCTCTTTTAATCCTCACTTTACCTTTTTAAAATTCCTCTTTTTCATTTTTTCTGTGGTTTTTTACTTGTTTTAACTCTCACTTTTTGCTTTTTGAGTAGTTTTTCCTTTATTTCTTCAGGTATAAACACTCTTTTCTTGCCATTTCTCTCTAAAATCTCTTCTATTATTTCCTCACTTTTCTGTTTTATCCCATTTATCTGCCCTCTTATAGTTGATCTCTCTTTTCCAAGCATAGCAGCTAAATCATCATAACTAAGCTTCATATCTGTGTTTAATAAAACCCATAAAATTGCTCTTTCAGTTACTGAAAATTGGTCTAAATTTGGTGTTTGAACACCTGTTTGGACAGGTGTTTGGACAGCATAAACAGCTGTTTGTTTGTTGGACAGCCGTTTGGGTGTTTTAAACAGCTGTTTGTTTTTTAATTCTCCCATGATAGAAATGATATTTTTTAGTCCTTCAATTTCCTCTTGAACCGACGATAAAAACTCTTTAAGGTCTTTGATCTCTCTTTTTTGTATATTTTTTTCAGAATCAAGGTGTTTAATCCAACCACTAACTGCACCCAAGTCTTTTTTAACACCTTCAAAACCACTTTTTGTAGCTTCTTTTATGTCTTCAATCTCTTTTTTCCTACCAAAAAACCACCTCATAATCATAATATATATTAGAAAATATACTTTAAAAACCTTTTGTTACGTCGATAAACAACCTCCTTTTTTCGACGATAATAATAAAAAGACACAAAAAATTTTTTGAAAAAAGAGTGTCTAAGTTGCCTTAAAAAACCCCTAAAAAACACCTGTTTGTTTGAAAAAAAGAGGACAAACAGCCTGTTTAAACAGCAATCAACAGCTACCAACAGCCATCAACACCTCCAAAAAACAACAAACAGCTGTCCAAAATAAACCCTTTATAACATAAATTACCCTCGATAAAATGAAAAAAACACCTGTTTGTTTGATACCTCAAAAACACTTCGACACATAATCCAACACAACTAAGCTAACCTAAGTGCATAAATAAATCTATTCTCTTGGTTTGTAGTCTTCAAAACCCCTAAGATCTATTTTATATCCCCTTAATGATTTTATTAAGTTTCTTCCATAGACTAATCTAGAGTATGCCTCAGCTTCTAAATTAGCATCTTCTAGTGAATGGTGAAACCCAATAGAGCGTTCTAAACCAACACTCCAGAGAATCATATCAAATGTTAAATCAATCCTTTTCTCCCTCATAGGGATTTTTATATTCTCTGCCCGATAAGTATTTATGGCTGTTGTCAATAAATCAATATAGTCTTTATTAAAAGGCCAAGGCATTGCATATTCTTCCATAGCTCTTTTTAAAAATTCAGCATTTAGTCTAGTATTTTGACCAGCTAAATTAGTCTCTTTAGCTGTTTCAGCCAGTTCAGAAAATAGTTTTAGGGCGTGTCTTATATGGGGTTTAGAGGGATCTCTTAGTTCATGTTCTTTAAAATCAGCAATTTCTAAATATTCTGGAACAATTTCCTTTTCCCTTTCAAACCTAGGAACTTGATAAATATATGATTCTTTTCCTGTTCTTTCACTATCTACTGCCCCTATACTTAAAATACCATGTTTTTCTGGGTCTGGGCCACTTGTTTTTATATTTAAAAATATCATCTAAAAAAGAAAAGAATCTTTAATAAAAACATATCTGTGATGCACAAAATATAGTTAAAATAACTAAGCTAACCTAAGTGCACAAACCCCCCAAGAACTAAAATTAATAAAAAAATTTAGCCCCAGATTCTAGTTAACATTAAAAATCCAAAATAACTAAAACTCTTTGCACTAAGCTAACCTAAAGGCATAAAATATTGCTATATCTTTTGGTTACGTGTAAATACTACGTACAACCTATATTATCAGAACCCTGTCATTTCTCCCTAGGAGTCACTCAGATTTATAAAAAAGTTCGTACAATCTAGACTATGAAAAATGAAGAAAATTAAAAAAGCTAAATTAGAGAATTCTGTAGAAATCTCTAAATTGATTAGAGACACTCTTAAAAAAATAAATGCTAAAACAGAAACAAAAAAAGATCTAGATTTTGAATTGGCGCAATATACTCCTACCAAGATTAGAGAGTATATCAAGACAAAAGAGGTTTTTTGTTTAATTGACGATTCAAGGATTATTGGGGTAATTATTTTTGACAAAAAAGAAAAAGTATTAAATTCACTTTTTTTAGAGAAAAGTTCTTTGGGTAAGGGATTGGGGGAGAAGATGCTAAAATTTATAGAAAAGAAGGCAAAGGCCAACAAGATCAAAGAGATTCTATTATACCCAACAACTCATGCTATAAACTTCTATAAAAGGCAGGGATATAAACTTAAACGTAAATTTATGGGAACCGAAAATAAGGGGAAGATAATCATGGAATGGGGTAAAAAACTAAAATGACACGAATGTGGATGGTAAACCCCAAGAAACTTTGCAGGCAACATCTGCTTGGAGAGCATAAAGAGCTACATCAGCTGATTGGTAGTTTGAACAAAGGAAGGAGTGTGAAAGGACATATTGAAAAAGGGCAGGTGGAAATTCATAATATTAAAAAAAGACACAAGGAGCTAGTTAAGGAAATGTTAAGGCGTGGCTATAAACATTTATCTCCTTTACCTAAATTTAAAGATTACAAAGCAGGAAAGATAAACATCTATGAAAATGAAAAAGAGCTTGTAAAAAGATGTAAAGCTTGCAAGGAGTTAGCAAAATGATTCCAGATGATTTTCTAAAAAAATTGCAAGTGGAATTAAAAATATCTAAAAACTCAGACCATACAATTAGAAACTATCTTAGGGCCAATCAAGAGTTATTAGATTTTACAAATAAATACCCAGAGAAGATAACAAAAGATGATGTAAAGCTCTATATGGCTGAAAAATTAACAGAGAAATCCTCTACTACAATAATGGTCTTTTTATCTGCATTAAGGTATGCTTATTCTAATGTTTTAAATAAAGATATTACTGCTGGCATAAAAAGACCAAAAAGAGAGAGAAAACTTCCAGCAGTTTTAACAAAAATAGAAATTCAAAGATTAATAGAAGCAATTCCAACAAAAAAGAGTAAATTAATGGTCATAATGATTTATTTATGCGGATTTCGTGTTTCAGAGTTAACAAACCTAAAGACAGAGAATCTAAACTTTGAGGAAATGATTGGATTTGTAAGACAAGCAAAAGGTAGAAAAGATAGAGTTTTTAATATCCCTCAAAAACTTCTAAAAAAATTACAAAAACAAGTAGAAGTTCAAAAAGCTAATAACCAAGAATACTTGTTTTCAGGATTAAATGGCTCTCTTTCAACAAGAAACATACAAAAAATAGTCCAAAAAGCAGTAAAAAAAGCAGGAATTGAAAAAGATGTCCACCCACATACATTAAGACATAGTTTTGCAACACATTTGCTAGAAGGGGGTGTAAATATAAGGCATATTCAGGTATTATTAGGTCACGCCTCGATTTCTACTACTGAGCTATACACCCATATAAGTAAGGAACAGATAAAGGCAGTAAAGAGTCCTATTGACCAGTTGTAATATATGTTTAAATATTCGCATGACCTAATATTTGTATGAAAAAAGGGGTTTCTAAAAAATTACTAAAAAATCTTTATATAGTCAAGAAAAAATCCATGAGGGCAATAGGTTCGGAACTAAACATTGGCAAAACAACAGTAGAATATTATCTTAAAAAATTTAATATTAAGTTAAGGACTCAAGAAGAAGCACGAAAAATAAATCCTAAGAAATATGGCTGGACAAAAGGTTTAGATAAAAATACTGATGAGAGAATTAATCTGCTATCTAAAAGGATAAAGAAAGCCTATATGGAGAAAAGAGATCAAAAAATAAAGCAAATAGAATTAAAATTTAATTTATCTTTCCAAAAAGTTCTAAATGAATTATATTGGAATCAAAAATTATCTCAAGAAAAGATTAGTAAGAGGTTGGGATTAGATAGGGGCCTAGTAATAAAATTTATGAAAGAGTTTGGTATTCATAAAAGGCCCAAATATAAATATATTTCTTCATTAAAAGGGAAGAATCATTCTATGTTTGGTAGAAGCTGGGAAGATATTCATGGAAAAAAGATAGCCAATGAAAGAAAGAAGATTAGCTCGGAAAGATTTAGGACATTAACAATAAGGAGATTAAAAAATAATGAGTTTCCATTCTTTGACACAAAAATTGAGAAGATGATGGCACAAGAATTATTAAGACAAAATATTCCTTTTGTTAAACAATTTGATATAGATAATAAATTTGTATGTGATTTTGCAATCCCTATTTTAAAAATAGTAGTTGAATGTGATGGGGATTATTGGCATGCAAACCCAGAAATATATAATGGAAAGCGATTAACTCAAGACCAAGAGAAGAATATTAAAAGAGATAAGATAAAAGATAAATATCTAAAAAAGAAGGGTTGGAGAATTATAAGGTTCTTTGAGTCAGATATTCTTAAGGACGTATCAGGGTGTGGAGATGTAATTCGCAGGAAAATTAAAAAAAATACTGTTGCGCCCAAAGAAACTGCTTTTTTAAAATGAAAAGAAATAGAACTTTGAGAAAAAATTGCTTTGAAAGAGATAAGTTTACTTGCCAAAAATGTAAAATCCAAGATAAAGAAGGAAATAATTTGGAAAGCCACCACATTATACCTTTAGTAATGGAGGGGAAAGATGAATTAATAAATCTGATAACTCTTTGTTCAGATTGCCATCATTTTGCTCCAAATAAAAAAGAAGAATTTGAAGAATATATGAAGGAAGAATGTAATGGCACCATGACTACTTTTATTAAAGCTTGGAAAAAAGTAAGCAACCAGCTTTCTGTTAAAGAAAATACATTCTCCAATAGATAGTTTATAGTCAATTAATCCTTAAAAATAAGTTTCTAGTTTATTTTTAATGGGACGTCCAAAGTTATTAGGTAAAACAGTTATAGGATTAGATGAAAGTAATAATGGGTTTCAGAAAAAAGGACTCCCACTAATTATTGCAGCACACGTAATACCAAATTATCCAAGAGCAATCTCAAATAACGAAGCGTATGAAAGAAAGATTTTAGCTTATTCTCCAAAAGAAAGAAAAAAATTTGTTGAAAGGGCAAGGCAATTTTTAAAGATAAATAATTTATTTTGTTACTCAACTATTTCCAAGGATCAATTAGATCAATTTGGATTAGTTGGAAGAGCAAGAGCAATGGCTAGTTTAGTTGCAAGAGCAATTGATACATATTCTTTGCAAAAAGAGGTAACAATTGTAGCACATAGATTAGATAATCCTTCTAGGACTAAGTTTGTTGCAGAACATTTTGAGGATTTTTTAAAGGAAGCAGAAATTAAAGCAACAGTAGAATTTAGAGCAGATGAACAAAGAAATAGAGCAATTAGAAAGGCAGATAGAGTTGCATATTATCTTGGAGGCCTAAGATTTACTTCTCCATTTAAACGTTGGCCATATAGGTCAAAGAAAACCCCTATAGATTATGTTGCAGATTATATTTCAAAGAATTTGATTGGAGAAGATGAGTTTGACGAACCTTAAAAATTATAAACAATAATTTCTTAGTTATATTATGAAAAAATATTTCCCAATAATTATTGCTTTGATAATTGCAATTTTTATTATCTCAGTAGCAGTTTTACAAAATAATTGGAGTTTAGAAATTAATGATTTTGATAGTTGTATTACAGCAGGAAACCCTGTTCTGGAATCTTATCCAAGACAATGTCATGACACAATTTCAGATAAAACATTTACAGAAGATCTTGGATTAACAGAGGTCATAGGAGAGGTTTCTCTAAAAGGAGAAGTATTTTGTCCTTGTTTTGAGATAGAAGGTCAGATGGTATGGTATGATTTAATGGAGGGATTTAAGCCAATTGATGTTTCAGAAATAACTAATGGAGATGTAGTAAGAGTACAGGGGGAATTACAATCTAATGGAGAAATTTATGCATTTTCAATAGCAAAAGAATCTCTTATTGGGGGAGAAAGAGATGAACATGGTTGTTTAGGTCCTGCAGGATATTCTTGGAATGAAACAGATCAAATGTGTGTAAGAGAATGGACAAGAAAAAAGTGTTCACCAGAATCAAGAGGTCCAGAGCTTTATTGTATTCAAGTTTATGATCCTGTTTGTGGTTTGCCAATTAAAGCAAATTTTTCAAACAGCTGTTTGGCCTGTTTAAACAGTAGTGTAGAACACTATGTGGAGGGAGAATGTCAGTAAAACCAAAAGTAATAGTATATTCTATTATTGCTTTAATTTGCTTATATCTAACTTTCACAGTTGACTGGTTATTTATTGTCCCAGCAGTAATTTTAATGTTTCTCAATCAAAAAGAATTGTTTAAGAAAAAGTAATCAGAAAAATTTAAAAAACAAAAACACTCTCTTTTACTTCTTTAAAAATGATATTTACAGATGAATATAAAAACGATTTAAGTAAAAGATTAAAAGAACAAAGAGAAAAAGGCAGAGAGTGTTCTGCTAGAGTAGTTCATCCTGAAACTGAGACGTCTTCTTGTCTTTTAGCAAGGGCAATTGATTGCCCGTATCAGTTAAGGGAATTAGAATTAAAGTACCCTTTAGATACTTGCCAATGTCTTTACCATCCAGAAAAAGATAATTTTAAAAAATAAATAAACCTCCTCACAATATGAAAATTTCAGTAAGAAAGGGGTTTGGATTTGGGTTAACTTCCGGCATAATAACTACCTTAGGATTAATAATTGGATTAGCTTTTGGAACTAATTCAAAAACAGTAGTTCTTGGAGGAATTTTATTAATTGCAGTTGCAGATTCACTTTCAGATGCAATGGGAATACATCTTTCAGAGGAAGCAGGGAGTAAACAAACAACCCCTAAACAAATTTGGGAAAGTACTTTTTCAACTGTTTTCTTTAAGTTTATTTTTGCACTAATTTTTATAATACCTTTATTATTATTCTCTTTAAATAGGGCAATAATTGTTAGTATTATTTTTGGATTTACACTATTAACATTATTTAGTTATAATATTGCAAAGACAAGAAAAAATAATCCATTTAAAGTAATTTTTGAACATTTATCTTTAGCAACATTTGTAATAATTGCCACATATTTTATTGGCAATTGGATTTCTACATTAACGATTTAAGTTATTATATTAAAAAATTATATAAATAAGAATCTCTTCAAATTTTTATGGAGAAGTGTGTGAAGTGTAATTATAATTGTGTAGGTATTAATAAACATGGATTAATGTTTTGTGATGTTTGTATTAATTTTTGTCCTAATGATCCAGAAAAAGTAGACGAATATATTAAAGACACTGTAGATGGAGAAGCTCTTAAACCCTTTAGAAAATATTCTAGAACAAGAGGAGAGCAACAAAAATCAGGTATGATTAAAAAAGCTTCTAAGGGCAAAGCAATGTCTAGAGCTGCTTTTGGATATGTTCTAGAAAAAGGACTTTTAATTCCTGCTCAAAACTATCGAGAGGTTGAAGAAATATTTGAAGAATTTTTAGAGGACAAAGCAACTTTGAATAAAGTAGCTAAAAAACATAATCTTTCTGTAAATGGTCTTAAAAAAATACTAACAAACTTTACATATATAGGAAAAATAAAATTTAATAATCAGATTTTTGAGGGAACACATAAATCAATTATTTCATCAATATTATTTAATAAAGTACAAGATAAACTTGATAAAATTAAAAAGAGATAATTTTTAATTATCTCTTAGATGACTGTCTCTTAGCCCTTGCTTTAGAATCTCCAGGTTTGTTTGGTTCTTTTCTTCTAACATCAGCAATAAGCAAACTTCTATCATAGGCTAAAAACGATTTTGAAACTTCTTTAGATTTAGTAAATTCAACTATTCCTCTTGATAAAGCAACTCTAGAAGCATCAATTTGTCCTTTTTCTCCTCCACCTTTTACAGTAATTGCAACATCAAATTTCAATTTTCCTAAAATATTTTCAGCAATTTTTAATGGTTCATCTAATCTTAATCTATCAAATAAAGCTAAAGATTTATGGTCTTTTTTATTTAATGTAACCTTGCCAGTACCTTCATTAATTGCTGCCCTTGCAATAGCTCTTTTTCTTTTTCCTGAAGTTATTATCATTTTGTAAATTCTCCAACCTTTGAAAATTTAATTGGCTTTTCTTTTCCTGCTATAATCTTTTTAGATTCAGTAAATTCTAGTGGAATTCCTTTATAGCATTTGATTCTTTTAAATGCTGGTCTTCCTCTACCAAATCTATGTTCTGGAAGCATACCTCTTATAGCTCGTTTAACAATCATATGTGCTGGTTTAGGATGTTTAGGACCCTTTTGCCCTGCACCAATCATTCTTCTTTTCTTTTCAAATTTTTCTTTAATCATTTTTTTATTACCAGAAATAATAATTTCTTCACAATTCAAAATAGCAAATTCTTCTCCTTTTAGTGCTTCTTTAGCAACATAACTTGCTAATCTTCCTAATCTCGCGCCACTTGCATCAATTATTTTCATTTTCTTAAAATTTTAATCCCTTTTGCTTCAGGGTTTGATTTAATTTCTTCTTCTATACTTGAAGTTTGATTTCCAGAGTTTTTCAATTTTTCCCTAGCACTATCTGAAAAATCTAATGCAATAATTTTAATTTTTTTATCAATATTGCCTTGGGATAAAACTTTTCCAGCAATCAAAACTATTTCTCCTTCTTTGGTTTGTTTGTTTATTTCCTCTAAATTAATGTTAGCATGATTTTTCCTAGGGGCAGATAATAATGCAGCAACTTCTAACCAAGCTTTTTGCTTTTTAGCAGAGATTATTGTATCTACTAATCCTTTGTTTTCTTTTCTTTTCAGTTGTTTTTCAATTAATGTTTTTGATTTTATCATTTCAATTTTTTGCGAGAAAATAATTTCCCGCTAACGCGATTAACTCGCAGGTAAAAATTCAAGTTTTATTGTATTTATAAAGTCTTCGATGCGGAGTAAAGGGTTCGAACCTTCGTAAGCACTAAGCTAACAGATTTTGAGTCTGTCCCGTTTGACCACTCCGGCAACCCCGCGTATAAGCCTAAATTTAGTAGAATTAATTAGTTTTTAAGTTTATTTAACTTTCTTAGAAACTTCTGCCAAGTCTTTTTTTAAAGCATCAATAGCTTTTTTGAAAATATCTTTAATTGGCATTTGGCCAAAACTTTCAATACTGATTATCAAATTTTTGTCTTCTTTTACTTCTGCATTTTTTTTAGCAAAGTCTGCAATTCCTTCACAAACATCTCTAATTTCATTAACCCCATCATCCATCACAATTACTTTATCCCCTTTTTCTTTGATAGTTACATTTGGGCAGGCTTTTTTAATTTCATCTGCAAGTTCTTTATTTAGAGTTATTTCACTAGCATTTCTATAAAACATTAATCCTGGAGAAAATTTTACATGTTCTATCCCTTTACCTTGTTTAACACTAGCTGTTAATTCTAATTCTTGTCCTTTATCTAAAAAAGTTATAGGAATACTGTCATAAACTACTTTAATATTTCCTTGTAGTTCTCCAGAATGAACAAAACCTTCTTTTTTAGAAACTAATTTTAAGTTTCCTCCTTTTTCTCCAACTTTTTCTGCTTTTAATGGGATTAGTCCAAGTCTATGGGCTACAACTTCATCATAAAGAGCACTACCATTTTTAAGAATCTCTACTTCGTCAATTGCTAAAACAGAAACATGATTAAAGTATCTTCTAATAGCATTAGCTAAAGAATCTTCTATATCTGCTTTAAAAACAACTTGATTTTCTTTTGAATTAACTATGTCCATTTTAAAATATCAAAAAGAGGCTATTTAAAGTTTAAGGTCTACGTCCTCTTCTTCCTCCTTTCTTCTTTGGTCCTCCTCTAGCCATTTTAGTTGTGTCTAATATGTTCAAAATTTTAAATCCTTCTCTTGAAAGACTTTTAACTATTGCATGAGCTCCTGGTCCTGGAGCAGGATTACCGGTTTTAGCTCTAATTCTTACATATAATGATTTAACACCTTTTTCCTTTATATTTTCAGAAATTCTTTTAGCAATAAACATTGCAATAGTAGGATTTGCTTTAAGCCTATTATGTTTTGTAACCATTCCTCCAGTAACTTTAACCAATGTTTGTCCAGCCATATCTGTAACATGAACAATTGTATTATTGAATGAAGTATAAATATTAACTACTCCTTCTGCTTCTTTTTTTACTTTTTCTTTTTTAGGAGTTACATCTTTTTCAGATTTAGTTTCTTCTTTAGGTTCTGATTTTTCAGAATCTTTTACTTCAGATTTAGTTTCTTCTTTAACTATTGTTTTTTCTTTAGGTTCTGATACCTTTGATTCAGAAGCTTTTGCTTCAGCTTTTTCTTCTTTTATTTTTTCCATTATTTAGTGTCTTCCTTTATTTCTTCTTTAGGTTCTGATTTTTCAGAATCTTTTATTTTTTTAACTAATTTCTTTTCCTTTGGCTCTAAACTTTTTTTAGATATTTTTAATGTTATTTTATTTTCTAGTCCCATAGGAATAATCTTTGAAGGAATATTAATTACCTTTCCATCAACTAAAACTTTTTTATGAACAATCATTTGTCTTGCTGTTTTTGTAGTAGGAACTAATCTTTTTTTAGCAACAATTGTTTGAAGTCTTCTATTTAAGTAGTCTTTTTTATCTAAGGATAAAACTTCTGCAATAGAGTTTACCTTTAAACCGATTTTATTTAATTTATCAAATAATTCTTGTCTTTCTTTTTCATCAGAACCCACTAATTTTTTTGCTTTTTCTCTTATTATTTTAATCTTAGCTTCAGCTTTCCAGAGCTCTTTTTTATTTTTTAAACCATACTCTTTTACAATAATCGCTTCTTCTTCTATTCTAGCTTTATCAAATGGTCTTTTTGGTCTTGAGTATTGTTTATGTTTTCTTTTCATTTTACTTTTTCTCCTTCTTTTTAATTCCAGCACCTTTTGATCTATTTCTTCTGAAATTACTTCTTGTTCTTTGTCCTCTTACAGGTAATCCTGAAGTATGTCTGAAACCCTTATAACATTTAATTTTTTTAAGTCTCTTGATATCAAACTCTTTTTTTAATTCTAAATCACTTCCAATTAAATGCATGTCTTCTCCAGTTTCAAAATCATTTCTTCTATTTATTAAATATTTTGGGATATTAGGATTTTTTACAAAATCAACAATTTTTTGAAGTTCTTCATCAGTCAATAATCCAATCTTTCTTTTTTTGTCAATTTTAAGTTTTTTACAAAGAGCATTAGCCAATCCCCAAGAAATTCCTTTAATTTTGGTAAGTCCTGCATATACGCTCATTTTACCTTCTATATCTTGAGATAATAATCTTATAACTCTGTCTTCTCTTTTTTCTGTCTTTTCTTCATTTTTTATTTTAGTGTCTAGCTCTGATGTTTCAGGGACTTTTTTGTTTTGTTTTTTTTCTGTCATTTTATTTTGTAAAAAGATTATATCTTTCTTCTTGTGTTAATTCTTGAAAGATTCTTCTTTCAATTGCCTTTTCTGGGTCTGGAAGGTTTTGAATTCTTTTCTTCATGTCATCAAAATTTTCAAAAGGTTGTCCTTTTCGTTTTTCAATGATTTCTTTCATATGTTTTTTTCCAAAACCAGGAAGCAATTCAATTTGATGAACTCTCTTATTAATTGCTTCTGCTTTGTTAAAAAAATCAACAAATTCTGTATTTTTATTTTTAACTATTTCCTTTATAAATTCTTGCAATTGGTTCTTTGCAGCTTCTGTTGTTTTTTCTTTCTGAAGCCTTCCAAGAATATAATATATTTTGTCTCTTTTGCCTTCGCCAATATATACTTTTTCTCCTATCTCTAATGCTTCTCCCCTTCTAGGAACTAATTCTAAAAGAGTTAAATTTTCTTCCCCTATAGCTTGAGCTATGGGCATCGTCTTTTTCTCTAGAGGATAACCATTCGGTAAGTACTCTAGTATTATGGCAAATTCTTCTTTTGGCATTTTTTTTATTTGTATTCTTTAATTGTCTCAAGTATTTTTTTTGTTTCATCCTCGTCTAATCCTGTATCTCCAAAAATTTTGTTAAGATCTTCTGTATTCTTTGGCAATAAATCAATTATCTTTGAAATATGCTCAGCTTGCACTTTCATTAAATCAAGAGCTTTTATTTTTTCTCTAATTTCTTTAGCTTTTTCTGGCTTGATTTTTATAAATTTTTTTACAAATCCAACAACATCACTTTCACTATCTTTATCAACATATTCGTTTGCTTCACTTATACTTAATGGTTTTCTGTCTAATATCATTTTATCTGAATTTGTTTTATTTTTTTTAAATGTATTGGCTCAATGAGATACCTTTTTTCTTTTGCTTTATCTTTAATTTTAACCAAATAAGCTTTTCCCCTTTTACCTTCAATAACTCCAGTAAGTCCTTGTATTCTTTTGGAAACTTTACTTATCACTGAAGCTTCTTTTACAAAAGCTACAGCCTCTCCTTCTTTGAATTCTTGAAAATACTTGCTAAGACTTAGCTTTCCCCTAGTTCTAACTGGCTTTCTTTTACTCATAAATAATTCAGAAACAATCTCTTTAAAAAACTATCCTTTTTAGGATTCAATTATCTGTTTGGGAGATTTTTCTATTGTTCTGGAATGGCACAAATCTCCATTCTCTCTTGCTTTTTCCATATTCTCTATAATTGCGTTATACATTTTTTCTCCCCATACACTTGTTCCACATCTTTTACAAAAATCAACCACACTTTCTTCTGAAATTTTATCCTTACAATAAATACATTTTTTACTCATTTTTTCACCAATTTTTATTTTTAACAAATTCTTAAATTTTAAATTCTTTTTAAAGATTTGTTTTGCCCGTTAAATAACAAAATGAAAACTTTATAAAACATTTTCACTTAGAAATCTCATGAAAAAGAGGATATTAGGATTTTTAGCAGTTGTAATTTTTTTACAAGTAGTTTCTTTAGTTGCTGCAGAAAATATTTGTGATTTATCTGCTATAATGTTAAATCAAGACCCTTATCCAGTAGCTCCTGGAGAAACAGTAAAAGTAATTTTTCAAGTTGATGGTTCAGTAGATTCAAATTGTGGAAAGGTTTCAGTAGTTCTTAAGGAAGCATTTCCATTTAAGCTTGACGCAGGATATGATCCAACTTATACGTCTAAATCAGGAATATATCTACGAGATTTTGAATCTTTTTTATTAGTTCCTTATAAATTAATTGTGAATAAAGATGCAGTGGACGGAGAAAATAAATTAAAAATAGATCTTATTTCTGATTCAGGAACTATAACCAAATCTTTTAATATAGAAGTTGCAGATTTAAGAACAGATTTTGAAGTTTCTGTTAAGGATTATGATAAGTCAACACAGACGATTACTTTTGAAATTTTAAATAGTGGAGAACATGATGTGGAGGCACTTACTATAGATATTCCTCAACAAGAATCAATTTCAGTTAGGGGAAGCTATAGAAATATTATTGGCGCTTTAGATTCTAATGATGATACTACTTTTAATTTTGAAGCAACTCCAACAAATGGAGATTTAAAATTAATCATCACTTATACTGACGGAATAAATGAAAGAAGGATTATAGAAAAGATAGTCTCTTTTAATATGGATAATTTTAATGGTCGTGCTACAGAGAAACAAGGAATGTCTATCTGGTTTTATATTACAATAATTTTAGCAATAGGATTTATCTTTTATTGGTATAGGGGCCGAAAGGCGCAAAAGAGAAGAAGAGAAAGACATCGTAATTAAAAATCTAAAATTAATTTTATTAAATAATTTATTCATATCTTAATGCATCAACTGGTTTAATTCTTGAAGCCCTAATTGCAGGGATTATTCCAGAAAATCCTCCAGTTAATGTTGCAAAGGAGATACATCCAATAAATAAGTATGCAGGAAAAATAGGGCTTAAAAATCCATATCCTAAGTTATTTAGAATATTTGCAGCAATAGAAGAGAATAACCATCCAAGTCCTATTCCAAGAATTCCAGCAACAAACCCTAAGAAAGCAGATTCAAAAAGGAAGATTCCTAGAATTTCCGAGTTTTTAGCACCAACTGATTTGATAATGCCTATTTCCTTAGTTCTTTCTAAAACAGAAGTAATCATAGTATTTGCAGTATTAATTCCAGAAACAAAAACAGAGACCAAAGCAATTAGGATAATAAAACCAACAATAACATCTAATGCTCCTGCAAAAGAGTTAATTAGGTCTGCAAAGGATTGGACAAAGAAATCTTCTTTTCCCTCTTCGAGATTTCTAGATTTTCTTAGATTTTTTTCAACATTTTCTATGGCATTATCCATATTATCAATATCTGCTCTAGCAACAATCCAGGCATAACCCTTTACACTTTTATTAGGATAAAGGTCTTCATGAAAATCATTAGTCACATATATTTGTGAATCATCTGAAGGATTTCCAACAGGCTCAAAGAAACCAACAATTGTTAAATCTTTTCCATCAATATTAATTTTATCATTTAAATCATATGCCTGAGGAAAGATTTTGTCTTCAACTAAATAATTAAATCCTAAAACAACTTTCTCTTCATCGCCTGAACGCAATAATCTTCCTTTGTAAACCCCAATGTCTCCAAAGAATTCTAAAACAATAGACGTTGAAGGATCATAAGAAATTAAAAACACATATTTTTTATTTCCATTTTGATTTAATTCTACTGCAGAAGTATACAGCCCAGAAGCCTCCTTAACTCCCGAAGCTTTTTCAATAGCTTTTAAATCATCTTTACTTAATGCAAAGGTAGTATCTAATCCAGGTGCTCCAGAACCCATTGGCATAATAGAAATTTTATCTGCAGATGTTTGAGAAGTAAATTCAGAAACATATGCTTTTAATCCTAAACCAAAACTAATAAAAATAAAAATAGCAGCAATTCCCAATAAAATTGAAAATATAGTCAACATACTTCTTCCTCTTCTATGCCATAAATTTCTTACAGAGTATTTTATTGTCTCTATGTTTATCATTTTATTCTCTTAATGCCTCCACTGGATTTTGATTTGCTGCTCTTAATGCAGGAATAACCCCAGCAATAGAACCAATAAAAAAACTTCCCAATAAGGAAAATCCAATTAATGCAAAATTTATTTGAGGAGCAATAGTAGCCCCAAGGTATGCATTAATTGCACTTGTTCCAAGAGCACCCAATCCAAGCCCAATAAGTATTCCAATAATTCCTCCTGTTAACCCAAGCAATCCAGCTTCAAAGAAAAATTGTAAGAAAATATCTGAGTTTTTAGCACCAATAGCTTTCATAATCCCAATTTCTTTTCTTCTTTCTAAAACAGAAGTAGTCATAGTATTAATAATTCCAATACTTCCAACAGCAATTGAAATAAGGGCAATTAAAATAACAAAAATTTGAATTCCTAAAAGAATACTATTGATAGTAGAAAGTGTAGCGTCAGGAGTAGAAACTTCAAAATCTTCTTCACCCTTTTTAACATCTCTTCTCTTTCTCAATAAGTTTTCAATATCTTCTTTAGCTTTATCCATCAAGTCTTTATCTTTTACTCTTGCCGCAATAATATCTACATAACCATTTGTATCAAACAAATCTTCAATATCTTTTTCTGTCATAAAAACAACATTATCTAAAAGAAAACTTCCTTTCTTTTTTATAATTCCCACAACTTTGAAATTTTGGTCTTGCATCTTAACTATCTTACCCACATCTACTTCTCTATCTAATCCAACTTTATTAACAAGAAAGTTATAACCTAGAAGAACTTTACCATAATCAGCACCATCTAATAAATTACCTTTCTCTGCTTCTAAATCAACTTGTTCATAAACAAAGTCGCCTTTTTCTCCCTCAGGGATAGATGTGACATATCCAAAAATTACTTTATCATTATATTCTAATTTTCCAGATTTAATCTGCCTTCCGACAGCCATATCAATAGCACTTAAATCTTGTATTGCATCAACATCCTCTTCAGTTAATTTATTTACTGCAAAACTTCCTGGAGGCCCATAAGCATTTAATCCTCCTGCTTGAATAGAAATAATCTCTGTAGATTCTACGCCAAATTGGGATAGTGCAGCTACTCTTAAACCATTTCCTAGAGTTATTAATGCAACCACTGCCGCAATACCAATAAAAATTCCAATTAAAGTTAGCCAGCTCCTAATACCTCTTCGCCTTAAATTCTTAAAGGCAAGAATAAAATGATCTTTCATTTTACTTTCCTATTTCCTTTGGTAACTTTTTGAATTTTTCCATCTCTAAGCCAAAAAATAGTATTAGCATGTTTTAAGGCTAATTTTGGATCATGAGTAATCATTATTATTGTTTTTCCTTCTTTGTTTAAGCGATCTAAAAATTTCAAAACAATCTCTCCTGTTTTTGTGTCTAAATTTCCAGTTGGCTCATCAGCAAGAATAACTTCTGGATCATTTGCCAATGCTCTTGCAATCGCAACTCTTTGCCTTTCTCCTCCTGAGAGCTGTCCAGGATAGTGGTCCATTCTTTTTCCTAATTCAACTTTTTCTAAAAGTTTCTCTGCAATATCTTGTCGATCAAATTCATCAACTCTTTGAAAAACCATTGGAAGAATAACATTTTCTAATGCAGTTAAATTTGGAATTAAATTAAATTGTTGAAAAATAAATCCTATCTTTTTCCCTCTTAGTTGAGCAAGTTCAGATTCTGTAAATTCGTGAATCTCTTCTTTATCTAAGTAAATATTTCCTTGAGTTGCTAAATCTAGGCTTCCAATAAGATTCATTGCAGTACTTTTTCCACTTCCTGAAGGACCCATAATAGCAACAAAATCACCCCTATTAACACCCACATCTATTCCGTCAACTGCTCTAACAATAGAATCTCCCATGTGATAGTATTTCTTAACACCCTTTAATTCAATAAATGTCTCTCCCTGGCTTTTTTTCTTTTTTTTCTTCTCTCTCTTTTTCATGAGATTTCTAAGGAAAATTCATTAATAAATTTACTGATAGTAAGCTTTTTAAACATCTTTTAAGGACTATTATTATGATAATTCCAGTAAGATGTTTCTCATGTGGAAAACCAATAGGTCAACTATGGGAACAGTTTAAAAAAGAAGTTGCAGAAGGAAAACCTCCTAAACAAGCTTTAGATGAGTTAGGTTTAGAAAGATTCTGTTGCAGAGCAGCATTCCTTGGTCAAGAAGACTTAATTGAGCTTGTTTCTAGATTTAAAAAATCATAAAATGACAGAAGACAATAGAGATTATTCTGAAAATCCTCCAATAATAAAACCCCTTAAAAAAAATGGTTTAATCATTTATTTTGGAAAAGAGGGGAAAGTTATTGATGTAAGAGCAGAAGAAGATAGAGTAAGATTATATAATGAAAGAGAATAATTTACTTTAATTTCCAACGACTAATCGCCCCGCAATTCTCACAAGTCACAACTTTTGTTTTATTTTTTATTCTTGTCTTTGGAGTTTTATAAATAGCAAAACATCTTTTACAAAATAGCTTTCTATTTTCCTTAAGAGGAAGATTATGAGACATAGCTATTTTTTTTATTTTATTTACTGCTTTAGGAGATTTACTTTTAATATCTTTAAAGAATTCTGAAATTCTTTCTTTAGCTTTTGTTTTTGATATTTTTTTCATAATTAAAATAAGAAATAAGACTATAAAAAGTTAAAGAAAAAAAAGAAGACAGCTTGAAGATTTCCCCTCTGTTTGGAGAGTACCGCCAACAACATGAGAAGCTTAACTTCTGTGTTCGGAAAGGGAACAGGTGTTTCCAACTCATTATGGCCGTCTTACAAAATTACAGATATTTCGACATTTATAAAGCTTTTTATATGTGAAATGCAGAGTATTTCCATCAGCCATGAGCCTATTTTAATAGGAAGGGTTGATAAGGGTAAACCTTGGTTTCCCTTATGCGGAAGTGCCGGAGTGGTCAAACGGGAGTGGTTAAGGTCCACTTGGCTTAGTGCCTGCGAGGGTTCGAATCCTTTCTTCCGCATGCCCGAATAGCTCAGTCTGGATTAGAGCGTCTCCCTCCTAAGGAGAAAGTCGAAGGTTCGAATCCTTCTTTGGGCGTTTCATAAACTTTATTAATACTTATTTCACTCTTATTTGTAAGCGTGGATGGTTTAATGGTAGAATAGTTGGCTTCCAAAGATTAAAATTAATGAAGAAACCAATTGACCCGGGTCCGATTCCCGGTCCGCGCATTTTTTAAAAAAATATTAAAATGGAACAGGAAAAAAAGAACTTTCACGATAAGTATTACAAAATTTTATTACTAATCCCAGTAGCACTTATTATTTTATCTTTAATTTCTATGGTTATTTTTTATTCTAACACTGGAGATTTCATAAATAAAGATATTTCATTAACAGGAGGAACTTCAGCTACAATCTATGAAAAAATCTCTCCAAGCCAAATAAAAGAAGATTTACAAGATAAATTATTAGAGGTAAATACAAGAGCAATATATGACATTATTACAAGAGAGCAAAAAGCAGTAATTATTGAAACAACAACAGAAGGAGAAGAAACAAAAGAAGTTCTTGAAGATTATTTGGGATATAAATTAACAAGTGAAAATAGTAGCATTGAGTTTACAGGAAGTACATTAAGTGAAAGTTTTTATAAACAATTATTAATAGCAATTTTAATTGCATTTGTTTTTATGGGGATTGTTGTATTTATCATCTTTAGAACCTTTGTTCCTTCAACAGCAGTAATTCTTTCTGCTTTTGCAGACATTTTAATGACTTTGGCATTAGTAAATATTCTTGGAATGAAAATGTCTACTGCAGGAATTGTTGCTTTCTTAATGCTTATTGGTTATTCAGTAGATACAGATATCCTTCTTACAACTAGAATATTAAAAAGACAAGATGGTTCATTAAATAAAAGAATTTTTGGAGCATTTAAGACTGGGATGACCATGACTCTTACTTCTTTATTTGCAATAGTATTTGCATTGGTTGTAGTGAAATCTTTTTCAATTGTTTTAACGCAAATATTTACCATTCTTGCAATAGGTTTAGGATTTGATATTTTAAACACTTGGATAACTAATGTTTCAATCCTTAAATGGTATGTTGAATACAAGGAGAAAAAATGAAAATAAATTGGAAAATTTGGATTTTAATTATTGTATTAATGTTTTCTTTAATAGCAATTTTTGGTATTCCTCCAAAAATCTTTAAAACTGGAGTTTTGATAACAAGTGTTGAACTTAATTCTACATCATTTGAACAAGGATTAAGACAAGGACAAATAATCTTGGAAATAGATGGTAACAAAATTAATAATTTAGAAGATTATACTAATGCACTCAAAGATAAATATACTGGAGAAAAAGTAAAAACAACTTTCTTAACAAATGAATTAGAAGTAATTATGTTCTCAGAAAAAAATCCAAATATTGCCGTTGCACAACTTCCTGCAACCAATATCAAAACTGGATTAGATTTATCTGGAGGAGCAAGGGCTTTAATACAGGCAAAAGATCAAAAACTTTCAGCAGCAGAAACACAGGATTTAATTAATGTTGTTTCTACTAGATTAAATGTTTATGGAATAAAGGATATGAATATTCTTCCTGTGTCAGATTTATCTGGTAACCATTATATGTTAATTGAAATTGCAGGAGCAACACCAAACGATTTAGAAGAATTAATAGCTAAACAAGGAAAATTTGAAGCTAAAATTGCAAATGAAACAGTTTTTATTGGGGGAAATAAAGATGTTGCTTCAGTATGTAGAAATGATGCAACATGCGCAGGAATTGAAACTTGTCAAAAATCTTCAGATGGAGGATATTTTTGTAATTTTAGGTTTTCTGTTTATTTAAGTGATAATGCTGCAAATAAAGTTTATTCAGTAGCAAAAGAATTAGAGGTAAATGTTACTCCTCAAGGAAATCATTTGTCAGAACAATTAGAATTATTTGTAGATGATAAATTTACAACAGGATTAAATATAGCAGAAATATTTAAAGAAAGACCTTTAACTCAAATAGCAATTTCTGGAAGTGAATCAGGAAAAGATCAACCAGAAGCATTTGAAGCATCAGAAAAACAAATGCAAAAGCTTCAAACAATCCTTATAACTGGAAGTTTACCTTATAAATTAGAAATTGTTAAATTAGATACAATCTCTCCTACCTTAGGAAAAGATTTTATTAATTCAATTTTGTTTGCAGGGCTTGCAGCAATCTTGGCTGTTTCATTAGTTATCTTCTTTAGATATAGAAAAGTTAAATCTTCTATAGCATTGATTATAACTAGCTTGTCAGAAGTTGCAATCATCTTAGGAGTTGCTTCTTTTATTAATTGGAATCTAGATCTTCCAAGTATTGCAGGTATTCTTGCAGCAATTGGTACTGGTATTGATAGTCAGATAATTATTTTAGATGAAGCCAAAGAAAGCACAGGACTAAGCATAAAGCAAAGACTAAAGAGGGCCTTTGCAATCATCTTAGGAGCTTATTTTACTGCCCTGGTGGCACTTTTACCTCTTTTATGGGCAGGAGCAGGACTATTAAAAGGATTTGCAATCACAACAATCATTGGAATTAGTGTTGGTGTTCTTATTACTAGGCCAGCATTCACAGAAATGGTTAAAATGATTGAAGAATAAT